>MGYR01000166.1:15525-22193 GCA_001801825.1 Gammaproteobacteria bacterium RIFCSPLOWO2_02_FULL_56_15 | reverse complement strand
TGAGTAACCGATACGACGCTGCTGATATCGAAGTTCTCACCGGTCTCGATCCGGTACGAAAACGCCCTGGGATGTATACCGATACCAGCCGGCCTAATCATATGGTCCAGGAAGTGGTGGATAACAGTGTGGATGAAGCAATCATCGGCCATGCCTCCAAAGTGGAGGTTATCCTGGGCAAGGATGGCAGTATCACGGTAATCGATGATGGCCGCGGTATGCCCGTGGACACTCATCCGGGTGAAAAAGTCTCGGGAGTGGAGGTCATCTTTACGCGCCTCCATGCAGGGGGCAAGTTTTCGGGCAAAAACTACCGCTTCTCTGGCGGTCTCCACGGGGTCGGCGTATCGGTGGTCAATGCCCTCTCGCAACACCTGGATGTGTGGGTCCGCCGTGATGGAAAGGAATACCATATGCGTTTTGCCGGCGGTGAAAGGCAAAGCCCGCTCAAAGTAGTAGGCGAGGTGGGGAAACGCAACACCGGCACCAGCATCCGGTTTATCCCCGATCCGAAATATTTTGATACTACCCGCATCGCTGTACCCAGACTGAAACACACACTCCGGGCGAAGGCCGTGCTCTGTCCGGGTCTCCGTGTGAAACTGGATGATGAGGCAGCGGGCGAACAAGCCGAATGGCATTATGAGGACGGACTAAGGACCTACCTTTCCGAGGCCTTGGCGGGCCAGGAGTTGCTGCCTCCGGAACCATTCATGGGTTCGATGGAGGGCCGGCACGAAGCTGCGGATTGGGCGGTGCACTGGCTGCCCGAAGCCGGTGAGTTGATTACCGAAAGCTATGTAAACCTGGTCCCGACCACCCAGGGCGGCACCCACGTCAATGGCTTCCGGCAGGGATTGCTGGAGGCAATCAGGGAATTCTGCGAGTCGCGCAACCTGTTTCCCCGAGGCGTAAAACTCGCCGCCGAGGATGTATGGGAACGCTGCTGCTACATTCTCTCGGTGAAGATGGATGAACCCCAATTCTCCGGTCAGACGAAGGAACGCCTGAATTCCCGGGAATGCACCAGTTTTGTGTCGGGCATAGTTCATGACGCCCTCAGTCAGTGGCTGCATCAGCACGTGGAAATGGGGGAGCGGATCGCCGAGCTTGCCATTGAACATGCCCAGACCCGGCTCCGCGCCCGCAAGCAGGTGGTGCGTAAAAAGATCACCGGGGGGCCGGCGCTGCCCGGCAAACTTGCGGACTGCTGCCTGCAGGACCCGCTGCACACGGAATTGTTCCTGGTCGAAGGGGACTCGGCGGGAGGCTCGGCGAAGCAGGCCAGGGATCGGGAATTTCAGGCGGTGATGCCCTTGCGGGGCAAGATCCTGAACACCTGGGAAGTGGACTCCGCAGAGGTCCTGGCCTCTAAGGAAGTCAATGATATCGCGGTTGCCATCGGCGTGGATCCCGGATCCGACAACTTGACCGGATTGCGTTATGGCAAGGTTTGCATCCTGGCTGATGCGGATTCTGACGGCCTGCACATCGCCACCCTGTTGTGCGCCCTCTTTCTCCGGCATTTCCGGCCACTGGTCGAGCAGGGGCATGTCTACGTGGCCATGCCACCCCTGTATCGGATCGACGTGGGCAAGGAGGTCTATTATGCCCTGGATGATTCCGCCAAAGACGGACTGCTCGATCGGATTGCCGCGGAAAAAAAACGGGGACAGATCGAAGTCCAGCGATTCAAGGGGTTGGGTGAAATGAATCCATTGCAGTTGCGGGAAACCACCATGGCCCAGGATACCCGGCGACTGGTGCAGCTTACCCTTCCGGATCAGCCGTGCCAGGCGGATCAGGTTATGGACATGCTCCTGTCGCGTAAACGGGCCGGCGACCGGCGACAATGGCTGGAAAGTAAGGGAAATCTGGTATCCCTGGCATGAGGCCCGAATGGACCACAACCACAAGCTACTGCATGCATGGGATGTCACTCCACGGGAGGCGATTGCCATCCAGAATCGCTTGCGGCGGTATATTCGTGTAGCTGATCGAGTCCGTACACCTGCCCGTGTAGCCGGTATTGATGTGGGATTTGAGGATCAGGGCCGGACGACCCGGGCGGCGGTCGTCATCCTCGATTTTCCCTCGCTCAGCCTGGAGGAAACCGTCACAGCGAGGGTTCCGACCCGATTCCCCTATGTCCCCGGACTGTTATCCTTTCGGGAAATTCCTGCCATCCTGGCGGCCATGGATCGGCTCCAGCGAAGTCCGGACCTGTTGTTATGCGACGGACAGGGGCTTGCGCATCCGCGCCGCTTCGGGCTGGCCTGCCACCTCGGCTTGCTGCTGGGACTGCCCGCGATCGGCGTCGGCAAAACCCGTCTGACAGGCAGTCATACGCCGGTGGCGGATAGCAAAGGCGCATGGACGCCACTTTTGGATGGGGACGAGGTCATCGGCGCAGTATTGCGAACCCGCACCGGAGTGAAACCAGTGTATGTCTCGGTGGGGCATCGTATCTCACTGGAGAGAGCCATCCATTATGTGCTGGCCTGTACGACCCGCTACCGGTTGCCGGAGACGACCCGGCTGGCGCATCGCTATGCGTCGTGCAGACAGGAAAGAGCCGCTTAACAACAGGATCCCGGCAGGCGTGTTTATTCTGCTATGAGTTTTGCTATCCTTAATTCAGGAAACCAGCGAAATGTGTATATGAATAAGTGGATGCTGACAGGAGTCTTTCTGATGCTTCCGATGATACAGTCTTTGCATGCGGAGGATACATATAGTCTCCAGCGACAGGAAATGATTCTGGCCATCGAACGGATGGTGGCGGACACTCGTGACTATACCGGCAGGGCGTCCCTGGCCCCGGAGGTCATGGCCGCGATGGCCCGGGTGCCCCGACACGAGTTTATCCCGGAGGAAAGACGCACCTATGCCTATGAAAACCGGCCGCTTCCCATCGGCAGTGGGCAGACCATCTCCCAACCCTATATCGTCGCGCTCATGACCGATCTCGCCGGTGTGAATCGGGATTCCGTAGTGCTGGAGGTGGGTACCGGATCCGGTTACCAGGCCGCCGTGCTCGCGGAACTCGCCGGGCAGGTTTACACCATCGAGATCATCGAGGAGTTGGGGCGCAATGCTGCGAAACTACTGCAAAGACTTGGTTACAACAACGTCACAGTCAGAATCGGCGATGGATATCATGGCTGGCCCGAACAGGGACCCTTTGACGCCATACTGGTTACTGCCGCGCCCGAGAAGATCCCGGAACCCCTGCTGGAACAACTTGCTCCGGGCGGACGCCTGATCATCCCGGTGGGTGGCCGGTATGATGTCCAGTCACTGCAAGTGGTGGAAAAGGACCGGAGTGGTCGACTCCACACCAAGCCGGTGCTGCCGGTGGGATTTGTCCCCCTGACCGGCGACCATTAAACATTCGCTCCGGGGCGGGGGCCCCATCAACCGGCATGTTCCAGTTCATGCTGCATATCCGCCAGGGAACCTGCGGCATGCAGTGGGGCAAAGACGCTCCTGCCCAGCACCCGGCTGATATAGGACGAGGTAAGAATCCCCCGGATCCGCTTTCTACCGGTCTTTGCATCGGTTTCGATCACCAGTGCATAGGGATATTCCAGTTCCTGTATGGTGCTGATGACGTGCCGGACCAGGGATTGCCTGACGAAGTTGTAATCCACAGCGGGGACCTGATCCAGTGCCTGCATCATCATGTCCACATGGATGTCCTGGTAACTGATCCCTTGTCTCTGGGCGTATTGCATGGGTTTCTCACCCTGTATGCGATAGGCATTGATGACACCGGCGATATGGTCGTCCCGGTCGGTGACCAGCAGATAGCGCACGCCGTGATCCTGCATCCTGCGGCGTTCCTGATCAATCCCTACGAATGCCTCGATAGTTACCGGGTACACCTGAGTGAAGTCGAGCATGACGCGCTCGGCCGGGTCGTTCTCGCTGATCCGTTCTGCCGCGGAATCCGGCTGGGCGACGGGCAAACCCGCTGTTGCCGTGATCAGGGGTATGGTCGTTATCTGGTGTTTCATGATCCGCGCTCCTTAATCAATATGATGCGACAACGGGTCGGTTCTGGCGATGCGTCCGGGGCTGATCAGACTGATCTTGATACAGAGTATAATCACATTAAGTTTGAGACACAGAAAAACCGCAATCAAGGCAGCTTGGTTGGGAATGTTGTCGGTCAAATCAATCCGGTTTCTGTTGCGTCAGCCCCGCGACCAGGAATCCTATCCATGTTGTCATTTCCGAACGGAGGAACCGAAAAATGGTCAGGCACACAAGCGCTATAGAGACCAAGCTCATTCACGCCGGGGAACCGCGCATCGGCGGCGCCGTGGCTATGCCGATCTTTCAGTCTTCCACCTATCTCAATCAAGGTGATACAGGCTATCATGACCTGAGATACATACGCCTGAACAACACGCCGAATCATCTCGCGCTGCATGAGAAACTGGCGGCACTGGAGAATGCCGAGGCGGCGTTGGTGACGGCCAGCGGCATGGCAGCGATCTCAACGGCGTTGTTGACGGTGCTGTCCTGCGGCGATCACCTGCTCGCACAAAATTGTCTGTATGGCGGTACGCACGACTTTATCACCAAGGACCTGCCGAAGCTGGGTATCGCCGTTGACTTCATCGACGGCGATGATCCGGCAAGTTGGCCGGCCCAGTTACGCCCCGGCACCAAGGCGATCTATGTGGAGACCCTCTCCAATCCCTTGTTGCAGATAGCGGATCTCAAGGCGGTAGTGGCCTTTGCCGGAGAGCGTGGCCTGGTCTCGATGATCGATAATACCTTCGCCAGCCCGATTAATTTTCGGCCTTCAGAGTGGGGTTTCGATCTGACCTTACACAGTTGTACCAAATATCTGAACGGCCACGATGACCTTGTTGCCGGCGCGGTCATCGGGCGGGCCGATTTGGTGGAGGGGATAAAGCATAAACTCGACCACCTGGGGGGTGCGCTGGATCCCCATGCGTGTTTCCTGCTCCATCGGGGCATCAAAACCCTGGCGGTTCGCATGCGCTACCAAAGTGATACTGCGATGAAACTTGCCTCCTTCCTTGAGCAGCATCCGTCCGTTAAAAGCGTCAACTACCCGGGACTTGAAAACCATCCGGCCCATCAGCGTGCAAGCGAGTTGCTCGACGGTTACAGCGCTATGTTGAGCTTTGAGGTCAAAGGCGAAGCCACGGCTGCGCAAAAGTTGCTCGAACGCCTGACCCTGCCCATCGTCGCGCCCAGCCTTGGTGGTGTGGAGACGCTGATCACGCGGCCGGCCATTACCTCGCATGCCGGATTATCACCCGCTGAACGCCAGAGGCTTGGCATCGCGGATGGTCTGATCAGGGTTTCAGTAGGTATCGAAAACACCGGCGATCTGATCGCGGATTTCGAGCAGGCATTGCGTCCGTAGCCAGCCGCGGCGGCAACCCGAAATAAACAGGGCGCACCTGCGTGCGCCCTGCGATTTGTATACCCCTGGTAGTGCTGCTAGAAGTAGCGCTTGATGCTGATACCCCAGGTGAAGGGGAGTCCGGGGTTCGCTATGACCTGACCCACGCTCGTCGTCTGATGCTGATCGAACAGGTTCAGATAGTACAACTCATCGGTGATGTTATTGAATTCCAGCGCCGCCTGCCAATCTTCATCTGGCGAGTTCCAGGTGAGACGGGCATTGACCAGGGTGTAATCCTCGATGAGGTTGTAGGTGTCATCGTTGGTCGGCGAGGAGTAGATCTTGTCCTGGTAGTTGGCGTTGATCCGGGCCGAGAACGTGCCATAGGCGGTCGGGGCGAAGGTGTACTGCGCGCCGATGCTCCATTTGATCTCCGGGGTGAAGGGGGCGACCATGTCCAGAGGCGCAATCGGACTACCGGTCAGGGCGCCGGTATCCACGCGGGTGTATTCAAAATCGAGCCAACTGATGGAGGCGTCTAACGCAATGGCCTCGATGGGATAGTATTCCATCTCGAGCTCCGCGCCCCAGACATCGGCGTCGCCGACGTTACGCGGCGCGGCGCAGGGGGCGCCGGGTACCCCGTTGAAGGGCGGACCGGCAGGGCGCTCGCAGGCGCTCAGGTTCAGCTGGATGTCGGTATAGTCGTTGAAGAACCCGGCGCCGTTGAGGCGCATGCGATTATCCAGCAGCGTGGACTTGAAGCCGATTTCGAAGGTGGTCAGTTCTTCCGGGCCGAAGGGTTTCATCTGCTCGAGGAAGAAGGGGCGCGGGTTCACGCCGCCGCCCTTGTAGCCCGTGGAGACCTGGAAATAGGTCATGAAGTCATCCGTCCAGGCGTAATCCACGCCCGCCCGGTAGTCGATCCGGTCGTCGGCAAAATGGTCCTGCGCAAGGTTCAGTGGACCGACCTGAAAGTTGGGCGAGGGCGGTGTCCCAATCGTGCTGAGATTCGGATTTCTGCGGTGATGAGTGTAGTCCTTTTCCTCATCGGAATAGCGCAGGCCCGCGAACAGGTTCAAACGATCGTTGACATGCCAGGTGGCATGGCCGAACACCGCCGTCGAGGAAGAGGGCGTCTCGTCCGGTCCATGGACGAAATCGAGATTCGCATAGTTGAGGTCGACGCGGGCTTCATACAGGCCTTCCTGATCCAGGTAGTATCCGCCCAGGGTCCAGTCCACGATATCGTTGAAGTTGCCGTTCAGGCGGACTT
>MGYR01000166.1:371-15500 GCA_001801825.1 Gammaproteobacteria bacterium RIFCSPLOWO2_02_FULL_56_15 | reverse complement strand
GACAGATCCTCGTTGATCTGCCAGTCGATCTGGCCCGAAATGCCCCACTCGTCCAGGGTGTTGATGGGATCCATCTGCACCGGCTTCCAGGGCGTGGTGGCCGTCGGCGCGGCCATGTCCGCGAAGGTCGCGTAATTGACATACGGGTCATTGATGGCGTTCGCCGGGGCGTTCGGCCCGTAGGGCACGAAGACATTGTTCAGATAGCACACCAGCGGGGTGGCCGGATTGCCGTCATCGGGAGCGCAGAGCGGGGTGGCGGTCGGCTTGTGGTTATAGAGCAGAACGGCCGGACCGGCGCCGGAGTCGTCATTCATCACGTCGGCGATCAGATTCACCTCGATATCGTCGGTCGCAAGCCAGCGGAAGGAGGCGCGGCCGGTGACGTATTGCTGATTGCCGAGTTCGCCTGTCTTGCAGCCGTCGCTGGTGCGATAGGTGGCGACGCCCGAACCGGGGTAGACGCAACCGTAGTCCAGGAGATCGACATAGCCGTCACGGGATTTCGCCGCCACGGCGAAACGCGCGAAGAGCTGGTCGGGTACGATAGTGAAATCGCCCGAGGCGTTGCCGGAGATCTTGTTGTAGCTGCCGTAGGACAATTGCACTTGGCCGCCGTGCTCATCGCCGGGTTTCTTCGAATAGAGCTTTACCGCGCCGCCGATGGAGTTGCGGCCCGCGAGCGTCCCTTGCGGTCCACGCAGGATTTCCACCCGTTGCAGGTCCAGCAGTTCCAGCAGGGAGTTGCTGAGGGTGGAGTAGTACACATCATCCACGTAAATCCCGACGCCGGGTTCAACCGCATAGATGAAGTCGTACTGGCCGATGCCGCGGATGAAGGCATACATACCGCTGAAGCTCTGGCCCGCCGGTTGCAGCGTGACATTGGGCGCCTGGGCGGCGACTTCATAGATATTGGTCTGATTACGAAACTCGAGCATTTCCGAACTGATGGCCGTGATGGCGATCGGGGTATCCTGCACATCCGCCTCGCGGAATTCCGCGGTCACCACGATTTCCTCCAGGGCGCCCTGAGCATACACCGGGGCTGCAGATGCTATCAGCAGTGTCAACGCGAGTGATGCAACGGCAAACCCTGGTGATGTCGTTAATCCGGAAAATTTCTCCATTGGCACTAACTTGCGATTTGTACCAATGTCATATACTGATAAAGTTTTCACCTGATTACCCCCCACTGTTTCAGTTTATTAGTAACGTAGTGCCTGTCCTGCTGAATGAGGAACGACGGCTTGGAACTGTAATACAACTACCCACCATTATATTTACACGTGTTGTCTGAATTTACAAGAATTGTTCAAAGACTACGGCATCTGCTATTTTGGAAAATAGACTATTGATGAATATAATAATGCAAGCATTTGTATTGAATTATTATTTAGCCTCGTCAGAAAAATTCGTGGGTGGTTTTTGGCACGGGTAGTACTCCAAGCGCATGATACTACGCGATTTCAGCGGCATGAAAGGTTCGAAAATCATACGCTTTTAATGAGTTGGCAGGAGTCCATGAAGGCGCTGTTCCGCCCACGAGCCATATCATTCCGGAGAGAGTCCTTAAGACTGCGTCGCCGCAGCCTTCGCCGTCACTTGCTGCATCCGACCGGATTCTGCACGTGCCACAGACAGGAGCCGATCCCAATCGTCGGGCGGATGGCCTCTCTCCAGCATCTTGCGGAAGACCCGGTAGACGTCATCGCTACTCGCGTAGGCCCGCTTGGTGTCCTCGTCATTCACCCAGGCGTAGACGATCACTTGGCTCGGGGCGTGGTAGCGGAAGAACAGCCGGTACTGCTGGAAGAATTTGGCACGGAACCAGTGCTTGTGGTCCTCGCCAAGGGTGTTGCCCTGTCGGTATTCCGGCCTTGCCGGGTCCTGTGGAATCACTTCGAATGCCAGTTTGGCAATTGCCGCCAGTCGCTTGGTGGCGTTTTTCTTGGTGAAACCGACTGGGTCTTTTTGCCTGATTCCCTCGACCTGCTGAATCAGCGCTTCGAGTTGATCAAGAAACAGCGGGTGGGTGAAGAGCGTCCAGCCGTTGACAACCAAAGGGACCGGCTTGCCTCTGCTCATTCATCGTCTTCCGACAACGCTGCGTCGAGATCTACTTCAATACCACCGACCAGAGACTGAATGCGCTGGACGAGGCCGGTATCGACGGCCTGAAGCCGCTCCGGGTGACTGGCGATGTCACGTGCCAGGAAGCCCAGGAACTGCCCAAGTACCGGATCATCACCCTCGGTGGCTGCGGCGCGCGTGAGCATCACTTCGCCATCTTGGCGGATGGTGTAGTGAATCTTGTCGCGCTTGCCAAGCTTGAGCACGCGACGGACGGTTTCTGGCACCGTGGTCTGGTAGCGGTCGGTAAGCGTGGATTCGACTTCAAGTGTGGCAGCCATGGCACTCTCCAGTGAGATAGGCAGATGCATGAACAGTAATGCAATTGCATTACCTTGTCAATGGCTTCGGTCAGCCGGTGTTTGCCTGACACCCAGGGCATTCGTTCTACCCGCACCACACAGCCGGGACGCGCCACCCGGCGGGGCGCATAGACAAAAAATACCTTATTACCCCACTCCGCTATCTTTCTACCAACGAATTATCCTGAAGAGCCATTATTTATTAAAACTTTGATTACCCGGTTGCCGTGACAGGAGATTAAACCATATCTCCACTATGGCATCTGGTACAGTCTTGAAAGGTAACTTTACCTCCTGAATGACGGTAATATACAAATACCGGTTCAACATCACCGAGCAAAGGAGCAATTCAGCCAATACAAGTTCACGTTCATCCTGCCCAAACTTGCCCAGAAATCCGGCAAATCCCGCGTTGAGTATCTCAATGGTCTGGTCCATAAACTCCTGCATGAGTTCCGGTTTCTTGTTCAGCGATTCCGTGCCTAGTTGGATGATGGCCCTGTGTTTTCGGAAAAAACTGGACCGGTGTCTTATCCATTTCAAGATATCATTCCTTGAAACCCCATTACCGCCGGTGAGATAGTGTGTTATGGATCTGATGTCACCATCTCTGTACCGGGATCTGATTTTGAAGGCTATATCTGTCTTATCTTCAAAATGCAGGTAAAAGGTGGTCCGATTGGTGCCTGCTTGTCTCGCGATCTGATCCACGGTTACGGTCTCAGCGCCTTCCTGCTCGAACAATTCCTTGGCTGCGTTCAACAAGCGCTCATGCGTTACCTGTTTTAATTCTTCCCTGAGCGTCATAGTGCGGTTGTCGGATTTGGCCGATTTAATCCTGGTTTTTCTACCGTTGTTCATATTGTTCTCAACTGGTTGTCCTACTACTCCTCAAATATCTCATGTCTTGGTTGAAGTTCTGGCATTAAGATGGCGTCGATGTCGATTGTCGCCAGTTTGCGTATAAAGATTCGCGGCTAACGATAACATAATCTCGAAATCAAATAATACCTGGAGGCATTTACGACAGTGGCCCCGGATGAAACTGCAAGCAGGCGCCATAGGCCGTAAGGCCCAGAATCGCGGTGAGCAAATCATGACGCCAGCGGCAATCCCGGACCGGTTTAATCTTAGCCCGGCGATTCATAGACATGATGTCGAACAGGCTGAACAGTCCCATACTACAGAAAAGCAGTACTGCGGCCAGATTGCCATTGGCCGGCAGGTGGGAGATGGACCATAATGTCACACCCCCCAGAGCATGGGATGGGGCGTGAGGCGCCTGATGTGGCTCGGGAGATAGGCGGCCGCCAGCAGAATAAAGGAAAGCGGTGTGGCCAGATAGGGGGTCCGGTAACCCCAGGCGGGCGTTTGCCAGAGCGGCTGATGTTCCGCCCGGAACATGCCTGCGATGATCAGGCCAAAACCGGCCATGGCTATCAGACCGAAGAAGCCCGTTCCTTCGGCTATATTTGCCAACGTCCATGCCGGGAAAACGTTATACCGGCGCCATTTATGAATATAACATCGAGAGGGAGCGCTAAGTGGACAATTCGCATAACGGGGCTTATATCAAGCGGCAAAAATGGTGGCGTGTTGACAGATTACAGACCGTATATGGTCCCTTCGCTGAAAGCAATTTCCTATCCCTTTCAGGGTTTGCACACAATCAGGAGAGAATTGAACTCAGTTGGACAAACCCTGAGGTGCTGGCATAAGCTTGCTCCTGATCATTCCTCAAGAGAACCATCAAGAAGACAGGCACAGACCCATGGTTGATTTCACACAAGGCCCGGCCCCGGCCGGATACTTTTCCCCCCTGCGTTTTGAAGCCGATATATACGACTGTGAAGTGGAAGGCAGCATCCCCAGAGATCTGAATGGTGCTTTCTTCAGGGTTGGAGGTGAATGGTTCTACCCTTCAAATACAACTGACGACAGTCCTTTTTCCGCTGATGGCTATATCAGCAGTTTCCGTATTCACAATGGTATTGTGGATTTCAAATCGCGCTGGGTGAAGACGCCGCGCTTTCTGAATAACCTTGCAGCCCGCAAGCAGTTGTACGGCAACTATCGGAATCCGTTTACTTCCGATACCTCAGTGCAAAACATCGACAAACCTTATTTGGGTACCGTGATCAATACGGCACCCATCGCCCATGGCGGCAAGTTGTTCGCACTCAAGGAAGATGCTCATCCCTACGAGATCGATCCAAACACACTGGAAACCCTGGGCCCCTGGGATTTTGACGGCCGGTTCAAGGCTCAGACCTTCAGTGCCCACCCCAAGGTCGATCCGCTCAGTGGTGACATGATCTGTTATGGCTATGAAGCCACCGGCCTGTGTACCGATGACCTGTGGATCTACACCATCTCACCCAATGGCCGGGTAAAAAAGGAAATTCGCATCAAGGTGCCCTATGTCAGCCTTCTGCATGACATGGTGCTGACCCAGAAATATTTCATTTTTCCGGTTTATGGCTATGTTACCAGCATAGAGATGCTCCGTGCCGGCAAGTTGCATTGGGGCTGGGATAAGACCATGCCGACCTACTGGGGCATTATTTCGCGTGAGGGTGACGGATCGGATGCACGCTGGTTCCAGGGGCCTGCCAGTTGCGTAATCCATACAATCAATGCCTTCGATGATGGCGACAAGGTTATCGTGGATGCCCCCATCAGCGATGGCAACCCCTTCCCCTTCTTCCCCTCGGTGGATGGCTCACCCTGGTCGCCGCAACTGGCTCGGCACACCATTCGCCGCCTGACCTTCGATATGACATCCACCAGGGATACCTACGAAGAAAAGATGCTTGATCCCACTGATATCGTGGATCTGGCCCGCATGGATGACCGTTTTATAAGTTTGCCATATCGTTATGTTTATTCCTCGATGTCGGATACGACTCAGCCCTTCGATACCGCGCGAGCTGGCCAGAATCGCGTCGTGAATACCTATTTCCGCTACGATCTGCAGACCGCCGAATGGCGCAAATATTTTGTGGGTGATGTGCATAACCTGCAGGAGGTGAGCTTCATTCCACGCAGCGAGACCGCGCCGGAAGGCGATGGACATCTCATCGGTACCGCCAGCAACTATGCCGATATGCGCACTGAACTCGTGATCGTCGATGCAACGGAGATGACCGAGCTGGCGCGCGTCTACCTTCCATTCAGGATGACTCCGCAAGTGCATGCGCGCTGGTACAGCAACAAGGAACTACCCTTGATCGAAGCGCCCATGCCGGCCTACACGGGGAGGGTGCAAAACTCATGATAAACAACCAACAAACTGACCAACGGTGTCAGAGTAAACCACACCGCTGGACTGGAACCTGTAGCCCCCCTGGATGGTTTACTCTGACAGCTGCCGTGGCCTCTGTGGATCGGCGCGGCTTCCTGATCGGCGTTATTGTGGCGTTCAGCGGGCTGCCCTTGCAGATGCAGGCAGCAAGCGAGACTCCGGTAATAATTGAAAAAGGACAGCCGAAGCGAGCACTGTTCCAGCAGTTGCCCTATTTCGATTTTGAAGGCAGTGGTGAAAACTACTCACCACCGCAAGGCAACCAGGCCACCCGTGACTATCTGGCCAGTATCAGTCATGAAGAATTTCTCAGACGTCACTGGTTCAGTTGAGCGGGAGCAGAAAAATGCCAATCATTCGTGTGGAAATGTACGAGGGACGTACCATCGAACAGAAGCGGGAGCTGGTGGCAGTCTTTACCAACGAGGCTTGTCGCATCCTGAAATGCGGGCCGGAGTCGGTACATGTGGTTATCGACAACATCAGCAAAGAGAATTGGGGGCTGTCTGGTAAACTTTCGTCGGATACCTGAATACGAAAAGAACATTTGAAGGGGGAAAAAGCTTGAAAAAAACAATAGTTGGCATCTTTGCTGTGTTCAGCGCAGTGATTCCCGTACAGATTTTGGCCGGCTACGCCGACGACCGCTCGGAAATCGAAAACCTGTCCAACAAGTACATGGTAGCCGTGGATTCCGGTGACATCGAAACCGTGATGTCCACCTGGGCCGATGATGGTGAATTGATCTGGGTCTTCGGCCATGAGCATGGCAAGGATGCGATCCGCAAGGCCATGTCCGGATTCGGCGGTGGGCGTTACGAGGAAATACCGGAAGGGGCCACGTCCAGACTGCGAACCCGGCACCAGATCATCAATCACGTTATCGATGTCGAGGGTGATACTGCCACCACTACCGCCTACTGGTTTGCCATGACCAATCGCAATCCTGGAGAAGAATTGAAGTTGCTGTATTTCGGGCACTACGAAGACGTGTTGGAGAGAATTGATGGCGAGTGGAAGTTCAAGGTACGCAAGATTTTCAACGAAGGGCGCGACAACAAGGAGTTGTGGTATCCGGAACTGGGAGAAATCGATCCGCGTACGCGCAAACCACCGCAGTAATGCTGTGATGACTCACATTACAAAGCAATTTCCTATCCCTCATACCTTTCCCTTTTCGGGACAGCCCGACCTGCGCTGCGACGTAGAGTGAAGGCGGATGGAGCGCGAGGTTTTCACCAATCCACTCAGACCCGAAGCGCTGCGCACGGGGGCGGCGCTGCTGCAGTCCTTTGCGGCCGACGAGAGTGGCGCCGCGGGCCGCGTACCGTCCCAAGTGATCTACCCGCAGTCGCGCGAGGACGTGCAGAGGATCGTCCACGAGGCGATACGCACGGCGACGCCGCTGGTTCCGGTGAGTTCGGGTCCGCCGCGCTTCCACGGTGACACCGTGCCCGCACGCGGCGGCGTCATCGTCGACTTCAGCCGCATGCAGCGCGTGCTGCGCATCGACCGGGCGAGCCGCTCCGTGCGCGTAGAGCCGGGCGTCACCTACGGCGAGCTTATTCCGCAGTTGCGCGCTCAAGGGCTGCGGCTGTCGCTGCCATTCCTGCCCAGGGCGAACAAGTCCGTCGTCGCGAGCCGCCTCGAGCGCGAGCCGACCACGATCCCAAAGTACCAGTACGATTACATGGATCCGCTGCTGACGCTGGAAGTCGTCTACGGGACGGGCGAGGACTTCCGCACCGGCTCGGCCTGCGGTCCCGGCACGCTGGACACGCTCAAGGCCGACCTGGTGAATCCCTGGGGCCCGGGCTCCATCGACTATTTCCGCCTGGTCTCGGCCGCACAGGGCACGATGGGACTCGTGACCTGGGCCGTGACCAAGGCCGAGATCCTGCCACGCCTGCAACAGCTGTGGTTCCTGCAGGCCAGCGATCCCGCGCGCCTGCTGCAGCCAATCGACGCATTGCTGCGCAAGCGCGTGCTGGATGAATGCGTTGTACTGAATCGCGCGGCACTGGCGACGATGCTCGCTGGCGACGGCATGCGCGACTATGCCGCGCTGGCGCGGGCGCTGCCGGCCTGGACCGCGCTGCTGGTCGTTGCCGGCTACGAGCGCCGGCCCGAGGAGCGCTTGGCGCTGTATGCCAAGGCGCTGCGCGACATCACCGCGGCGCAGGGCGTCGAGCCGGGCAGGAGCGTGCCGGGCGCGCCGGGACGCGAAGCCGAGATCCTGCATCTGCTGTCCAATGCCTGGACGAAGAGCGCCGACTGGAGAATCCGCGCCACCGGCAGCAGTCGCGAGCTGCTGTTCATCGCGCCAATGAGCCAGGTGCCCCGGCTCGCCGCCACCGTCGACGACGTCGCCGCGCAGCGGCGCATTTCCATGCAGGACGTGCCCTGCTACATCCAGCCCATGGTGCAGGGCCGGGGCTGTCACTGCGAGTTCGTGTTCCCCCGTTTGCCGACCGATTCCGCTGCAGCCATGGAGCTGGATGCCCTGCACCGCGAGGCCGCGGCGCAGCTGCTGCGCGCCGGCGCGTTCTTCAGCCGGCCGTACGGGGACTGGGCGCAGCTGGTGTATCGCGACTACGCCGACGGCGTTGCCGCGCTGCGCCGGCTCAAGGGCGTCTTCGATCCGCACGGGCTCTTCAACCCCGGCAAGCTCTGCTTCTGAAGGTCGCAGGACCCGCACACATGAACCAGCTCGCCGACTTCCGCCACACGATGCAGTCCTGCAACCACTGCGGCCAGTGCAAGTGGGTGTTGGGACCCAAGACCCGGGGCTACGACTTCGCCGAGATCTGCCCGATCCATATGCAGTTCCACTTTGATGCCTACTCCGGCCAGGGCCTGCTGCACATCGCGCAGGAGCTGCTGGACGGCGAGCTGCAGTACGACCCGGGCCTGCGCGACCTCGTCTACTCCTGCACGGCCTGCGGCGCCTGCGACACGAACTGCAAGTCGATTCGCGACATGGAGGTGCTGGACACCATCCTGGCGCTGCGCGCGAAGCTGGTCGAGGATGGCCAGGGCCCGATGCCGCAGTACGCGCGCATGGCCGAGGCCATGGCGCGGACGCACAATATTTATGGCCGACCGCACGCGGAGCGCGCTGCCTGGGCCGGCGAGCCGGCAGGCCTGTCGGCCACTACATCGCAGCCAGCGCCGGTGGCCTACTTCGCGGGTTGCGCCACCTCCTACCAGCGCCCGGACATCGCGCGCAACACGGTGCGCATCCTCGAGGCCGCCGGCATCGCGCATACGGTGCTCGGGGCGGACGAGCACTGCTGCGGCGGCCCGCTGTGGCGTACCGGCCAGATCGACGCGGCCGCGCGGCAGGTGCAAGAAAACCTCGACGCGCTGCAGCGCCGCGGCGTGCAGACCATCGTCACGAGCTGCGCCGAGTGCTTCGGCACGCTGCGTGGCTTCTATCCGCGCGTCGCAGACTTCCCCTTCGAGGTGAAGCACATCAGCGAGATCGTGCAGGAGGCACTCGACGCGGGGCGCCTGCGTTTCAGCAAGCCGCTGCAGACGACGCTCACCTGGCACGACCCCTGCCTGCTCGGCCGGCTGTCCGAGCCCTACGTGCCCTGGCAGGGGGAGATCAAGGCCTTCGGCCGCCACGTGCCGGCGAAGGCCTGGCGCCGCGGGCAGCAGGGCGTCTACGACGCACCGCGCCGCGTGCTCGGCGCGATCGCCGGCATCGAGGTCGTGGAGATGGTGCGCAACGAGGAGAACGCGCTGTGCTGCGGTGGTGGCGGCGGCGTGCGCGAGGCCTTCCCGGAACAAGCGCAGGTCACCGCGGCCGAACGCATCCGCGAGGCCACGGCCACCGGCGCCGACACGCTGGTCTCCTCCTGCCCCTTCTGCCAGGACACGTTCGAGGACGGCCTCGCACGGCAGCCGGGCGCGATGCGCTACCGCGACTTCACGCAGCTCGTGGTCGACGCGCTGTAGCGCAGGGAATACGTCATGCCCTTGTCACGCGACGTCTACGCCGAGCTCGAACAGGTTGTCGGGCCGCGCCATATCAGCGACAAGCCGTGGATCCTTGCGGGCGTGCGCGCCGCACAGCCCAGCAGCCCGATGAAGCCGCCGAGCCCCGAGGCCGTGCTGCTGCCCGGCTCGGCCGCGGAAATACAGCAGATCGTGCGCATCTGCAATCGCCACGGCATCCGCTACATCGCCACGATCTCGAGCCTGATAGGTTTCGCCTACCCCAGCGGACCCGGCACGATCATCCTGCAACTCAAGCGGATGAACCAGCTGGTGGAGGTGAACGCGCAGGATCGCTATGCGGTGATCGAGCCGGGCGTGCGCCACGGCCAGCTGCGCACGGAGCTGATGAAGCATGGCCTGACCTATCCGGTCGCCGCCGTTGGCCCCGGCGGCTCGGTGCTGGCGAACTTCGCCTGCTCCAGCGGCGACAATCATTGCCAGCACGGCGCTTCGCGCACCAACCGCTACCTGCTCGGCCTGGAGTGGGTCACGCCCGAAGGCGAGCTGGTGCGCGTAGGCTCGCTCGCGAACGACGCCGGCTGGTTCTGCGCCGATGGGCCGGGGCCGAGCCTGCGAGGAATCATCAAGGGCTTCGTCGGCCAGTGGAGCGGCATGGGCGTCGTCACGCGCATTGCGATTGGCCTCGATGCCTGGCGCGGGCCGCCGGAGCTGCCGACCCAAGGCCGCTCGCCCTCGTACCGGATGCGCCTGGATCCCGCCTGCCACAAGACCTTTGTCTTCAAGTTCCCGACGCTCGAACAGGCGCGCGATGCCATGATCGCGATCGGCGAGGCCGAGATCGCGCAGGCGGTGCTGAAGTACTTCAATGCCTCGGCGGCGCTGCTCGCCACGGAGTCCGCGAACGAGTTCTGGGAGCTGTGGGATTCCGGGCTGTTTCAGCGCGAGCTGGCGCGGCCGCTGTACGTGTTCCTCTCCGCCTGGACGCACGAGGAACTCGAATACGAGGAGTGCGTGCTGCGCGATATCATCGCCGAGTTCGGCGGCGCCGACGTTGACGAGCGCATCCAGCGCATCTACTCCGACAACATGGACTTCTACATCCTGGTCGGGGCGCTGCAGCGCGTGCTGCGCCTCGGCGGCGGCTGGGCGCCGTGCAAGCTCAGCGGCGACTCCATCGGCCATATGTTCGAGGTCGGCAAGGCGATACCGGAATTCATTACGCCCTTCATCGAGCAGGGCCGCATCCTCGATGCGCCGGACAACTGGCAGATCATCCCGCTCGAGTACGGGCACTCCGCGCACATCGAGCTGCTGTTCCTCTACGACCGCAACCAGCCCGACTGGGGCAAGGTGCCCATGGACTTCATGCGCGCCTCGATGCAGGCCGACATCCGCAACGGCCACCACGGCACGATGCCGCTGCGTACCGTCGCCGCGAGCCAGGCGATCGGGGCGCTGTTCAGCAACGCACACATGTGGGCGAACCGGGTCAAGGACGCCTTCGACCCGCAACGCGTGTCGAATCCTTTTTGACTGCAAGGGGCGGATCTGGCGATGTCATCCATCGAAGCGGCTGCACTCGAGAGAATCGGCGCTGAGTATCGGGCCGCCTATGTCGCGCACGATGCGAGGCGGGTGCCGATCGCCGCGCACGTGCGTTACTCGGAAAACAACGTCGAAATGGGCTTTCCCGACGGCACCTGGGACACGGTCACCGAGGAAGTCGGCCCGGCCCTGACTCTCTCCGATCCGGTGACCGGCCAGGTCGGCATCTACACGGCCATCATGCAGAACGACACTCCCGGCTTCCTCGCCGTCCGGCTGAAGGTCGCTGACGGCAAGATCGTCGAGATCGAGCACATCGTGTCGACGAAGCGCAATCTCAGCGGCCCACCCACACCCATCGGCGAGGTGCGCGACTTCAAGCACGATCCCGACCTTGCGCGACCGGTGCCTCTGCCTGAGCGCGTGGCGCGCGCCGAGCTCATCCGCCTGGCCGACGGCTACTTCTCGACGCTGGAGAACAATACCGGCGAGATCCGCGGCACGCGCTTCGCGCTCGGCGCATTCCGCTTCGAGAACGGCAAGCTCTTTCCCAACGTGGAGCACGACTTCAGGCAGGGACGTTATCGTTTCAACGAGCGCGTGCGCGACCGCGATCATTTCCTGGTGGATGAAGAGCGCGGCATCGTCATGAGCCGCGCCTTCATCGATCACAAGGGCATCCTCGACGAATTCACGCTGACCAACGGCACGCCGATGCGCTCTATCTTTCGCGAGCCGCACAGCTGGTCGCTGCTCGAAATGTTTAAGATCAAGCAGGGCATGATCACCGCCATCGAGGCGACGTTCATCGCAGCGCCATACTACGCACGTTCTCCATGGACGCAGCCGCGCCGTTGAAAGACGCGGTGACGGTGACGCGCGACTGGACGCCCAGGTCCGTCTACGCGCTCGGCCTGCTGACGCTCATCTACGCGTTCAACTACCTGGATCGCTCGATCCTGAGCCTGGTGCTGCCGCAGATCAAGGCGGAGATGCATCTGTCGGATACCACCCTCGGACTGGTGTCCGGCTTCGCCTTCGTGCTGTTCTACTCGCTGCTCGGCGTGCCGATCGCGCGCCTGGCCGACCGCTCCAGCCGTCGCAACATCCTCGGCGCCGGTCTCATCTTCTGGAGCCTGATGACCAGCCTGACCGGCTTCGTCGTCAATGTCTGGCAGCTGGCCGCCACGCGCTTCCTGATGGGCGCCGGCGAGGCCTGCGGCGTTGCTCCGTCCAACGCCCTGGTCGCGGCGATGTTCAGCAAGGCGCGGCGGGCACTGGCCCTGGCCATCCTGTCCGCCGGCAGCTCTATCGCCTTCGTGGTCTTCTTCCCCGTAGCAGGCTGGATCGTCGACAACCACGGCTGGCGCATGACCTTCATCGCTGCCGGAGTACCCGGCGTGTTGCTGGCGCTGTTGCTGTTCGCCACTGTCAGGGAGCCGGCCCGTACGGTACCTGCCGGTCCGACAAGAGGCCAAGAGGGCTTCGTGGAGACAGCGCTCTTTCTGCTGAGATCGAAAGCCTTCACCCGCACTGTCGCGGGCGGCGCCTTCATGGGCATCAGTCTCTACGCCAGCTCGGTATGGAACCCGATGTTCCTCGTGCGGGTGCACCACTTCAGCTTGACCGAAGTGGGCAGCACCATCGGTCCGCTACGTGGCTTGGCGGGGCTGGGCGGGGTGGTCTTCGGGGGTTGGCTGGCCGACCGGCTGGGGCGTCGCGATGCGCGCTGGCGCCTGGCGACGCCGGGAATCGCCTGCCTCCTGGTGCTGCCGGCCGAGATGGTGTTCCTGTTGTCCGGCTCGATCAGCACGAGCCTGGCGGGCCTTGGCGTTGCGCAGTTCTGCACGTCCATGCACCTCGGGCCGGTGTATGCGGCGTGCATGGGCGTGGCGCGCCCGCAGATGCGGGCGACGGCGGCAGCCCTGTTCCTGCTGATTGCCAATCTCGTCGGCCAGGTGCTCGGTCCACTCATCGTCGGCTTCCTCAACGATGTGCTGAGCGCGAGTTACGGCGACCTGGCCATACGATATTCCCTGATCGTCGGCGCAGTCTGCGCCGCACTGGGCGGTGCGGTCCTCATCGGCGCATCGCACTCGCTCGAAGCCGACAGCCACCGTGCCGGCGAAACATGACCGTCAACACCTCGCCAGGAAAACCTCCATGACAGACTTGCCACTGCCCCCACAGGATTACGACTTCTCGAGCGTGCTGCCGCTGCGGATGGAATTCGTGTTCCGCATCCGCATCTTCTTCAAGGAGCGCATCCGCTTCACGCCGACGACACCGCAGGGCGGACGCGTCTACGTGCCGCCTGCCGGCGGCGACATCACCGGCCCGCGGCTGCAGGGCCGGGTCGTTCCCTACAGCGGTGCCGACTGGGCCCGCGGCCGTTCCGACAGCGCCGCCGAACTGATCGCGCACTACATGCTGGAGGCTGCCGACGGTACGCCGATCTACATCAACAATCGCGGCTTCCTCTATGGCCGTGACGCCGACGGCAGACCGATCCCGAACCGGGACCAGCTGAAATCGCAGACGGACGTTGCTGCCGGCGCCGCCACGAAGTGGGCCATCGCCGATGACACCTACTTCATCCTCATCCCGGCATTCGACTGCCCGGTCGGTCCGCATGACTGGCTGACGCGTCACGTCATCGTCGGTCGTGGCAAGCGCATTCCGGCGCCCGACCACACGGTGTTCGATTACTTCATCGTCGACCCGCCCAGGAACTGGTGAGCACATGCACGCGCGCCAACAGACCTACGACTACATCATCGTCGGCGCCGGCTCGGCCGATGCCGTGCTGGCCAACCGCCTGTCGGACGAGCGCGACGTCAGGGTTGTACGAAGTCGATCCCATGCTGTGTCCCCATTGCGGCGCAGAGATGCGGCTGATGGCCTTGATCGAAGATCCCCCGATCATCGAGCAGATCCTGAAACATCTTCAACTGTGGAACCCGCGCCCGCCCAGCGAAGACCTGGACTGGCCCGACAACTGTCAGCTCCCCTTAACCTACGCCCCGCTTCTGGACATCGCCTAAGATTCAGGCTTGGCTGAATAATCTCCTTCGGCCATATTTGCCGACATCCATGCCGGGAAAACGTTATACCGGCGCCATTTATGAATATAACATCGAGAGGGAGCGCTAAGTGGACAATTCGCATAACGGGGCTTATATCAAACGGCGAAAATGGTGGGGGGTTGACAGATTTCCATCCATATCTGGTCGCTTCGCTGCACGCGGCCGGCCACGACTTCTCATGTGGGTTTAACACCAATTGCGAATGGCCTCGTACGAGTCTCGGTCGGCATCGAAAACAGCGGCGATCTGATCGCCGATTTCGAGCAGGCGCTGCGCGCGTAGATTGTTGCAGCCAGCGCCGGTTTGATAGATGCCCACTCTCCCGGGCCGGGATACCTGTCCTCAGGCGGGATGGATTTGCAGGCAGAGCAGATATCCAGTGAGACCGATGCCCACCACCAGGACGTCATGGTACCAGCGGCAATCACTTGGGGCCTTGATTTTACCCCGGCGATTCATGGACAGGATATCGAACAGGCTGAACAGTCCCATACTACAAAAAAGCAGTATTGCGGCCAGATTGCCATTGGCCGGCAGGTGGGCGATGGACCATACTATCACCCCCCAGAGCATGGGGTGGGGCGTGAGGCGCCTGATGTGGCTCGGGAGATAGGCTGCCACCACCAGGATGAAGGACAGGGGCATGAGCAAGTAGGGTATCCGGTAAGCCCAGGGAGGCGCCAGCCAGAGCGGCTGAAGTTCCGCCCGGGACATGCCGGCGATGATCAGGCCGAAACCGGCCAAGGATATCAGACCAAAGAGGCCTTTGTAGGTCATTTCCCCCAGGAGTCCG
>MGYR01000166.1:129-203 GCA_001801825.1 Gammaproteobacteria bacterium RIFCSPLOWO2_02_FULL_56_15 | reverse complement strand
AACCGAAACGGAAGAATCGATGCCTGACAACCTGAATCTGGAGTTTGCACACGTCGAGCAGCAACCGCTGCACG
>MGYR01000166.1:0-110 GCA_001801825.1 Gammaproteobacteria bacterium RIFCSPLOWO2_02_FULL_56_15 | reverse complement strand
CCTGGATTATTCCATGTATGTGATCCTCGACCGGGCCCTGCCCAGTATCGCCGACGGACTGAAGCCGGTGCAGCGGCGCATCATCTATGCGATGTCTGAACTGGGCCTCA
>MGYR01000165.1:4659-8323 GCA_001801825.1 Gammaproteobacteria bacterium RIFCSPLOWO2_02_FULL_56_15 | reverse complement strand
TTGTTCAACTGCTCGGACACCTGCGCCTCGCGTGAAATCACATCGAGTTGCAGCGCCGTGTTGCTGAGTTCCAGGATGGGCTGCCCGGCCTGGACGAGGCTGCCGCTTTCCACGAAGATCTTCTCCACGCGGCCGCCTTCCATGGCATCCAGAACTACGGTCTTCAGCGGCGTCACACTGCCGCGCACGGGGATGAAGTCCTCAAAGGTGCCATACGCCACGGTACTGAGCGTGACCCGCTCCTTCTCCACCCGGAAGGTGGCCACGGCAGAATCCGACAGCACCCGGTAAGCACTGATGCCAAATCCCAGGACGGCAACGGCCGCCAGACCCAGCTTGATCAGCAGGGGCCTGCGGCTCTTTTCGATTTTTCTGTCCATTGCCATGGGGGTGCTTGCTCATGATTGCAGGTACTGAATTTCAATCCTGTGGATTGAGGGTTTAACACATAACAGCAACTTTCAGGCCATCAGAATAAAAATAGTGGAATCAAAGTGTTATATTAATTTTCTATTTCAAGCTCACGCGAAACTGTACGCAGGCAGACACTAGGTGTACGCTGGCGTACACTTCATTTCCCACCTTGCTGCACGCATGGGATCGACACAGGAACCTGACAGGCATGGCTGAAATAACCGGCAACATCCTGGTCATCGACGACGACCCCGATGTGCTCACCGCAGCCCACCTGTTGCTGAAGCGGCACTTCGCCCTGGTGGTGGTTGAGGAAAATCCGGCCCGGATTCCCCGCCACTTGCAGGAACAGTCCTGGGATGTGGTGCTGCTCGACATGAACTTTGAACTCGGCGCCAACAGCGGCAGGGAAGGCCTGCACTGGCTGGCGCAGATTCTCCGGTTGCAACCTGCCTGCTCGGTCATCCTCATGACGGCCTACGGCGCAGTGGATACCGCAGTCACAGCCATGAAGGAGGGGGCCATCGATTTTGTGCTCAAGCCATGGCCCAACGAACGCCTGCTCACCACCATCAACAATGCGCTGCGGTTGCGCAGCAGTCAGCAGGAAGTCACCCGGCTCAAATCCCGCGAGAAAGAACTGGCGCCACCCTTGCCGAGAGGGGAATTGATTGGGGATTCGCCTGCCATGCGTCAGGTGTACCGCTACATAGAAAAGACGGCGCCTACTGAAGCCAACGTGCTCATTCTGGGGGCCAACGGGACGGGCAAGGAACTGGTGGCGCGCGAACTGTACCGGCATTCCCTGCGCAAGGATGAGGTGCTGGTCAGCGTCGATCTGGGCGCCCTCAGCGAGGGTCTTTTCGAGAGCGAACTGTTCGGGCATAAAAAAGGGGCCTTCACCGGCGCTACTACCGAGCGCATTGGCCGCTTGCAGGCGGCTTCCGGCGGCACCTTGTTTCTGGATGAAATCGGCAACCTCCCGCTGCATCTGCAGGCCAAATTGCTCCGCGTGCTGGAACAGCGGCAGGTGTTGCCGGTGGGTTCCAACACGCCGGTGACTATCGATATTCGCCTGATTTGCGCCACCAACATGCCGCTGCAAACCCTGGTGGAGGAAGGGACTTTCCGGGAGGATTTGCTCTATCGTATCAACACGGTGCAGATCCGTCTGCCCAGCCTGCACGAGCGGCGCGAAGACCTGCCCCTGCTGCTGAAGCATTTCATCAGCTTCTACAGCAACAAGTACAAGTTGCCGGAAAAACCGCTTGCCCCTGCCGCTCTCCAGCAACTGGCCAGCTATGCCTGGCCCGGCAATGTGCGGGAATTACGCCATGCCGTGGAACGCGCGCTGATCATGAGCACCGGCAGCGAATTGCGGGCGGAAGAATTGCTGCTGAATGCGCGGACGCAAGGAGCAGCGGTTGCCGCGCCCAGCGGACCAGCTACTTTTACCAGCGATATGCTGAATCTCGACGATCTTGAAAAAAGCGCCGTTGAAACCGCCCTGCGTAAATACACCGGCAATATCAGTCATGCCGCCAAAGCGCTGGGCATCACCCGTACTTCACTCTACCGGCGCATGGAGAAGTATGGGCTTTAATCTCCGGGTCATCATGCATGTACTGGGCATCCTGCTGACAGTGCTGGCTTTGTGCTGGATTCTGCTCAATACCTCCTACTATGCCACCCTGCTGACCCTGACTATCCTGCTTTCCCTCCAGGTGACGGCGCTGATTCGTTATGTGCATGGCACCAACCGCGAGCTGGTGCGCTTTCTGGCGGCGGTGAAATACGCGGATTTTTCGCAGTCCTTTCTGTCCCCGAAAAAGAGCACCAGCTTTCGTGAACTGGGCAGGGCCTTCGACGAAGTGATCGAACGCCTGCGCAGTACCCGCAGCGACAAGGAGGCGCAGGCGGCTTACCTGCTGGCGTTTGTGCAGCATCTGCCCATCGCCGTGCT
Source organism: Gammaproteobacteria bacterium RIFCSPLOWO2_02_FULL_56_15 (assembly GCA_001801825.1). GTDB lineage: Bacteria > Pseudomonadota > Gammaproteobacteria > Eutrophobiales > Eutrophobiaceae > 2-02-FULL-56-15. Next base: position 5,946 of record MGYR01000165.1, on the reverse strand, counting down.
GGCGCTGGATGCCTCCGGGAAAATCCTGATCAGCAACACGGCCCTCCGTAGATTGCTGGGCAGGACCGCAGACCTCAATCATTTGAGCCAGATAGAGGCGTTTAATCCCACATTGGCCGGCGCCATAACCAGGCTGCAAGCCGGCCAGGAACAGAGCCTGACCCTGACCCGGGGGCATGACACCCTGCATCTGAAATTATCCTGCACACTGCTGCGCGCGGGAGGCCGGCAGCAAAAACTGGTGTCCATCCAGAATATTCAGGGCGAACTGGAAACCCGCGAACTGGAAGCCTGGCAAAACCTGATCCGCGTAATGGCCCATGAGATCATGAATTCCATCACCCCTATTACTTCGCTGTCCGAAACGGCGCAGCACTTTATCCGGGAAGGCAGTAGGCTCATCCGCCAGGATGGCGGCGATCTGAAAGTGGGCGAACTCTCGACGCTGCTGGAGGACGCGGGAAGCGCCGTCAGCACCATAGGTCAGCGAGGCAAGGGACTGCTAAGGTTCGTGGAAAGTTACCGCACCTTGTCGCGCCTGCCGCAACCGCTGCCCGCGGCATTCCGAGTGCTGGATCTCTTCCAGGCCCTGGAAAAACTCATGGCCGAACAAGCCAGGGCCTTGCAGGTGGATTTCCGCTTGAGTTGCAATCCCCAGAACCTGCAAGTAGTTGCCGACGCCGCGCAACTCGAGCAGGCCCTGATCAATCTGATCAAGAATGCCTTCGAAGCCCTGGCCGGGGTGAGTCAGGCCCAATTGCTGGTGGCGGCCAGTATGGGCGATCTCGGCGCCGTTAACATCGAGGTCAGGGATAATGGCTGCGGCATTGCTCCCGAAAATATGGACAGCATCTTCATTCCCTTTTTCACCACCAAACGCGGGGGCAGTGGCATTGGCATGAGCGTGGTCAGGCAGATTGTCAGGCTGAATGGCGGGAAGATCAGTGTGGTTTCGGAGCTGAACAAGGGCACCACCATCAAGCTGGTGTTCTAAGGAGCGGTTTGGAAAACGCAGAATCCCATAGGGTAAACAGATAGAACGAGAAACGTCATGCAGATCCACGCGATACGTATTGAAAAGACTGGCGGTCCGGAAGTCATGCAACTGGTCGATCACGAACTGCCGGACCCCCAACCGGATCAGGTGCAGGTGAGCATCCGGGCCATCGGGGTCAATTTTATCGACACCTACCAGCGATCCGGACTCTATCCACTCTCCCTTCCCAGCGGGCTTGGCAACGAGGCCGCCGGGATTGTCAGCAAAATCGGCAGCGCCGTGCAGCACTT
>MGYR01000165.1:3866-4631 GCA_001801825.1 Gammaproteobacteria bacterium RIFCSPLOWO2_02_FULL_56_15 | reverse complement strand
GCCGGCCCGCCGGGCACCTATGCCAGTGCGCACAACGTGCAGGCCAGCCGTGCTGCAAGGCTGCTGGACGCCATCAGTTTCGAGCAGGGGGCCGCCATGATGCTGAAGGGCCTGACGGTGCGCTATTTATTTCGCGAGACCTACCGCCTCAAGGCCGGCGAGACCATCCTCTTTCATGCCGCGGCGGGTGGTGTGGGACTCATCGCGTGCCAATGGGCGAGACACCTCGGCGTCACCCTGATCGGTACGGTGGGATCAGAAGAAAAAGCGAAACTCGCACGGGAACACGGTTGCGTGCATACGATCCTCTACCGGACGGAAGATGTCCCGGCCAGAGTCCGCGAGATCACCGGCGGCCGCGGCGTGCCGGTGGTTTATGATTCCGTAGGCAAGGATACCTTTGAAGCCTCGCTCGATTGCCTGCAGCGCCGCGGCCTGATGGTGAGCTTCGGGAACGCCTCCGGTCCGGTGACGGGCGTCAATCTGGGTATCCTCATGCAGAAAGGCTCGCTCTATGTCACCCGACCCACCGCCGTGCATTACATGGTCACCGATGAGGAATTCCATACCGCAGTCAATGATCTGTACACGATGGTGGAATCCGGCGCGGTGAAGATCCCCGTCCGTCACCGGTACCGCCTGGAAGATGCGGCGCAGTGTCACCGGGATCTGGAAGGACGCCGCACCACTGGTGCCTGTATCCTGCTGCCTTGAACCCTCAGACGCTGATCACGATCTTGCCAAAGTGTTTCTTCTCCAGTTCAT
>MGYR01000165.1:0-3842 GCA_001801825.1 Gammaproteobacteria bacterium RIFCSPLOWO2_02_FULL_56_15 | reverse complement strand
TGTTTCTTCTCCAGTTCATAAACAAAGGCGGCCGGGGCATCCTCGAAGAGGAAGACCTTATCCACCACGGGATGCATCCTGTTCGTTGCGATGGCCTTGTTCATGTTTTCGAACATGGCCCGGTTACCCACGAATATTCCCTGGATGCGGGCACTTTTCATCATCAGCCCATGGGGATTAGTATCGCCTTCGCGGGTCAGTACGCCAATTAGTGAGACCTGGCCATGAAAGCCCACCGACTGGATGGAGCGAGACAGGGTACCGGCCCCACCCACCTCGATCACATTATCCACGCCCTGCCCGCCGGTAAGCTTCATGACCTCTTCGTGCCAATCTGGGTGCAAGGTGTAATTGATCAACCCATCCGCACCGAGCGCCTTCGCTCGCTCCAGCTTTTCATCGCTGGCGGACGTCACAATGACCCGGGCGCCGTGCAGTTTGGCGAACTGCAGGCCGAAGATGGAGACGCCACCCGTGCCCAGCACCAACACGGTATCGCCGGGTTTGATACGACCGCTTTCCGCCAAAGCATTCCAGGCCGTCACCCCGGCGCAGGGCAGGCAGGCGCCCTCCTCGTAGGATAAGTGATCCGGGAGCAGCACAAGACCTTCCTGATCCAGAACCACATACTCCGCCAGCATCCCGTCAAGCGGTGAGCCCAGGGCGGCATAACTGCCTGGAATGGGTCTTCCATCCACCCAGACCTGGAAAAAGGTTCCGGCCACCCGATCACCCTTTTTTACCCTGGTAACCCCGGTGCCGACTGCGGTCACCTCGCCCGCACCATCGGAGAGCGGGATGGTATTGCGCTGCACCACACCTCCAAAATACCGGCCGGTCACGACCGCCTGATCCCGATAGTTCAAGGATGTCGCATGTACCCGTAGCTGTACCTGTCCAGGTCCTGGAACTGGGACAGGCCTTGTCCCCAGTTGCAGCCCGTTCAGGGTGGTGCTGCCCTTGAGGATTTCATAAACTTTCATCATTTATTCTCCTATGTATTCAAGCTGATCTTATCTGATCGCTCCAACCTGCCGACGTTTTTCACCTGGTGGGTTTGGGGGGTCTGTCGATAATCCCGGCACTCAATGACCCCTGTCCGCCGCAACGCCCCGGACAAATATGCCGGTCATTCTACCCCATACGCTGTAATCATAAACCCGAATTTCAAGTGGAGGAAAATTACTACTGTGATCTACAATGAACTGAGCAATAAACTTAAAACCACGATGAACAAACACACGATAGGATTTCTGCACCCCGGTGAAATGGGCATTTCGCTTGCGGCCACAGCACGGAATTCCGGCCGTCAGGCTTGCTGGGCATCTCATGGAAGAAGCGCGGCCACCCGGGAGCGTGCGGAGAAACATGGACTGGCGGATATGGAGACCCTTCAACAGTTGTGTAACAACTGCGAGGTGGTGATCAGCGTCTGCCCGCCCCGTGCCGCCGAGACCGTTGCCAACGAAGTGTTGCAATGCGGTTACCGGGGGATCTACCTAGATGCCAACGCCATTGCCCCGGAACGCGCCCAGCGCATCGCCAAGAACATGGAATCAGCGGGAGTCACCTTTATCGACGGTGGCATCATCGGCCCGCCTGCCTGGAAACCAGGGACCACCTGGCTCTACCTCTCCGGTGCGGACGCCCACCAGGTAGTAAACTGTTTTGCCTCCGGCCCGCTTTCGATCCGCGTGATCGGCGAGATGCCCGGCAAGGCATCCGCACTGAAGATGGTCTTCGCCGCCCGGACCAAGGGCACCACCGCGCTGATCTGCGCCGTCCTGGCGGCGGCGGAAAGACTGGGCGTGCGCAAGGAACTGGAGATGCAATGGAATCTCCTGGACCACGGATCCGTCACCCGGATCCACCAAAACATCGCTGCGGCGACAGCGAAGGCCTGGCGCTACACCGGGGAGATGGAAGAGATAGCCGCCACCTTGGCGGCATCCGGTGTTCCACCCGACTTTCATCACGGGGCCAGGGAGATCTATGATCGCCTGGCGCATTTCAAGGATCTGGATACCATTCCGGAGCTGCAAGCAATACTGGATTCAATACTTGGCGGGAAGATCTAGGTAGGACTGCTCCCGCGCAGAGCAGAGGAGCAAGGTCAAACAAATCGTGACCCCGGAAGGCCCGTCAGGGCTGATCCGGGGTCTGTTCCTGGTAGTTGACCAAGGAGCGAGATTTGCAGTGATGCAACAAAATTATTTCTTCGGGAATTCCAGTTCACCCAAGATTCTGGCCAGATCTTTTCCGGCAGTCTTTACGTCAACCTCCTTGTCGACCTTCACCAACACACCCTCCTTGTCAATGTAGTAAGTCCAGCGGTTGGCAAAGCCCATGGGGTGCATCACCCCGAAAGCCTGTGCGGTCTCCTTGCCGGGATCGGACAGGATGGGGAAACCTGCATTATGCTCTTTTGCAAAAGCGGTATTGTCCTCGATGCTGTCCACACTGGCCATGAAATAGGCTACATCGAATTTCTGGATTTCTGCAGCGCTGTCACGCAGCGCCTTGCACTGAATGGTTCAACCTGTTGTGTTGGCCTTGGGGAAAAATGCGATCACCACCGGCTGCTTACCCTGGAACTGCGACAGGGTGTAGGTCTTGCCGTCGGATGCAGGTAGAGCGAAATCAGGCACCTGATCACCCACGTCGAGCGCCATAACGGATTGAGAAAGAAATGAAACCATTATCACGACGGTGGAAACCACCAACCGGATGCCCTTCGAGAGCAAAGAATGCATAAAACCTCCTCATAAGATTTGTGTAGTTCATAAACTGATACACGATATGCGATTACTGCCGGGAAAGGGAATACGCCCAAACCATCTCCCGCCCGGTAATGGTACTCTGACAGGTCGTAGACATGATAGTTTAATCGTACCTGCGCAGCTTCAGGGTTCGTATCCTGCTGTAGATTGACGCATGGGCCGTGTCCTCCATCCTCAGGGGGACATGCGCGCAAGCTAGTTCACCGGGAGGAGCGGGCCTTTGCTTTCCTGGTCCTGTTATCGGACAGGAAATATTTGAGGTGTTCCTCCTCGAGGGCATCGATGACCGGCTTGAGCGTTTTCGGCAGGACGTATTGCTGGTAGACCAGATCGTGTTCCTGCAAGCGTTCGTCCAGATTCTTGAAGACATTATTGATCAACTGGCTGACAGCGGCTTTCTGCATACCCAGATCATCGATCACTTGTTGGCGTGACTGCCCCTTGACCAGAATGCGGAAGGCCGCTTCCCGGGCCTTGGCCCGGATGCGCAGCCCCTTGATTGCAAGGGAGAACTGTTTTTCATTCATGAGTGGACCGTGATCATCAAGCCATTTAAAAATATCCACTGCAACAAGGCGTTCCAGTAGCGTATGCATTATATACATCGTCTTGTGACAATCACTAACCAATTCATTTTGCCGGGGTATTCATTGATGTAAATATAATATACTTGTTTATTGTTAATAGCTTTATATAATTAATATCAATATACTATTATCTCTTATGGAGGACAGGACATCATGGACGAAATCACCAAGGATCGACGCATTTGCGCTATCTATGCCGCACTGCATGAGGGGAACACAAAATGTGCGCACCACATCTTCGACACCACGGTTAGTGAATGCGTGAATGAACTCATCGAGGAGATTGTCCGGCTCGTGGAAACACACGGGGCCGACTCCCTGTCCGAGAAGATACGCCGCCTGAAACAGAACCCAGGTTGAATCAGGTGTGTATTTTCAGCGGGCTGTGGCGGTAGCCGTAGAATGCATAGATCACCATCCCGATAAGGCTCCATACCAGGAACCGCACCCAGGTCTCGGTGGGCAGGAACCACAT
>MGYR01000164.1 GCA_001801825.1 Gammaproteobacteria bacterium RIFCSPLOWO2_02_FULL_56_15 | reverse complement strand
TATCTCCGGTAATAAAATAATCGGGTACCACAGTATTTTTCATGATCAGGTGTTTCCTGGCATTCTGCAAGAGGTTAGTATTGGTACCCAAATCAAATACTCGCAAGCGAGAAAGACATGATAGTCAGCATGACGGCCTTTGGCAGAAAGGAGTCTGATGGACCTTGGGGCCATGCGGCCTGTGAAATCAAGACTGTGAATCACCGCTATCTCGAGATTGCCATACGTCTTCCAGAGGATTTGCGGCAACTGGAAAATGGCATACGCAAACTAATCTCCACACGCCTGAACCGCGGCAAAGTGGATTGCACACTCCGCTACGAGCCAGATGAATCTATCGATAATGAGATTCCTCTGAACCTGGAGCTGGCGACCAGACTGATGAATATTGTGGAGAAACTGCCGGTGAGGGGGATGCAACCCATGAATCCGTTCGACATCCTGCGTTGGCCGGGTGTCATCCAGAAGGACCCACCTGACGCGGACACTCTTTCTGAACCCATACTGAAACTGGTGGATGAAACGCTGGATATCATCATTGCCGGCCGACAGTGGGAAGGCAAACAGCTTGGAGGCATGATTCTCGATCGTTGTGAGAATGCCCTGACACAGGTCGCACAACTCAAAGAGCAACTGCCGGCACTGATTGAAAATCAGCGTAGCCGTATAATAAACAGGGCGAACGAGCTATCCATCAACCTTGATCACGACCGCCTGGAACAGGAAATGCTGCTGCTGATCAACAAGATGGATGTTGCCGAGGAACTGGACCGCCTGGAAAGTCATATCGCAGAAGTCAAGCGCCTCCTGAACCAGGATTCCCCTGCGGGCAGGAGACTTGATTTTCTGATGCAGGAAATGAACCGGGAAGCCAATACCCTGGGCTCCAAGGCCTGTAATATTGCAGTAACCAACAATTCCGTGGATTTGAAGGTGCTGATTGAGCAAATGCGTGAACAGATCCAGAATATCGAGTGATGGAAGCGGGAAACCCGAAGCATACACAGCTGACACGACCAGGAACGTTGTTCATAATCTCCGCGCCTTCCGGCACCGGCAAGACGACTCTGGTTCACGCACTGCTTGAACGCATGCCGGAACTGGTCGTCTCAATATCCCATACCACACGACCCAAACGCCCGGCTGAGCGGGACGGTGATTCCTACTATTTCATCGATGATCCTGCATTCATGAGGATGCTCGAGGAACAGGCCTTCCTTGAACATGCCACTGTATTTGACTATCGCTATGGCACCTCAAGAACTTTTGTCGAGGACCATCTGGTGGCTGGCAACGACGTCCTGCTGGAGATCGACTGGCAGGGCGCCAGGCAAGTGAAGCGGCAGAGACCGGATGCCGTCTGCCTGTTTATCCTGCCGCCTTCCTACAGGATTCTCGAACAAAGGCTTAAGACCAGGGGAGAAACCCATGCCACGGTGCGTCGTCGCATGGACGCTGCCTGCGTCGAACTGTCGCATTACGATGAATATGATTATCTGGTAATCAATGATGATCTACACTTTGCAGTCACCGAAATGGAATCCATTATCGAGGCCGCACGTAATCAATACCGGCTGCATAAGCCTTATTTTGACTGGTTCATCAAGCAGTTGATGGAAGAGGCGTCCATAATCCAGTAAGATAGCTGCAATTCCATTCATTAACTTACAGGTAACAAGAACTTATGGCCAGATTGACTGTTGAAGATTGCCTAGGGAAGGTGGATAACCGCTATGATCTGGTGCTGCTTGCAAGCAAACGCGCCCGTCAGATAAGCCTTGGCGCTGAACCCTTGCTTGATCCCGATAACGACAAAGCCACTGTCATCGCCCTGCGGGAGATCGCAGAGGGACTCGTCACCTCCAGTAACATCGACAAGATCGGCAAATACAATCCGGTGGAAATCGATCTGGGACGATTGGAATTCCACCACCAGGAATAAAGCTGCGGCTGCTTCATTACCTCACGAATTTCTTGTCGTGGGCCTGTATTGGACGCGGAATCGAGAATAGTTTTCCGGGAAATGGTTTGTCTGGGCTCTCTCGCCAAGCCGCCAAGCACGCCAAGGGAGTGGTAGGTTTTCGCTCAGACCTCATCATTGGTGGCAAGATGATGGTGGAGCTCAAGTGTCATGTCTATTGCTTTCTTGGCGTGCTTGGCGGCTTGGGCGAGATCAAAAATGTCATGTCTATTGGTTTCTTGGCGTGCTTGGCGGCTTGGCGAGATCACAAATTCAATGACCTCTAATGCTTTGGCGGTGTAACACCGGGGTGTGTCCCTTCTGATGACCATGAGCGGGTACTGTTTCTACAGAAAATGGTTCCGACCCTTTTGCGGATTACCAAGGCTGCATGTACTCAATCAATGACCTGAAAAAATCGGCTGGCAGTTACCTCGGAAAATACGAGGTGGAACGGCTGCATGGCGCTTTTGAATTCAGTAAAAGGGCGCATGAAGGCCAATTACGCCAGAGCGGCGGTCCCTACGTCCAGCATCCCCTGGAAGTATCCGGGATACTGGCGGATATGCACATGGATTACCAGACCCTGGTCGCCGCCCTGCTGCATGATGTCATCGAGGATACACCTACCGCCAAGAACGACATCCGGAAACATTTTGGAAAAGGCGTGGCTGAACTGGTCGATGGAGTAAGCAAGCTCACCCAGATTGAATTCGATACACGCGCCGAAGCACAGGCCCACAATTTCAGAAAGATGCTCATGGCCATGAGCAATGACATTCGTGTAATCCTGGTCAAATTGGCGGACCGCCTGCACAACATGCGCACCCTGGAGTCATTGACTCCGGAAAAAAGGCGGCGCATCTCGCGGGAAACGCTCGATATCTATGCCCCGATCGCTCAGCGACTGGGAATCAACACCATCCGGCTGGAACTGGAGGAACTTGGCTTTGCGGCACTCTATCCGATGCGCCACCGTATCCTCACCGCACAAGTCGCCCGAGCGCGAGGAAACCGCAAGGAAATCGTAAACAAGATCCGTACCGCGCTGAAACGCAGGTTACGTCAGGAAAAAATACCCGCACAGGTCGTCGGCCGGGAGAAACACCTGTATGGCATCTACCAGAAAATGCACTCCAAAGGACTCTCTTTCAGCGAAGTCCATGACGTTTATGCCTTTCGCATCATCGTGGACAGCGTGGATACCTGTTACCGGGCGGTAGGCACGGTGCACAATCTTTATAAACCAGTACCCGGAAAATTCAAGGACTATATCGCCATCCCCAAGGCAAACGGTTACCAATCCCTGCATACCGTGTTGTTCGGACCCTTCGGTGTCCCGATCGAAGTACAGATACGGACCAAGGAGATCAATGATGTCGCCGAGGCCGGGATTGCTGCTCACTGGTTGTACAAACTGGGTGGCTACAGTGAAAGGGTCGGCACGCACAAGCGGGCTCGTGAATGGCTGAAAAGGATAATCGATATGCAGACCGTAGCGGGCAACCCACAGGAGTTCCTGGAGAACGTCAAGATCGACCTGTTTCCGGAATCTGTCTATATCTTCACACCCAAAGGCAGGATTATCGAAATGCCCAAGGGGGCGACGGCCGTTGACTTCGCCTATGCAATTCATACGGATGTCGGTAATACATGCGTTGGGGTAAGGATCGATCGGCAGCTTGCCCCCCTCGGGACCAGACTCATCACGGGGCAGTCTGTGGAAATCATTACTGCTCCCGGAGCACGGCCAAACCCGGCGTGGCTGAATTTCACTGTGACAGCCAAGGCGCGGTCCAATATCCGGCTGTACCTGAAGAACCTGCGCCAGAGCGAGGCCATTTCCCTGGGCAAGCGGCTGCTTAACCGGGAACTCGAGATGATGGGGACTGCCTACGCTGCAATCGATCCCTGCCTGATGCGCAAGGTTCTCAAGGAGCATAAGCTCGAAGATGAATCTGTGTTACTGAGAGAAGTGGGGTTTGGCAATCGGATCGCGCCTTTGATCGCCCGCCAGTTGACAGACGAGAATACCCTACCTCGTAAAAAAAGGCAGAAAGGAGCAGATACCATTCCCTTGACCATCAAGGGGACCGAGGGGCTGGTGGTCAATTTTCCCAAATGCTGCCTGCCGATACCGGGAGATCCGATTCTCGGTTTTGTTACCGCCGGAAGAGGTATCGTGATCCATCACCAGTCATGCCCCAATATCAATGAGTACCGCAACCATCCGGACAAATGGATCAATGTGGAGTGGGAAAGCAACATCGCGTCCGAGTTCCCAACCAATATTCGTGTGGAAGTGACCAACCAGCGGGGCGTTCTCGCGACGATTGCCTCCGTCATAGCCTCCCAGGGAGCCAATATCAGCAACGTCGGTATTACGGATAATGATGACCGCTACATGACGCTGAAGTTTGTAATCGAGGTCAAGGACCGGGTACACCTCGCCAATGTCATGCGACGCTTGCGTAATCTGAAACATGTAAGCCGGATCAGCAGAAGATAGACCATCACAAATCGTAACTCTGCCGGGGCATTAGATTCCGGCAATACAATACAGATGTCCCTGGTATAAAATCTAAGGAATCAAGTACCCGTCGAGGAGGGTCCCATGAATTCCCGTGTTATTAACAGTCCCGAGGCGCCTGAAGCGATTGGACCTTATTCTCATGCCATCCGCGCCGGCGACATCATCTTTCTATCCGGGCAACTGCCTGTAGATCCAAAAACCGGAAACCTGGTCGGCACGGACCCCTTGCTGCAAGCCCGGCAGGTATTCGTCAACCTACGGGCCGTTGCCAATACCGCAGGAGGTGATTTGGGTGACATCGTAAAACTGACTATCTACCTGAGTGACCTGCGCCACTTTGCGGCAGTCAACGAGGTCATGACCAGGTTTTTTACAGCTCCCTACCCTGCCCGAGCAACGATTGGCGTCGCCGCACTCCCCAAAGACGCACTGATAGAGGTGGAAGCTGTCATGGTATCCGGGGAACTGCGCTTCAACTGACAGCAAATGCTCAAGTGGTCAATCGCCGCACACTACAAACAAGCGTATCGGAACTTCCGGGAGTAGGTATCAAGCTGGAGGCCACCCTTAACCGGCTGGGCATCCATAGGATACAAGATCTGCTTTTTCACCTGCCGTTCCGTTATCTGGACAGGACCAGGTTGACCCCTATCGGGTCGTTGCAGATCGGTCGTGAGGCCCTGATCGAAGGGATAGTGGAATTAAGCCAGATTCGGTATGGCAGACGGCGGCAATTGTTGTGCCAAATCAGCGATGGCACCGGCGCACTGGCAATCCGCCTCTTTCATTTCTCCCGCTACCAGCATCAGTCCTTGACACGTGGCGCTTTCATCCGCTGTTGGGGCTCACCCAGAAGGCAGACCGGCAAGATGGAAATGATCCACCCGGAATATAAGCTCATACCGGAGGAACGTCGCGGCGCTACGGAAGAAACCTTGACGCCGGTTTATCCGACCACGGAGGGTCTGACACAAACCAGGCTGCGCAGGCTGACCGGAATGGCTCTGGACATCCTGGAACAAGATAGAGAGGGGCCCCGGGAGTTGTTGCCTGGCGAATTGCTGAAAACACACGCGCTGCCGGATCTCTTATCGGCGCTAAAGTATGTACACCGGCCCCCACCAGAGGCGGAATTGGAGCAGTTGTCAGAAGGCCGCCACGTCGCACAACAACGCCTTGCATTCGAGGAACTTCTAGCTCACCAGCTTAGCTTGAAAGCAATACGTAAACGGTTTCACCAAGTGTATGCACCTCCGATCAGGGCGGATGAGCGGAGCCTGGCGCGATTTATCCAGGATCTGCCTTTCCGCCTTACCGGTGCTCAGACCAGGGTATTACAGGACATCCGCCATGATCTCTGCAAACCAACACCTATGCTCAGACTGATACAAGGAGATGTCGGCTCAGGCAAGACGGTACTGGCAGCCATTGCCGCATTGATCATCTGCGATGGCGGGTATCAGGCAGCCTACATGGCGCCCACGGAACTGCTTGCCGAACAGCACTATGCAATTATCAGCGGATTGTTTGCCGGTACGGGCTTCCCGATCATCAGACTGACGGGAAGTATGACCCGGAAAACCCGTAAAGAGGTACTGGAACAAATACAGGATCCCTCTCCGGCAGTGATCATCGGCACCCATGCCCTGTTCCAGGAGGAGGTTAGCTTCGGACGCTTGGGTCTTGTTATTATCGATGAACAACACCGCTTTGGCGTTTCCCAGCGACTGGCCCTGCTCGAAAAGGGAATGGCTGCGAATAATTACCCGCACCAGATGGTCATGACGGCTACTCCCATCCCGCGGACACTCATGATGACGGCATTTGCCGATCTGGATCTATCCGTGATTGATGAATTGCCGCCCGGCAGGATACCGGTAAGAACAGTGGCCCTGTCCAATGAACGACGCAATGAGATCATCGAAAGGATCGCAACTGTTTGTAAGCAGGGACACCAAGCCTATTGGGTTTGCACGCTGGTTGAGGAATCGGAAAACCTCCAAGTCCAGGCCGCGGAAGAAACCATGGAGTTCCTGACTGACATGCTCCCGCTGCACAGAATCGGACTGGTCCACGGACGAATGAAGGCGAAGGATAAGGAAAAAGTAATGCGGGAGTGTAAAACAGGACAACTGGACGTACTGGTCGCCACCACGGTGATTGAAGTCGGCGTGGATGTGCCCGCAGCCAGCCTCATGATCATAGAAAATGCCGAGCGGCTTGGTCTTTCTCAACTGCATCAGTTGCGGGGCAGGGTAGGACGTGGTAACCAGAGCAGCCACTGCGTTCTTCTATACCAGCCCCCTCTGACCGATACAGCTCGCGCCCGCCTGGAGATTATGCGAGCGACCAATGATGGCTTTGAGATCGCCAACAGAGACATGGAATTACGCGGACCAGGCGAGATCCTCGGTCTCCGCCAAACCGGACTGCCGTCGATGCGCGTAGCAGACCTCATGCGGGATTACCGACTGATACCGAGCGTACAAGCGGCGGCGGATTATCTTATTGAAAGCGATCCTGATTGTACCAGGGCCTTGATACACCGCTGGCTACCCCAGCAGCAGAACTATGGCAATGTCTAGGGCGAAATTTCTGATCTGGTGCGGAGAGACACACAAAAAAATCCCCGCGATAAAACATCGTTTGTGGTGGTATGCCAGGCTGGCCAGACTGGACCGGCCGATTGGTATTTTTCTGCTTATGTGGCCGACATTGTGGGCTTTATGGATCGCGGCAAACGGCAGTCCGTCATTGCATCTGGTGTTCGTATTTTGCTCTGGCGTGTTCCTGACGCGTTCGGCTGGTTGTGTCATCAATGACTATATCGATCGGGATATTGACCTGCATGTAGCCCGAACCCGGGAACGTCCGCTGACCACCGGCCAGGTGTCCGGGATGGAAGCCTATTATCTCATCATGGTACTGCTTACTGCAGCGCTATTGCTGGTCATCACTACCAACAGACTGACTGTATTACTGTCATTCGTTGCTATCCCCATTGCGGGATTCTATCCATTCATGAAACGCTATACATATCTGCCGCAATTCTTTATGGGTTTGGCCTTCAGTTGGGGTATCCCCATGGCCTTCGCGGCGCAAACCGATAGCGTACCGAAGATTGCATGGTTACTATTCATCGCCAATATCCTTTATGCGATGATCTATGACACGATCTATGCCATGGTGGATCGCGAACACGACATCAGGATTGGCGTCAAATCAGCAGCCATCCTCTTCGACGATGCGGATCGCCACATCATCGGGATCATGCAATTGATGATGATCTGCGTATTTGTCTTCATCGGCAGGCAGTCCGATCTTGGGGTCTGTTATTACAGCTCTCTCGGAGTAGCCATGTTGCTTATCCTATACCACCAGTACTTGATCAGAAACCGGCAACCGGAAGAGTGTTTTAAAGCCTTCCTGCATAACAACTGGATAGGAGCTGTCGTGTTTACAGGAATCGTTATAGACTATGCGCTGAATGGCACTTAATTGAGCAAAAAATGCCGTCATTCTGGCGGATGCCAGAATCCAGTCAATACAATGAGTCTGCTTCGCAGACACTCTAATCTCACTGGATGCTGGTTTTCACCAGCATGACGATGACGTAGGCAACCGGCATGTTTTCCTGAGTCTGTGTCTTATTAAGCTCCATTCGACTATGCACTGAAGTACTGAGTATGACCCTGCCGAGAACTACTACATTATTTTGCCTCCTGGTGTTCTGTCAGTACGCCCTGACGGAAACAACGGCTGCTGTCCTCTCCGATAACGGTGACAACACTCTTCAGGGCAGACACATAGGTCTGCCCCTACCTGCTGCTGTCCCCTCCGATGGCGGTAACAACACCCTGGTCAGCAATGAACAAATCCATGCAACAGTGCTGTCGGAATGCAGGCGAATCTCCGACAAATTGGGAAGTGTTTCACTGGAAGAATGCCAGGAACAGAATTTTCTGGCCAGCCTCGCGATCAGCGTTTCGGGCGCTCCAATCCTCTACAAGGAATATCCACCGCTGGATTCACGTCTGCCGCTGGGACGGGTTCTATTGATTGGGGGGATTCATGGCGATGAATATTCTTCCATAAGCATCGTGTTCAAATGGATGCAAATCCTGAATATCCATCATTCCGGGATGTTTCACTGGCATATCGTGCCACTGCTGAACCCGGACGGTTTGTTGCGCGAAAAATCGCAACGCATGAACGCCAATAATGTGGACCTGAACCATAACTTCCCCATGGAGGACTGGCACAGCAGGACCAGCGAGTACTGGATCAACGTGACCAATCGGAATCCGCGCAGATTCCCCGGGACCGGCCCTCTGAGTGAGCCCGAATCAAGCTGGCTGGCCGGGGAAATCGAACATTTTCATCCGGATATTATCGTGTCGATACACGCACCGCACGGTGTCGTTGACTTTGACGGACCCAAAGACGGGCCATATAAGCTGGGACGCCTCTATCTGCAATTGATTGGCGCCTACCCCGGGTCTCTTAGCCATTATGCCGGGGTGCAGAAAAAAATACCCCTGGTCACCATTGAACTGCCCTACGCGGGCACGATGCC
>MGYR01000163.1:4500-7241 GCA_001801825.1 Gammaproteobacteria bacterium RIFCSPLOWO2_02_FULL_56_15 | reverse complement strand
GCTGAAATCAAAGATTTTTTTGAGCCTGTTGCTTTTGCTTATACCCCTCCTCAGCTTCCCCGTGGCGGCAGAAGTCATCAGCAGCCGGGTAGACCTGCAGGGCGTGAGCCGGATCCAGATGGATGGATCCAGTGAACTCTATTTCACCCAGGGTGATGATGAATATGTAAAGATCACGGCTGAGCGCGAGATACTGGACACAGTCGATGCCCGGGTCAAGGGCAACCTGCTGCACCTGTCCCGCAAGCGGCAGGGTTGGGGAAGTTTCAATCCACCGGCACAAATCCGCTTCGATGTGCAATTACAGGATCTCAGCCAGTTGCGGGTCAACGGCGCTGGAGATGTCGTGCTTGGCAAGCTGGAGGCTGCGGACCTGTCCGTGGTCCTCTCAGGCAGTTGCGACCTGAAGCTGGACACTCTAAAAACCGGCGATTTTCGTTTAAAGATGAACGGCAGCAGCGATCTTGAAGCGGCGGCGATAGAAACCAAGTTATCCCAGGTCCGGGTATTCGGCTCCGGCAAGTTGAATATCGAGGGGGTTGCTACCGATCGCCTGGATATCGTGGTTTCCGGATCGGGCGATATTGATGTCGCCCGGTTGGAAGCGGAAGAGATTGAAATCACCATCAATGGTTCGGGCGATATCAATCTGAGCGGGGCGGTTGAACATCAACGGCTCGAAGTCAACGGGTCCGGTAAATATCATGCCCCAGAACTGCACAGCCGGACGGCAGAGATCGAAGTCAATGGTTCCGGCAATGTCGAGGTCAGTGTCGAAGAGCATCTCAGCACCTTCCTGAGCCGTGGCGGCGAGGTGACCTACCACGCGGGACCGGATCTTGAAATCGAGACGGGTGGCAGCGGCAAGGTGCGTCGGGCAGACTGAGCCCAAAAACGAGGTAATCAATCTTGCACAATTGGAATGACAACCAGCCAATCTATCTGCAGCTCAGGGAACGGATTGTCACGCAAATCCTGGAAGGAAAGCTGAAGGAAGGCGAAGCCATACCATCGGTGCGTCAGGTGGCGACGGATTATCGTATCAATCATTTGACTGTCGCCAAGGCCTATCAGGAACTGGTAACCGAGGGATTCCTGGAAAAACGTAGAGGACTGGGTATGTTCGTATTGAAAGATGCGCAGAAAAAGCTGCTCAAAGAGGAACGGGACAGATTCATGGCGGAGGAATTTCCGGAATTGCTGCGGCGGATCCGGCGCCTCGGCATCGAGAAAGAGGAGATCATCCGTATGATCCAGCAAACTGCCGAGGTCTCCAAATGACGCCGTCCATCGTCAGTCTGAGTAATGTAAGCAAGCGCTACGGCGATACCATGGCGCTGGATCAGGTGAACCTGGAGATCCAGCCGGGGCGGATCGTGGGCCTGATCGGACCCAACGGGGCCGGCAAAACCACCCTGCTGAAATGCCTGCTGGGTCTCGCCCCGTATGAGGGCGTAATCCAGGTACTGGGAAAAGACCCGATGAAACAACGCCAGGAAATATTGAAGGAGGTCTGTTTTATCGCCGACACTGCGATCCTGCCGCGCTGGATCAAGGTCCACCAGACGCTGGATTATCTCTCCGGCGTCCACCCCCGTTTCAACCGGGAGAAGGCGGAGGCCTTTCTCAAGGAGACCCAGATCAAGCCAAACAAGAAAGTGAAACAGCTCTCGAAGGGCATGATCACCCAGTTGCACCTGGCTCTGGTCATGGCCATTGACGCCAGCCTGCTGGTCCTGGATGAGCCGACGCTGGGTCTTGATATCCTGTACCGTAAGAAATTCTACACCAGTCTGCTGAACGATTATTTCGATCGGGAGCGTACGATCCTGGTGACGACCCATCAGGTCGAGGAGATTGAAGATCTGCTCTCCGATCTGGTCTTTATCCAAAGCGGACGGGTGGTCCTCAACCAGTCCATGGAGCGGTGCCAGGCCAACTTCGTCGAGCTTGAGGTGGATCCTGGGCAACTGGATCGCGCGCGGGCGCTCGGCCCCATCAGCGAACGATCCACATTGGGCAGCAGCGTTCTATTGTTCGAGAATATCGATCGTTCCGAACTCATCGGTCTGGGCCGGTTGCGGATCCCCAGGATCGCAGACCTTTTCGTGGCCAAGATGCAGCAAGGAGTCTGAGCTTATGAAACTATACCTATCCCTGGTCAGGCGCGAGTTCCAGGAATATTTCGGATTATTCGTTCTCCTGCCTGTTGGAGTGACGATATTTCTGATTCTGATCATGCTCTATACCGCGGTGAAGATCCCGGCGGACAATCTGTTGTTCGAATTCGGCATGCTTGATGCGGTGGTCAGTGAAGACCAGGAAACCGGGCAGGACAACGCGGACCAACCGGAATACGTTATCGATTTTTTCACCGGCGATCTGCGGATCGCCACGGAAGAATCAGATGCATCTTCCGGGAGCCTGACAGCCAGCGACGTGGTCACCGCCTCGCTCTATGGGATCCATTACCTGTTTCTGAGCGCCGCCGGATTTGTGGTGTTCTTTTATCTGCTCTACAGTTTATATGCCGACCGGAAAGATCGCAGTATCCTGTTCTGGAAGTCCATGCCCGTCTCGGAGATCCAGAATATAGGCATAAAGTTTCTCGTGGCTGTCCTCGCGATCCCCCTGATAGCGACCGTATTGTCCTGGATTGTCCAGGGCGTGTTCCTGGTGCTGGCAATGAATCTGATTGGCCAATCCGCACCCGATAGCTGGACCGCCATCTGGTCCAACAT
>MGYR01000163.1:3406-4484 GCA_001801825.1 Gammaproteobacteria bacterium RIFCSPLOWO2_02_FULL_56_15 | reverse complement strand
ATGCTTATGCAGCTATACATTATTTTATGGATAGCCGCCTGGTTGCTACCCATCAACGCCTGGTTGATCTTCGCCTCGGCGCTCGCCCGGCGGGAGCCCTTCCTGATCGCGGTAATACCCGTAGTGGGAGTGATACTTTTCGAAGTCCTGGTCTTCGGCAGCAGTTTCATCGGCCGCTGGATCGGGGAACATTTTATAATGATCTCGCTCAAAACCTCCAGCCTGCTGCCGGAAACAATAACAGCCGGACAAAGCTATGGCGGCGGACTGGGCACTGCTGACATGCTGGCAGGGATCATCATCGCCGGTGTGTTACTCGGCGGAGCGATATGGCTGCGTAATCACAGGTTCGAGTTATGACCGGGCAAAGGATGAAAAACCATCATCCTTCCTGCCTGCACTCTGGGGAAAGAACAAGAATAACCAGCGCACTGGAACAAGCATCCGGTGGTCATACGAGGTAGGAATGATGAAGAAGAAAGCACTTTTACCGATACTCATCCTGGTAGCCGCCGGCTGCACCGCGGCGGCGATGGTCTACAACAAGCGACAACCGGAAAAGAAGGAGGTCGTGGAAACCGCCATCATCGTGGAAACCATTCCCCTGGAGAGCCGGGATATCCGCTTCAGCATCGCCTCTCAAGGTAACGTAATCCCGCATACCGAGACCACGCTGGTCTCAGAGATATCCGGCATGGTACGCGAGGTCTCGCCTAAATTTGTGACCGGCGGCTTTTTCCGCGCCGGCGAGGTCCTGCTGGAACTGGACCCGGCGGATTATGAAGTCGAGGTACAGCAGGCCCGCGCCAACCTGCTTGGCATGCAAGCCCGCCTGGCCCTGGAACAAGCCCAGGCTGAGCAGGCAAAAAAAGAATGGGATATGTCGGGCCGCTCACGCAACCGCGCCCCGGTGCTGGCCTTGCGCACACCTTACCTCGAAGAAGCCCGCGCCAACGTCCTCTCCGCCGAGGCGGACCTGAAGAAGGCCGAACGCAAACTGGCGCTGACCCGGATCCGCGCGCCCTATGACGGCATGATCAAGGAAAAACGCGTGGACATCGGCCAGTATGTCACGACC
>MGYR01000163.1:3098-3318 GCA_001801825.1 Gammaproteobacteria bacterium RIFCSPLOWO2_02_FULL_56_15 | reverse complement strand
CACGGATCCCTATTGCCTGAACTGCGCGGCTGAGCGACCGCCGCTCGCCATCGGCAGTTTTGTCAGGGCGAGCATCCAGGGCACGCTCATGCGGGACGTGATTGCCGTCCCCTTGCAGGCGATCCGCGGCATGGATCAACTGTTGTTGCTGGACGCGGAGGACCGCTTGCACATCCGGCAGGTCCAGGTCCTGCGCACGGACGACAAATACGCCTACATC
>MGYR01000163.1:2473-2931 GCA_001801825.1 Gammaproteobacteria bacterium RIFCSPLOWO2_02_FULL_56_15 | reverse complement strand
CTGCTGGTGTTGCTGATCGTCTTCTGCGGCGGGATTTCGGTCTTCACGATCAAGAAATCCATCATGCCCCAGTTCGAGAGCAACATGGTGCGGGTGGGTGTGCCGTTTCTGGGGGCAACACCCGAGGAAGTGGAGGAAGGCGTCATACTGCGGGTCGAGGAGGCTGTGCAGGACCTGAACGGCGTCAAGAAGATCACCTCCGTCGCCCGCGAGGGCTATGGACAGGTCATGATCGAGGTCCAGACCGGCTATGACCTCAATGAAGTTCTCGATCTGGTGAAAAGCCGGGTCGATGGCATCTCGACCTTTCCGGAGCAAACCGAACGCCCCATCGTCGAGAAGCAGGAATTCCAGTTCGAGGTGATGTGGATCTCGGTCTATGGCGACGTCGGCCCCGTGGCGCTGAAGGAGATTACCGGCGAGGTCCGGGATGAACTGCTGGCCCTGCCCTCGGTCAC
>MGYR01000163.1:1969-2412 GCA_001801825.1 Gammaproteobacteria bacterium RIFCSPLOWO2_02_FULL_56_15 | reverse complement strand
TTGCGTGAATACGGCCTGACCATGAGCGAGATCGCTGCCGCCATCCGGGTCGGGTCCATGGACATGCCGGGCGGCGCCATCAAGACAGACGTGGGCGACATCCTGCTGCGCACCAAGGGCCAGGTCTATACCGGCCGGGAATTCGCCGGCATCGCCCTGCGCAGCTATCCCGACGGCACCCGATTGCGGCTCGGGGACATCGCCACGATCCGGGATGAATTCGTCGAGACCGAGGGTTTCTCGCGCTTCAACGGCCATCCGGCCCTCAACCTGCGGGTGCAATCCACCGGCGATCAGAGCGTGCTGGAGATCGATGCCGCCGTTCAAAAGTACATCGAGGAGAAGAAGGCAAAACTCCCAGACGGAGTCCATGTCGACCACTGGGGCAATTCCGCCTTTTACCTCAAGGATCGCATGAATATGATGCTGATCAACATGTCGCA
>MGYR01000163.1:277-1913 GCA_001801825.1 Gammaproteobacteria bacterium RIFCSPLOWO2_02_FULL_56_15 | reverse complement strand
TGTGGGTGGTCGCGGGGATCCCCATCAGTTTCCTCGGCACGCTCTGGCTCCTGCCCCACACCCCCTTTCCCTCTGATATCAATGTCATCAGCCTGTTCGGCTTCCTCCTGGTGCTCGGCATCGTGGTCGATGACGGCATCGTCATCGGTGAGAGTATCTACACGGAGGTTACCGAGAAAGGGCTCAGCCTGGAAAATGTCATCGCGGGCGCCCAGAAGGTGTCCACGCCGGTCGTCTTCGGCGTGCTGACCACCATCGCAGCCTTCGTCCCCATGCTGCTCGTGGGGGGGCAGACCGGAGTCTTTTTCGAGGCCATCAGCATGGTGGTCATCCTATGCCTCATTTTTTCCCTGATCGAATCCAAACTGGCGCTCCCGGCGCATCTGCGAAAACTCAGCGTATACAAAGAGGGCGAAGAGAATCCCGGGAGACTGGTCCGCGTGCAGGCCTACGTCAACCACAGGCTGCAACTGTTCATCGACCGTATTTACGTGCCGTTGCTGCGCAAATCGATGGAGAACCGCTATACCACCATTGCGATCCACCTCGCCGTGTTGATCCTGTCAGTCGCCCTGCTCGCCGGGAATATCATCAAATTCGAATTCTTCCCCAACGTCCCCAGCGATTTCATCCAGACCAACGTGACCATGAACGACGGCTCGCCGCCGGAGGCACGCAATGCCGCCCTGGACAGACTGGAACAGGCCATTCACGAAGTAGAGACGAATTACCTGCGGGAGCACTCCGCAGAGGAACCCTTCCTGCAATATATCCTCGTGTATGCCTCCGGCGACCTTGGCGGCGGCGTGGTGCTGGAACTGACCAAGCCGGAGTTTCGGAATATCGACGCCTTCGAAATCGAGAAGTTATGGCGCGCCGAAGTGGGCACGATCCCCGGCACCAAGGAGTTGCGCTATGCCTCCAGCGAAACCGCCGGCGGCGGAGCACGCCTGAACTTCCAGTTCGCCGGCACGGATTACGAGCAGATGGAGAAGGCCGGCGAAGAGCTGATGGCCAAACTCCGGGAATACGACGGGGTTTTTGATATCCGCAGCAGTTATACCGCGGGCAGCGATGAGATTCGGCTACGCATCAAGCCGGAGGCACAGAACCTGAATCTTTCCATGGCCGACCTCGGCCGCCAGGTACGGCAGGCCTTCTACGGCGAGGAGGCGCAACGCATCCAGCGCGGCCGGGACGACGTGCGGGTCATGGTGCGCTATCCCAGAGATGAGCGCAGATCCGTCGCGGACCTGCAGAACATGCGGATCCGGACCGCGGACGGCAGTGAGGTCCCCTTCTCGCACGTGGCCGAGGTGGAATTCGGCGCGAGCTACACCACCATCAACCGCGTGGATCGCAAACGCACCGTCTCCATCACGGCGGATGCCGACCCCGACCGCGTGCAATCGGGTGATTTGATAGAATCGCTCAACAACGAATTCATCCCGCAGCTCTTGCGCAAGTACCCAGGCGTCAGTTACGGCCTCGAGGGCGCCAGCCTGGAAGAGGAACAACTGATCCGCAGGATCGGTATCCTGTTCGGCATCGCGCTGTTCCTGATCTACGGGCTGATCGCCATCCCGCTGAAATCCTACGCGCAGCCGCTGATCATCATGTCCGTGATCCCCTTCGG
>MGYR01000163.1:0-224 GCA_001801825.1 Gammaproteobacteria bacterium RIFCSPLOWO2_02_FULL_56_15 | reverse complement strand
TGTCCATTTTCGGCCTGGTGGCGCTGGCCGGCGTCATCGTAAACGACAGCCTGCTGCTGGTGGATTTTGTCAACTCCGCCCGGCGCGAGGGCTTATCGTTGCACGATGCTATCAGCCGCGCCGGGGTGCAGCGCTTCCGGGCGATCCTGCTGACGACGCTCACGACTTTCTTCGGCCTCTTTCCCATCATGTTTGAGACCAGCCTGCAGGCCCAGTTCGTCATC
>MGYR01000162.1 GCA_001801825.1 Gammaproteobacteria bacterium RIFCSPLOWO2_02_FULL_56_15 | reverse complement strand
ACGATGGATAGGCAGATCAAGATCTCCGATTTCAGCATAGCCATGGTGAACCGCAAGGATACCAAGACCACTCAGTTTGATGGGTTCATCGGATCACCCCTCTACATGTCGCCTGAGCAGATCAACGAATGGGAAATCACCAGCAGCAGTGACTTGTTCTCCTTGGGTGTAGTCATGTACGAATTACTGACGGGTCACAACCCCTTTAAGGCGAATACCCTCATTGGCATCGCCCAGAGGATCACCAACACTGAACCGCCGCCCCTGGACGAATTGCGCAAGGATCTGCCCGAGGGGCTCACTTACACTATGAAGCGATTGCTGAAAAAGAAACCCGACAAGCGGTATCGCTACGGTCTGGATCTGGCAGCCGACCTCGCGCTGATCTATGAAGATCTGGACAAAGTGGAGAGCCAGGATGCATTGCAGGAAAAATTCGGGATCCTGAAAAATATCGGTTTCCTAAAAGGATTTACCGATTCAGAGATCTGGGAACTGGTGCGCGCCAGCAACTGGCAGAAATATCCGGCCGGCACGACGATTATCGCTGAAGGCGAACTGGATCATTCCTTTTACGTATTGCTCTCCGGGGTGGTGAGCGTTACTAAACAGGGACAACAGATCGGCAACCTGCAGGACGGCGACTGCTTCGGTGAAATGGGCTACCTGAACCAGACGAAACGTACCGCGACCGTTGTCTCCAAGACTGATGTATCGCTGATCAAGGTCAATTCCGCCACCCTGGACCGGGCGGAGGAAAGTACCCAGTTGCGTTTCCTCAAGGCATTTGTCAGTACTGTGATCAGCCGGCTCGATCAAACCACTTCATCTCTATCCCAGCTAAAACAGATTTGATTCACGATTTATGGCACAAACCTGGCAGGATCTGGTTGCCGGTTATCTCGACAGCCGGAAGAGAGGCATAGACTTCGTAGTCGCCACAGTGATCGCATCGTCAGACCCCAGGTATCATCATCCGGGCACCCAGCTCATCTTTCCCCGGGACCAGGACCACAAGCAATTGCTGCTGGAACGTGGCGTCGATTGCGCACTGGCCGGAAGCATCCGGCGGTGCTTCCAGGACGGCGACGCCATCCTCTGCAACAATGTGAGCAGCCGCACCCCCGGGCATCCAACGGCTCACTGTAAGGTGGATCTCCTGTTACAGTTCCAGGCCGCCGGACTGGATACAGGACCCTTGGCTATGCTCTGCCGATGCCTCGAAAACGGAGGCGACTGTGTCATGGTTACAGTCTCTGAATCGGAAATGGAATCACTGCCACCCGGCAGCATGATGCTGCTGGATGCCGAGGGGAATCAGCTTACCCCCTTGGTTACAGGCTGTGGTGATGAGATCCCGGAAACCGCGCAGTCCGTCTATGCTGCGTGCCGCTCCTCCGTGGAATCCTTCATCATGGACCATGGTTCATTCTCTGCGCTGTTCCATATCCTGAAGCCGCTGCCCCGACCGTTGATCCTGGGACAGGGTGTCCCTGCGGATCAACTGGCCGACATGAAAAAACTCCATGCCATGGTGCTGGCCGCCGGCGGCTCCACCCGTTTCGGAGGAATCAAGCAACTGGTTGAACTGGAAGGTAAATCCCTCTTGAAACGGGCAGTGGAAACCGCCACCAGGATCCTCGATGAGCGTGTTATCGTCGTACTCGGTCTGAAGGCACAGAAACTGAAAAGAGAACTGTCCGGATTCAGGACCACAACAGTCATCAACGAACATTGGGAATACGGGCTGTCCACTTCCCTCCGGGCAGGTATTGCCGCAATTCCAGGAGACGCTGCTGGTGTGTTAATCCTGTTTTGCGATCAACCCTTTGTCCGCGAGCAGGATCTCAGGGAACTCATCCGTATTTGGCTCAGCAACCCGGAAAGTATCATTGCTTCCTCCTACAATGGGACCCAAGGTGTCCCGGTTTTGTTTCCCCGGAAATATTTCGCTGAATTTGCGCTCTTGGATGGAGACCGTGGCGCCAAGGCGGTCCTGGAAAGGCATCCGGGTGCAGTCATCGCTGTACCGCTGCAGGCAGCCGCGCGGGATATCGACACCCAGTCGGATCTGCTGGCCGTGCTTACCGGTCAGACCATCTGAGCGCGACACGCATGCGCCGCCGCGGGCATATCAGGCAGCATCATCACCCCCGGTATCCAGCGCCATCTGCCGCAGGAGGGCGGCATAGGAACGGCATGCATCCGAATTCGTGAACACCCCAGCCAGCCTGCCGTTGCGGGTTATCAGGACCATATCCTCCTGCCGATCCGACATCCCGATCAGTACCTTGTCCAGACGCTCATTGAGATCCACTACATAGGGATCGGACTGGTAAATATCCCGCACCTTTAGGTTTGTATCGGAGTCAGTCGATATGGCTGACCCGGCGGCGCTGCGGACTGCGCGATGCGAAATGATACCCACCAGGCTTCCATTCCGCATGACAGGCAGGTGCGAGATTCCATGTTCTTCCATGGTAGCAAGCGCTGTGTTGGCCGGTGCGTCCGCATCGATTGAATAGGGGAAGGGGGTCATGACTGCCTTGATCGCGGGAATATGTTTCATAGGGAGGGGACTCGCCCGGATCCTCATTTGCGGTTAAGCCGGATTTCAATCTCGCTCAGGCGTTTATCGAGCCTGTTCAGTGTATCAAAGATCTCCGTCAGCGCGGCGGATAATCTCAGGTTACGCCAGATTGAACCATCCTGGTAGGAAACCACATCCCCCTGGATCTTCATCCGATCCAGCATCTCCGTCACCTCATTGACCTCCATATGCATGAATTCGGAAATTTCTTGAAGGGAACGTGGCGTTTCCAGATAACTTCGCATCCGGTCTTCCACGGGTTCAATCTTCTGCATGATATAGTGGTCGATGTTCGCTCCACTATTGCCCTTGAAGTTGCGGAATTGCAGACCGAAGGCAATTTGGTTGTCACCAATTCCGGAAATATAGAAAATCTGGCAAGTCGCATCCACCTTACGGGTTTCCTCCTCGACGGGCAGGTTGAATTTGATCTGAACCAGTGGCCCCTTACCGGGCTTGATGAACTTGCCGCTGGGATAGATGATCCCCGCGGTCTGGTGATCGCAGCGCATCTGCACGCCGTCGATGGAAAGATCGTGGATGATAACCTTGATGATCTCCTCATTGAGTTTCACCAAGGTGCCAGGCAGGTCCAGTATCAGGCGCGGATATTTCCTGTGCGCCTCATACACCTCCTGATGCTTGCCCTGCTGGGTACTGCCTGCCTTGCGTACTGTGTCCGTCACCGATTAGCTGCCTCACCGCTTGGAATGCACGACTGTATTACTCAACTATAGCCATTATTCAGGTGGATGTCCTCAAGCCAAGCACGTCCTGCATGTCGTACAAGCCTGCCGGCATATGCATCAGCCATGCTGCAGCGCGCACGGCTCCGGTGGCGAAGGTCTTGCGGCTCCCGGCCCGGTGTGTGATTTCAATACGTTCCCCTTCCGCAGCGAACATGACCGTGTGGTCACCGACAATATCACCGGCCCGGATAGTTGCAAATCCGATGGTCTCATGATTGCGTGCTCCCGTGTGACCCTGCCGACCGTACACCGCACACTTGCCCAGATCCCGGCCCAGAGTCTCGGCGATGATCTCGCCCATGCGCATGGCAGTGCCGGAGGGGGCATCTTTTTTATGCCGGTGATGAGCCTCGATAATCTCGATATCCGCATCCTCACCCACCACCCGGGAGGCCAACTCGATGAGTTTGAAGCATAGATTGACGCCAATACTCATGTTCGGGGAGCTGACGATGGCGACTCGTTTACTGGCCTCCAACACGCTGGCCCGCTGGCCCGGTTCCAGACCTGTAGTGCCGATGACAACACGCTTGCCGGCAGACTTGCACTTTTCAAGATTACGCACCACGGCATCCGCGAGGGTAAAATCAATCAGGACATCAAATTCCCCGATAACGGCGGTGATGTCATCCACCAGGGGAATACCCAGCCTGCCGACTCCGGCCAGATCACCTGCGTCCTGCCCGATCTGCGGTACGCCGGGACGCTCAATCGCTGCGGTTAAACGGACTTCAGGGTCAGCCTGGCAAACCTCGATAATGGACCGGCCCATCCTGCCGGCCGCACCACACACAGCAATTCTGGTCATAGCAGTGTCTCACCTTGATGAACAGCGTACAGACTCCAATGCAGCGGAAGATACAGGGTATTTCCCGGCCCTGCAATCGGCAGCGGAGTGGCTTTAGGAAAGCGGAATAACTAAGCGGTCGATTGTCTAGCTGGTCATTTTTTCAAAGAATTTTTTCACCCCGTCCAGCCAGGAGGTAGCCCTGGGACTGTGCTTGGTGAGGTCATCCTGCATGCTCTTTTCAAACTCTATCAAGAGGTCTTTCTGTTTGCGGGTTAGATGGACCGGCGTTTCCACCACGACACGGCAGAACAGGTCCCCCCTGGATGAAGTGCGAACGGAGCCGACACCCTTGCCGCGCAAGCGGAACATTTTGCCGCTCTGTGTCTCGGGCGGTATCTTCAGCTTGACCTTACCGTCAAGCGTCGGTATTTCCAAATCACCGCCGAGGGTCGCCGTGACAAAGCTGATGGGAACATCACAATGCAGGTGGGTTCCTTCCCGTTCGAAGATCGCATGATCATTGACCACGATATGGACATAAAGGTCACCGGCTGGCCCACTGTGCTCACCTGCCTCGCCCTCTCCGGCCAGTCGGATCCTGTCACCGGTATCCACTCCGGCGGGGATCTTTACCGAAATGGTCTTGGTGTCGCGGACCCGACCCACTCCCCGGCAGGAAGGACAAGGATCCTTGACCGTCTTGCCCGATCCCCTGCATTGCGGACAGGTTTGCTGCACCGAAAAGAAGCCCTGTTGCATCCTGACCTGTCCGAGGCCATTACAGGTCTGGCAGACCACGGGTGAGGTCCCTCGCCGGGCGCCCGAACCACCGCAAGCGGAGCATTCCACGTGTTTCGGCACCCTGATCTTGATGCTGCTGCCGGTGACGGCATCCTCCAGGCTCAGATCCAGGTCATAACGCAGATCCGCACCCCGATAAACCCGCTCTCCACCCCGCGCGGCATTACCAAAGATATCGCCGAAAACGCTGTCGAAGATGTCCCCGAATCCACCGCCATGGCCGCCACCGGGACCGCTACTCATACCGGGATCGACGCCAGCGTGCCCGAACTGATCATAGGCGCTGCGTTTTTTGGCGTCGGACAGGATGTCGTAGGCTTCCTTCGCTTCCTTGAATTGTTCCTCGGACTCCTTATTGTCAGGATTCCGGTCCGGATGGTGTTTCATCGCCAGGCGGCGATAGGCCTTCTTGATTTCCGCCTCGGTAGCGTTCCGGTCAACGCCCAGAATTTCGTAATAATCCCGCTTCGACATAAATGTGTGATGGGCTGCTATTTTTTGTCGTCATCAACTTCCTCGAACTCGGCATCCACCACGTTTTCAGTGCCGCCACCAGCCTTGTTGGCGTCGCCCCCATCTGCCTTGCCCGCGCCGGCATCAGCGGCAGGGCCGGACTGCGACTGGTCTGCCTCCTTATAAACCCGCTCGGCCAACTTACCGGAAAGTTCGGTCAGTTTTGTCGTGGTCTCCTCGATACGTTCCTTGTTGTCGCCTTTGATGGCCTCCTCAACTTTTGCAATGGCAGCATTGATATCCTGTTTCTCCCGCTCTTCGACCTTGTCGCCGAGTTCCGCCATGGACTTGCGGGTGGCATGCACCATATTCTCCGCCGTATTGCGAGCCTCGATCAGGGCCCGCTGACGGCGATCCTCCTCGGCGTGGGCCTCGGCATCCTTGATCATGCGATCCACTTCTTCATCCGAAAGACCACTCGAGGCCTTGATGATGATGGACTGCTGCTTTCCGGTCGCCTTGTCTTTCGCTGAAACATTGAGTATGCCGTTGGCATCGATATTGAAAGCGACCTCAATCTGCGGCACGCCCCGCGGCCCCGGTGTGATATTGGACAGATCGAAGCGGCCCAGGGACTTGTTGCCTGCGGCCATCTCGCGCTCTCCCTGCAATACGTGCACGGTAACCGCCGTCTGATTGTCCTCCGCCGTGGAAAAAGTCTGATTCGCCTTGGTGGGGATCGTGGTGTTTTTCTCGATCAGCTTGGTCATCACACCACCCAGAGTCTCGATACCCAGAGACAACGGAGTCACATCCAGCAGCAAGACATCCTTGACATCACCGCCCAACACACCCGCCTGGATCGCAGCGCCTGCGGCGACCGCCTCATCGGGATTCACATCCGTGCGCGATTCCTTGCCGAAGAATTCCCTGACCGTCTCCCGTACCTTGGGCATGCGGGTCTGGCCGCCCACGAGAATGACTTCATTGATATCACCGGCAGACAGTCCCGCATCCTTGAGCGCTTCAGTGCAGGGATTGATGGTCCGCTTGATCAGGTCATCCACCAGGGACTCCAGCTTGGCGCGGGTCAGCCTGATATTCAGGTGCTTGGGACCTCTGGCATCGGCCGTCACGTAGGGCAGGTTGATATCAGTCTGCTTGGTTTCAGAAAGTTCGATCTTGGCCTTCTCGGCGGCCTCCTTCAGCCGCTGCAGGGCCAGTGGATCAGTATGCAGGTCGATCCCCTGCTCCTTCCTGAACTCATCACAGAGGAAATCGATGATCCTGAGATCGAAATCCTCGCCGCCCAGGAAGGTGTCCCCGTTGGTGGAAAGAACCTCGAACTGATGCTCGCCATCCACCTCGGCGATCTCGATAATGGAGATGTCGAAGGTGCCGCCGCCCAGATCATATACGGCAATCTTGATATCGCCGTGCTTCTTGTCCATGCCATAGGCCAGCGCCGCCGCCGTGGGTTCATTGATGATGCGGCGCACCTCCAGACCGGCGATCCGGCCCGCGTCCTTGGTTGCCTGGCGTTGGGAATCATTGAAATAGGCGGGGACGGTGATTACCGCTTCCTTGACCTCCTCGCCCAGATAATCCTCCGCGGTCTTTTTCATCTTCATCAACACCCGGGCGGATATCTCCGGTGGGGCCATCTTCTTGCCTTTGACATCGACCCAGGCATCCCCGTTGTCCGCCTGACAAATCTTGTAGGGGACCATGTCGATGTCCTTCTGTACGATATCATCCTTGAACTTGCGCCCGATCAAACGCTTGATGGCGGACAGAGTATTCTTCGGGTTGGTGACGGACTGGCGTTTGGCTGATTGCCCCACCAGCACCTCTTCATCATCCGTATAGGCGACGATGGAAGGCGTGGTCCTGCCGCCTTCACTGTTCTCGATGATCCTGGCCTTGCCGCCTTCCAGAACGGCGACGCATGAATTGGTCGTGCCCAGATCGATACCGATAATCTTTGCCATGGTGTTGTCTCCAGAATGCCTTACTGATTGAAAATTCGTTAAAAAACCGGAATATGTCCGTATATTTGGGTCAACCCCGGGGAATTCAAGCCCCGGTGTGGTAAATGCGGCTGATCAACGCGCCACGACCACCATCGCGGGCCGGACCAAGCGCCCGTTCAGCTCATAACCTTTCTGCATCACCGCAGCAACCGTGCCCGGCTCGGTACCTTCCACAGCCTGCATGGTAACCGCCTCATGCCGTTCGGGATTGAATTTTTCGGCCACCGGGTCCACCACAGCGACACCGAATTTTTGCAACGTATCCCTGAATTTTTGCAATGTCAGGGCCATCCCTTCGCGGAGGCCCTCTACATTATCTATATCGTCCTGGCTGACCGAGATACCCAGTTCCAGGCTATCCAGTACAGGTAATAACTCACGAACGAATTTCTCCAGGGCGTATTTGTGCGCATTTTCCACATCCCGGTAGGTCCGTTTGCGCAGGTTCTCCATCTCCGCCCGGACCCGCAGGGCCTGGTCCAGATTTTCCTCGGCCTGCCGGCGCATAGCCTCAAGCTCCTGATGGAGCTGATCCAGTTCATCCATTGTTGTTCCTGCTGCTTCCGGCTGGACGCTGGCATCTTCCAGCCCCGCCGTCTGGTCCTCATTGGCTGTCCGGAGCTTATCCTCCGCCACTCTCTGGGCCTGGGTTGGTTCTACTGTGGCTATGGCCTGTGTTTCGGCCGGTCTGTTCGGTTCTGAGATCATTGCTTCCCTCGATTAATAAAGCATGGGCACCCCTTGCATCCGCCGATGCAATCAACCTCTGGGCTTATGGGGGCTAGTTTGAGGAATTCAAGGCCATACCCAGCATCTTTGCCGTAATATCGACAACCGGTATAACCCGTTCATAATTCATCCGGGTAGGCCCGAGCACGCCGAGCACCCCGAGGATCTGTCCATCCACCTCATAGGGGGAGGTTACGATACTGCAATCATCGAGCACCTCGTAACCGGATTCCTCTCCGATGAAGATTTGTACACCATGTGCATTAACGGCCTGTTCGAGCAGATGCAGGATATCGCGCTTCTGGTTGAAACTGTCGAACAATTTCTTCAGCTTATCCAGGTTGGAAAGCTCGGCAACATTCATCAGATTGGTATGCCCGGTGAGCAGGTAATCACTCCGGGGGCCAGGAGTTTCCTGGGCAAAAGCCTTCTGGGCCATCTCGATGGCAAGCTGCATGCTCACGTTGACATCTTCCCGCATCTTATGCAGCTCCGCGAGTATCTCCTGGCGCACCCGCTTCAGATCCTTGCCCGAATACATGGCATTCAGGTAATTGGCTGCCTGCTGGAGTTCCGCCGGGGTATAAGTACGGTTGGTATGGATGATGCGATTTTGAATCTCCTCTTCATTCACGACCAGAATGACCAGCACCCGGTTATCGGACAAAGAAAGGAATTCCACCTGCCGCAAAGCCTGCGGATTGGCGCGCGGCAACATCACAATCCCGGCCAGGCTGGTAATCTCCGAAAGCATCTCCGAGGTTTTTTCCAGGAGACTATGTACATCCCCTCCCCATTCCAGCTCCTTTGCGATGCGCTCCGCCTGTCTCTGATCCAGCTTATCCACGCGCAACAGACTATCCACAAACAGCCGGTAGCCCTTTGCCGTCGGCACCCTGCCGGCGGAAGTATGGGGTGAGGTCAATAACCCCAGGTCTTCCAGGTCCGCCATTACATTACGGATGGTCGCCGGGCTCAAATCACTGCCTATATCCCGCGCCAAGGTCCTGGACCCGACCGGCTGGCCGTCCATGATGAAGTGTTCCACAAGACTCTTAAACAGATATAAACTGCGCTCTGACAGTCTTGAGGTATCCATGATTAAGGTCTTCAACATACTCTGGCCGGCTCTTTGATCAACAGGGAAAATCTAGCATTGTATCTGTTTGAGTGCAAAAGATTATTGGCGGTTCGCCCGCGCCATGTTAATTTGCTCAAACAGCCAGTGAATAACCGCCATGTTTCAACGAATCGTTCTCATCACCAATTCCAGCGGCCTGCCGATCAGCGATACCCTGCAATCGGTTACAGGCCTTCTTCGAGCCCGGAACATCAGTATTGTGCTGGATGAATTTTGTGCAAGATATCTGCCTGACTCCGGCTACCCGCTGATGCGGTCGGGGGAACTCCTGGCAGACTGCGATTTGGCGATCGTTATTGGCGGTGACGGCACCATGTTGAGGGCTGCCAGATTGCTTGCGGATTACGATATCCCCCTCCTTGGGATCAACCGGGGAAGACTGGGATTCCTCGCCGACATCCCCGAAGATTCCGTGGTTCAGCACCTGGAGCGGATCCTGGAGGGCGACTACGTGGAGGATCACCGGTTCCAATTACACTGCCAGGTGGATCGGGACGAACAAACTATCACCCAGAGCGACGCCTTCAATGATGTTGTGATCCAGAAATGGAATATTGCCCGCTTGATCGAACTGACCACTTATGTGGACCAGGAACTGCTCCATTCGCAACGGGCCGATGGCATGATCATCGCCTCGCCGACCGGCTCCACGGCGTATGCCCTATCCGGGGGCGGACCTATTCTGCATCCATCCCTGGACGCACTCGTGATCGTGCCCATCTGTCCCCATACTCTGAGTAACCGGCCCATCGTCATAGACGGCAACAGCCTCGTGGAGGTCATTGTCGGTACTCCGGAAATCGATCATGCACGTCTCACCTGTGACGGGGAGATTACCTGTGAACTGGCGACCGGGGACAAGATCCTGATACGCAAGAAGAACCGCCGCATCAGACTCATCCATCCAGCCGATCACAATCATTTCAGTATTCTGCGCGCCAAGCTGCAATGGGGTTGACGTCTAAGGACAGCAGGTGACACCGGCAAACCCGCCTTACATAATATGCTGATACAGTTGAGCATCAGGGATTTTGCGATCATCGAAAAGCTGGAACTCCACTTCCAGCGGGGGATGACAGTTTTGACCGGAGAAACCGGTGCAGGCAAGTCCATCCTGGTGGGTGCCCTGGGGTTACTTCTCGGTGACCGGGCAGACAATACGGTCATCCGGCGCGGATGCGAACGGGCCGATCTAGCGGCTGTGTTCGAAACCACCGGAAACACCGCACTCAGCGAACTGCTAGTCGACCAGGATATACCCTATGCAGAGGAAGAACTCCTGCTACGGCGCGTGATCAGCGCGGATGGCCGGTCCCGTGCCTGGATCAACGGCGCCCAGGTTACCGCACAAGTATTGCGCGAAGCGGGTGAATGCCTGGTGGATATCCACGGTCAGCATGCGCATCAGTCCCTTACCCGCCGGGAGGTGCAACGCCAACTCCTCGATGACTACGGCAACCACAGCGCGCAACTGTCCCGGCTGAAAGCGGTATGGCAGAACTGGCAGGAAATCACCCGAAAACTTGCGGACCTGTCCCGGGGAGGGAGGGAGCATAACGCCGCCATGGAACTCCTGCGTTACCAGCTTACGGAGCTCGAAACCCTGCGACCCGGACCGGTCGAATACCAAAGCCTGAATGAGGAGTTGAGACTACTGGCGAATGCGAGCCGGTTGCTTGAGACAGCCCAGCAGACAGCGGCTGTGCTCAGGGAGGAAGAGCATTCCGTGGATGCCCGGCTGCATGCAGTATTGGCGGAACTCCGAGAGCTTGAACACCTGGACAGCTCCCTTGCAGGCATCAACCAACTCCTGGAGGAGGCTGCCATCCGTATCAGCGAGGCCGCCGATGAACTGCGCGGTTACGCCGGCCGCCATGACCTGGACCCGGGGCGTTTACAGGAGGTGGAACTGCGCCTGTCACGGTTGCACGAGATGGCGCGCAAGCACCGGATCAAGCCGGGGGAACTGTACCAGCATCTTGCACTGCTGCAACAACGACTGGCGGCCATGGAAGACACCGAGGCAGGTGTGGAAGCGCTGGGGAAGGCCCAAGTCACGGCAAACGCGGCATACCGGGAGGCTGCAATACACTTGCACACCGACCGGGTCCAGGCCGCGGCGGCGATGGCGGAGGAAGTCAGTATGCGGATCCGGCAACTGGGGATGCCCCATGGCCAATTCGAGATTCACGTCGAGGAGGACGACGAGGCCACACCTCACCCCTGGGGTATGGACCAAGTGGATTACCTGGTGAATATCAACCCCGGTCAGGGACTGCAAGCTTTGCGCAAGGTTGCATCCGGAGGGGAATTATCCAGAATCAGCCTGGCCATCCAGGTCAGCAGCCGTGACCAGGCTGTCCCCTGCCTGGTGTTTGACGAGGTGGACGCGGGTATCGGCGGCGGCGTCGCGGAGATCACGGGCGGCCTGCTGCATGCCTTGGCGGATCAGCGCCAGGTTTTGTGTGTCACCCACCTGCCCCAGGTTGCGGCCCAGGCGGATCATCACCTGCTGGTCGAGAAAAGCTCAGATACCACTTCCACCATTACGCGGGTCAGGGAGCTGGAGATGTCCGCCCGGATCGAGGAGATTGCACGCATGCTGGGAGGGCTCAGGGTCACTGCACGCAGCCGCGACCATGCCCGGGAGATGCTGGGGAAAAGAGCGGCCTCCGGATAAAACACGAAACACATTCACAAACAGGTTCAGGAAAAACAGGGGGGATTTGTGTACCAGGATTGGGTTGAGTACCGGTTGAATCCGAGCTCAGCTATTTCTTCGGCCGCACATAGAGAACCAGGTGATGCTCCTCCAGGACATATCCGTGCGACTCCGCAATGTGTTTCTGCAGGGCCTCGATCTCATTATTCTTGAACTCGATGACCTTACCCGTCTCCAGGCAAACCATGTGATCATGATGACCGCCTTCGTTGATCTCGAACACCGAGTGACCGGTATCAAAGTTATGGCGAGTTACCAGACCCGCTGCCTCGAACTGGGTGAGCACCCGGTAGACGGTCGCCAATCCGACTTCCTCACCATTTTTCAGCAGGGCCTTGTAGACATCCTCGGCACTGACATGCCGGACGGCGGATTGCTCCAAAATCTGGAGGATGCGGATTCTGGGCAAGGTCGCTTTCAGGCCGGCATTCTTGAGGTCTATCGGTTCCATGGGGGATATGGCTGCTCTACAGATTTCTGCATCCGGATGAGGTACCGATCTAAGTATAACCAAACTGGCCTGGCATGTCGTATACAATCGCGACCCTTATGTGATAACCGCTTGTTGGGTTACAATAGCCGAGTTTTTTCAGGGTCTTCATAATGTTCAGGAAAATTTTACCTCTATTCTCCGCCTGCCTCTGCCTGCTGGTTTTCACCGGTTGCGCACGCTATGACGGCGATTACAAGCTCCCGGGAGTTTACCGCCCCGATATCCAGCAGGGTAACGTTCTGGATCAAGATATGTTCGACCGATTGAAATCCGGAATGAACAAGAACCAGGTTCGCTTTATTCTGGGTACTCCGGCTATCAACGACCCCTTCCACGCCGACCGCTGGGATTACATTTACACCAGCTCCGAGAACGGCAGCCGGCGCAAACAAATCCATATCACCCTGTATTTCGAGGACGACAAACTCTCCTTCCTGGAAGGGGATGTCATCAGTTCGCTGCGGCGACCCACCGAAGAACTCAAACAACCCGCGAAGATCGTCGATGTACCCGACAGCAAAAGCCGGCGCAGAAGCCTGGTAGACCGCGTAATTGATGCCCTCCCCGTGGTCGGTGATGACGGACCGCGGAAACGTACACCGGACCGTTCTGAAGAAGACACCCAGGATGAAGATGAGCAGGAGACCGGGGACGAATCCTGATCCGGTCCGAGGTTCAACCTGGATAGTATAAGCACCCCCCTTCCACATCCACCCGCCGGATTGGATGGCGATACAGCCGTTCCAGGGTCTCCTGACTCACCACCTGGTTCACCGGACCTGCCTGCATGGTTTCATGATCCTGCATCAGGATCACATGGCTGCAGAAGCGCGTGATGAGATTGACATCGTGCAGCACCATTACCAGCCCGCCCCTGGCTGCATCCACCCGGGTCCGGATCAGTTGCAGGAGATTGATCTGGTGTTTCATGTCCAGGTGATTGGTGGGTTCATCCAGGAGCCAGATCTTCGGATCCTGCAACAACAGTGTGGCCAGCGCCAGCCGGCGCCGCTCACCGCCCGAGAGGGTATTGACCTGCCGGTGGACCATGGTATCCATGGCGACGTCACGCAATGCCGCCTCGGCCAGGGCAAAATCCTCCCGGCCCTCGAAAGCCCAAACAGGCAGCCAGGGGTGTCTGCCGATCAGCACCGTTTCCATGACTGAACCCGGAAATATGTCATGGCTGTCCTGGAACAGGACACCCAGCTTTCGGGCCAGATCCCGGCGCCGGATCTCGCAGAGGGGGATTCCTTCGATCAGCACCTCACCGCTTGCAGAAGGACGCAGACCCGCGAGCGTCTGCAGCAGTGTGGTTTTGCCGATACCATTACCGCCGAGGATCCCCCAGTACTGACCCGGTTCCAGGCAGAAATTCAGATCCCTGCAAACCGACCAGCCGCCGATGGAGATATCGAGTGATTTCGTCTGCAACAGCTTCATGGCCTCTGCATCCGCATGCTGAAATGCAGCAGGGACAGGAACAGCGGTACTCCCAACAGGGCGGTGAGGACGCCCACCGGTAACTGCTGGGGGGAAATCAGGATCCGCGCCAGGCCATCGGACACCACCAGCAGGCTGCCGCCGAGCAAGACAGACACCGGGATCAGCATCCGGTGATCGCTGCCGAACAACAGGCGGACCAGGTGCGGGATGATCAATCCGATAAAACCTATGCCACCCGCCTGCATCACGGCGGTCGCCGTCAGCAAGGAGGATAAAAAATAAATAATGTAGCGCAAGCGGCCTACGGCAACCCCCAGGGAGGCCGCCTGCAGATCACCGTGGATCAGCAGATTGAGATCCCGGGCGCGGAACAGCGCGAGGCAGGTCGCAAGCAGCAACACCAGTGCGGAAAAACCAGGATGACCGGCATATCCCAGATCCCCCATCAGCCAGAAGAGCATGCCCTGCAACCTTGCCGACGGACTCACGGCCAGCAGGAAATTGATCAGCGCGCCCCAACCGGAGGCGATTACCACGCCGGTCAGCAACACTCGCATGGGACTCCAGCTTCCTCCCATGTGGGAGAGACCGAAGACCAGCAGCATGGAAAGCAATGCCCCCGTAAAAGCACCGAGGTTCACCCAGTAACCCGACAGTCCGGTGATCATCGCCAGCAACGCAAAAACCGATGCCCCGCCCGATACCCCCAGGACGTAAGGTTCGGCCAGGGGGTTACGCAACAGGATTTGCATCAATGCCCCGGCCAGCGCCAGCATCCCGCCGACCAGGAAACCGGAGATGACCCGTGGCAGGCGCAACTCCAGGATCACGCTGCTGGAGATCGTGCCGTCATCGTTGAACATGGCCGTGAATACCTCCCGGAGGGAGATATCCACACTGCCGGTCGCGATCCCGAAAGCCATCGACAGGAAGCACAGGGCCAACAACAGGATCAAGATCAGAAAGCTCTGTCGTGTCCACAGGGG
This sequence comes from Gammaproteobacteria bacterium RIFCSPLOWO2_02_FULL_56_15, assembly GCA_001801825.1. Classification (GTDB taxonomy): domain Bacteria; phylum Pseudomonadota; class Gammaproteobacteria; order Eutrophobiales; family Eutrophobiaceae; genus 2-02-FULL-56-15. Next base: position 782 of record MGYR01000162.1, on the reverse strand, counting down.
CGCGGAGGTTTTCCGGAGCAAGGCCATCAGCGTTTGCCGGTCTGCTGCTGGCGGGCGCGCTGGCGCCTGGCTTCTTTGGGATCAGCTCTTAGCGGCCGGTAGATCTCGACACGATCCCCGGCTGCCAGCGGGGTATCCATATCGCGGAGGCGGCTGAAGATACCGACCCGGTTCACATCAGGCCGGATCTCGGGGCACTGCGTCAGGATCCCGGAGCGATCCATGGCCTCACGGATCGTCGTTCCTGCTTCCACACGCAAGGGGATGCGGGTGATCCCGGTGGTGCCGGCATAGACCAACTCGATCTCTATGTCACTGTTTTGAATTGCCGCCATAGGGATCCCATTCTGCGGGAATTCCAGTGTCGGGACAACCCGGAGAAAGCTCTGGTCCACGAGCGGCTGTTCCGATACCGATGAGACGCAGACGTGTATAGCGGCTATAATCCGGCCGGCAATCCCACAGACACCGCCAATGCCGAAAAAAAAATCCAGCACTCCCTCCAGCACGATTGTCCTCAATAAGAAAGCGGGGCACGATTTCTTCATCGAGGAGCGCCTTGAGGCCGGCCTCGTCCTGGAAGGCTGGGAGGTCAAGAGCCTGCGGGCCGGCAAGGTACAGGTCCGTGACAGCTATGTCCTGCTGAAGGACGGCGAGGCATTTCTCTTTGGCGCCCTCATCAACCCCTTGCCCACCGCCTCCACCCACATCCATCCCGACGCCATGCGCACCCGCAAGCTGCTCCTGCACGAGCGCGAAATCGGCCGGCTCATCGGCGCGGT
>MGYR01000161.1:260-7006 GCA_001801825.1 Gammaproteobacteria bacterium RIFCSPLOWO2_02_FULL_56_15 | reverse complement strand
CGCCGGAGGCGACGGAGCCCGCACCAGAACCAGTGGTGGAGGAAGCCATCGACCCGTTGACGGTGGTCCGAGAGCAACTGCAGGAGATCCAGGAGTCCATACAGACCAAGCGCAGCGAGCTCAGAGAGTCGCGCAGGCAACTGAAGAAGGTCACGGACGAGACCGAACGGCAGGACCTGGAACAGCACATTACGCAGGAGGAAGACGACCTCCGCAAGCTGCGACAGTCCTTCGAGAACATTGCCCTGGGCGGTCTGGACCTCGGCATTTTCGATACGGGAAACCAGGACGAGAAATTCGACTGGCAGCAGGAACTGCAGGTGGTTCTGAAACCGCTGTTCCAGCAACTCCGGCAACTGACCGAGAAACCCCGCCAGATCGAGCGCCTGAACAGCCAGTTGGCGATGATTGGCAGCCAGATCCGTATCTCCCAGAGGGCGGTGGAGAATATCGGTCAACTCCTAGACGAAAGCCTGGACAAGAGCACCCGCGAGCGGCTGGAAAATGTGCATGAAAACTGGACGCAGCGGCTGGCTGACCTGCAACGCGAACGCGAGATCAACCAGTTGCAACTCCAGGTGTTACAGGAAAAAGGCGAGTCGGTACTGCAACAGATCCAGCAGGCAGCGAGCGATTTTGTTACCGGCCGCGGGCTGAATCTGGTGCTCGCCATTGCGGCGTTCTTCGTGGTCTTCTTCCTGATGAAGGGGCTTTATGCGGTATATCTGCGCTTGAGCAGCCGAAGCCGTATTCGCAGCAGCACGTCCAGCACCAGCCGGAGGATGTTGGCCTACATCTACCAGGCGCTGACCCTATGCCTGTCCATCCTGGCGGTGCTGACGGTGTTGTACATCACGGGCGATGTCCTGTTGCTGGTGCTGGCGTTGATCGTGCTGCTCGTCCTGCTGCTGGGCATGCGCAATTATCTGCCGCGGTATATGGAAGAGACCAAACTGCTGCTCAATATCGGCGCTGTGCGCGAACGCGAACGGGTGATGTACAAGGACCTGCCCTGGATGGTGCGCTCGCTGGGTATGTATTCGAAGTTATACAACCCGGCACTGGACGGATTGGTGCGCTTACCCATGTCGGAGATGCTGCATCTGGTATCCCGCCCTTACCGTGATGACGAGCCCTGGTTCCCAACCGATACCGGCGACTGGGTGATGATGGCCAATGGCGCCATCGGTCAGGTAGTGCGCCAGACGCCGGAAATCGTCCAGCTCAGAACCAAGGGTACGATCCTGAGCTATACCACCAACAGTTTTCTTGCCGGTGAACCGCACAACCTGTCGGAAGGTTTTGGGGTGGCAGTCACCTTCGGTATCGACTACCAGCATCAGCCCATAAGTACCACGGTAATACCGAAGGTCCTGCAGCAGTCCATGGAACAGGCCTTGCAACAATCCGATCTCGGGAAGCACGTGGAAAATATTCTGGTTGAATTCAAGGAGGCCGGCGCCTCCTCGCTGAACTATCAGATCTACGTCACGATGAAGGGCGACGCAGCGGAATCCTATTTCGCCGTGAGCCGGGTCATTCAGCGTATTTGCATTGATACCTCCAACGAGCAGGGTTGGGTGATCCCCTTCGACCAGCTCACCCTGAACGCCGGTACCGGCTTTGGCGGGTTGCAGCGAAGCTGAGGAAGTCGTCGCGGAGTATTTTTGCAGGAATTGCTCACCAGGCAGACGCTGCTGATTTGATGAACGCTTAGGACTCTTCAGGATTATTCCGCGAGGATTCTCTGAAGCGACCACAGGCCGTTACGCTTCCTGTTGCGGTAGCTTCCCGGACAGTATCGGTATGCGCTTGAGCTGCAGGGTGATGACCGCGCCGATCAGCAGTAAAAGGGCGAGGAACAGCAGGCCGCCCGCGTAACTCCCGGTGTAATCCAGGACCAGGCCAACGGCATAGGGACCGACGAAACCGCCCAGGGAGCCGATGGTGTTGATAAGCGCAATCCCGCCGGCCGCGGCGCTGCCGGTCAGGAACTGCGGTGGCAGGGCCCAGAAGGGGCCGCGGCTGCCGAGATCCCCGATGGCGGCGACGGTCAGGGCGATGAGCGCCGGGACCGGGGACACCAGCCAGGCGCTGAGGGAAAATCCGATCACGGCGATGAAGCTCGGGACAGCGATATGCAGGAAGCGTTCTCCGGTGCGGTCGGAACTCGCGCCGATCAACACCATGCCGACTGCGGCGGCGAAATAGGGGATGGCAGTGATCATACCAACCAGGAAATCACTCAGCCCGGACAGGTGCTTCACGATCTGGGGGATCCACAGGGACAAGCCATAACTCCCCGTCTGGCAGGTAAACATGATCAACGCCAGCAGCCACACGGTGGGATGCAGCAGCGCTCTCGACAACCGGATGTTGTGGTGTTGCTCGGTGGCGGAAGCTTCCTCACGCAAGCGGTCGCACAACCAGCGACGCTGCTCCGGAGTAAGCCAGTGGACCGCATCGGGCCGGTCATCCAGATAGCCGAGCACCACAAAGCCGAGGATCACCGCCGGGACCCCTTCCAGGAGAAACAACCATTGCCAGCCGCGCAAATCCAGCAAGCCATTCAGTTCGAGGATTATGCCTGCGACCGGACCGCCCACCACGATGGAAAGCGGGATGGCCGCCATGAACCAGCCAACGGCGCGCGCCCGCTGGCGCGCCGGATACCACTGGCTGAGGTAATAGATGATCCCCGGCAGAAAGCCTGCCTCGGCCACGCCGAGCAGAAAGCGCAGGGTATAAAAAACCATCGGCGTGGTGACGAACATCATGGCGATGGAGATGATCCCCCAGGTGATCATGATCCGCGCGATCCAACGCCGCGCGCCAACCCTGGCAAGGATCAGGTTGCTCGGTACTTCGCACAGCGCGTAGCCCACGAAAAAAACGCCTGCGCCGAAACCGTAGACCGAGGAACTGAAATTCAGGTCCTCGTTCATCTGCAGGGCGGCGAAGCTGATATTCACGCGGTCAAGCCAGGCGACGACGTAGAGCAACAGCAGGAAGGGGATCAGCCGCCAGGTGATCCGGTGGATAGTGGAATGCTCGATCATGGGTGCCCCTGTCCGCTATGCACAAGGCGGTCCATGGTAATGTCCAGGCACAATCTTGTCCACGCTTGCGGGAACGGAGCAATCCTCCCAATCGCTTGAGTGATGCCCGCGCAGAGAGTTCTTATCGCGTCTGATCCGGGTGATTTCCGGCCTCACGGGAACCGATCAGAACCACACAGTGCGCTATTGTTTTGTGTTGAAAAACATACGGTTGTCTGCCTCGCGCCACAGGGCTGAAGAAATGTCAACACGATCACAAAATTCGGTTGCAGCGAAATTTTGCATCGGGCAGAATCCGGCCAGTTACAACCATAACGATAATACAAATGATGGGGGATGGCGTGTTGAGGGGGCACATACGCATACTGATAACAACACTGTCACTATCGATCTTCGTAACGGCACACGCGGGTAATCTTCCCGTTTCCAATGTAGCAACTTCCTTCAGTAAATCCTTCGATACCACGCTCCAACGCAAGTTGGCCTCGGTCTTGGAGCAGATGGGACTGTCCCGCGCCGCGATAAATGGCAAACTGGCGGTCGCGCTGGTGGATATCACCAATCCTGATGCGCCGAAGGTAGCCGCCATCAACGGGGACGAGATGATGTACGCCGCCAGTCTGCCGAAGATCGCCATCCTCTATGCCGCCTTTGTCGAGATAAACCGTGGACGCCTGCGGCTCGACAAACAGACACGGGAATCATTGACCCGCATGATCCGGGTGTCCTCCAATGAGGATGCAACACTCATGCTGAACCGGATCGGCAAGCAACGGGTGCTCGAGATTCTCCAGACCGGGCCGTTCCGATTTTATGATCCGGCGACCAATGGCGGATTATGGGTGGGCAAGGAATATGCGAAAGGCACTGCCTACCGCCGCGACCCTCTGCATAATATCTCGCATGGCGCCACGGTCCTGCAGACGGCGCGGCTGTATTTTCTGCTGGAATCCGGCCGGCTGCTTCCACCGGACCTCACCGCGCAGATGAAGGAGATGCTGGGCCATCCCGCGATCAATCATAAATTCGTGAAAGGCCTGAGCAAGCGGCCCGAGGCTGTGGTCTATCGCAAGTCCGGCACTTGGCGGCAATGGCACGCGGACAGCGCCCTGGTGGAGGCCAACGGCTACAAGTACGTCGCCGTGGTACTGGCCGAGGATCCCCAGGGGGGGCAGTGGCTGGAACGGTTGATTACCCCCATGCACGATTTGATCGTGCATCCCAAGTACGCCGCGGTTACTGACTGACCGCTTCCTCCTGCGCACCCGGCGGCTCGTCCTCCGCGCGCTGCAGAAATGTGGCGTTGTGTATCTCACCCGTGGTAATCAATTCGTGGATCCCTGTCGCCAGGGACTGGTGATCATAGGCGCTGTTGCGCCGCAGCACATTGCTCATCAGGGCCACCAGGTAATGGTGTTTTCGCTCACCGGCGGGTGATTCGACGACAGCCACGGAATTCATCAGGTTCTTCACATTCCCATGGTACTGGAAGCAGCGGAATCCCGGCTCCGGACGGCACTCGAAGAGAGAACCGGATTTGAAATAGACCGCGGAGTCGTTCAGCGCCGGCGCGGAGGCATAACGTATGCGGCGCTCGGTGGAGTACAGGAGGCGCTTGATCTCCCGGCTTGAGTATTCATCCACGAGTTTTCCCTGTTCCATGCGCAACAGCAGATCGATGAGGCTGCGCGGAGTGGCGTAACTGGTGGTGCCTTGCACCTTGCGTTGACCCGTGGCAGTGAAGAAACTCCCCTGGCGGATCTGATTCAGGTCCATGCCGTTCCGGGTGACCGGGGGTTGCAATGTCTCGGTCAGCAGCTTAGCCAGTGCCTCCTTGTTTGTGGTTGTGAAAAACTCCTGGCCCGTTGCAAAATCGACAGGGAAGTCTCGGCCGAACTGCCGCAGCAGCATGGCATTCTTAATCACGATGGAGGCGGCGGCATTGGAACTTGCGGACATCATCCAGTCCAGAAATTCCCAGTAGGATCCGGTATCCCCCGGCGCCAGCACTTTCCGGTTCAGGATCCCGGTTTCCGGGTTCCACATACGCACGGTGTGGTGATCGGTCAGGACGAATTCATCTGCGGTGATGCGGGTGTCCCTGAGGATGCGGTTGCGCTGTTCCGTGTCGTCCGGATACAAGTCAGCCAGGGTCTGAAATACCGCAAGTGCGACCAGCAGCTTGCCGACACTGCCCACGTTCGCTCGGTAATCATCGTGATGGGCGGCGTAGCGAGGCTGACCGGGTTGCGAGAGGTCCAGGATCGCCACTTGGTAACGCTCCGCGCGTTCCCCCAGCAGCGTGATGAGCTTCCGGGTAAGTTCCGGATCCGGCTCCGGGATCTGGAGATCCGGATAGTCACGCAGGCGGATATCCACTTTATCCATGGTCAGGAGTGCGCCATGGGGCTGGCGGGCGCCTGCCATTTCCCCGGTTTCGATACGGCGTGCGGCCTCGAGCCGTCCGATACCGGTGGTTTCGTAGCCATTGAGGGGGTACGCAATAATCTCCCCGGACCCTGCCAACAGGATCGACATCAGACCGGTTAACAGGCAGGGGCCAGTTCGTTTCATAGGCGGATCCTCAGGGTTGCGGTAGCTGTCCAAGGTCCACGAGGATCCCGGTGGGATCAATGAGACCCCGGTCGATCTCCGCGAGGTAGGCGCTGGCTCGCGCCCGGGAGTTTTCCAGAAAAGGCCGGATCTGGAACAGGCGCAGTTGTCCCTGTACAAATCCGAATTCAACATCCGCCGGGGCGGGCTGCCCCTGGTCATCCGTGATGGGGGGAAAACGCTCCGGCAGGCTGCGGGCAAATTCGATCAGCAGCGCCGCCTCTCCTGGCAGTAACACCGTGTCGGATCCACTGACCGGCGCACGGGTGATCCCTCCGCCCGGGGTTGCGTCCCGGCGCCATGGGGTACTGGCCTGGGCCAGCAGCCGGATACGCCCGGTGTTCCTCTCCAGCCGGAGGGATTCCGCGGGTTGCCCATCGACCGCTCCTCCAATCCCCTCGTTGACTGCCACGGACAACCAGCCCGGGTCGCCGGTGTCGATGTCGCGGGTGACCAGCACACCGGATTTTTCGGAGGGAACCGTGCGCAACAGGAGAATCGCCGGATACACATGTTCCGGCTGGCTCATCAGCGCCTGTCGCCAGGCAAAGGCCCGAGTGCTGAAGGGTGAGGCCCAGACCCGCTGGATCGCCGTAAGCAGGGCATCGAAACCCACCACGTTGGGAACGGTCAGATTCAGTCCGGCGCCGGTGAATCCTGGCAAGTCCTCGACATTCGTATCGCTGCGAACAAAGATACCGATATTTTCCTCAGGACCGAAAATGTCCTCCACCGCCACCTCCAGTCCATGACGGAATGGCTCCCCCGGATCGGCGTTCAGGATCCAGGTTTCCAGGTTGCGGCGGAACTGTTCAGTCTCCGTGCGGCGTTCTTCGGAGTCCCTCGGCAGGGCCGCGAGGGCGCGGTATTGACCGACCATCCAGTCGTAGACGCTGAGTCCCGTCCCGGACATCGGCTGGTCCAGCAGGCCACGGAATATTCCAAAAGGAATGGCAAGGCCTTCCGCGACGGCCTCCGGATAATGGTGCTTGAGTTCCCCGAGTTTGGCGGCCTTGGGGCCGACGATGCGCCCGGAGTCCGCGGCGCGGAGTTGGTCCAGCGGGATCAAAGCGC
>MGYR01000161.1:0-141 GCA_001801825.1 Gammaproteobacteria bacterium RIFCSPLOWO2_02_FULL_56_15 | reverse complement strand
CCCGTGACCGCCAGGGTGATCGCCTCTCCCTCATGAGGGGCGAGTTGATCCATGAGCGACTGATCCACGCTGACGTTGGGGATGCCCAGGTTTCGTGCCAGCAACTGGACGTGAGAAAGCGGATTTCCTGCGCCGGCGGTG
>MGYR01000160.1:3431-5562 GCA_001801825.1 Gammaproteobacteria bacterium RIFCSPLOWO2_02_FULL_56_15 | reverse complement strand
CTCGCCTTCCTGGGGACCAGCCTTCTGTCTGAAAAGCGCTTTCTGTTGGTTTCGATCAATTTCCATCGCACGATCGGAATATCGGCCAATGAATCAAGTGGCAGCCGATAGACATCAGAGGGCTCAAGAAATCTAACCTGGGTCCCCGCAGGCGGCTTTCTTGATATCGCCATGGCACCAATATTTTCGCCTACACCCAGGCGTTCGTCATGTCTGAAAGGCGTGGTAAGGAGCGCAGAACCCGAACGAATGAGCAATAACTCCTGATCGGGTGGGACCATGATTTTATCTTTATCGAAGGTAGCTAATTCTGCAACCCTGGTAAGCCGGCTTAAAGTGACGCAGGAAACATCATCCGCGAATATTGTCGATCTTCTGAAGAAATCCATCTGCTCCCGTGATTTCACGATATCTGCGTGCCGGCCGCTACGCGTAACAAAATCAATATAGACATCCTTCGGCAAACGCAATACCCTGACAAAGCTTGCCGCGCGATAGGTTTCAGTCGAGGCTACATCGAGCAGCACTTGGGTTTCGCCAAGCATCGAACCCGCCGTAAGATTATGTATTCCTGAAGTTTCACCCGTGCGGAGAGTCTCGACCGACCCGTTGAGCACCAGATAGACACTATCAACCGTCTGCCCCTCCTTAAACAAAAAAGTCTCAGGATTGAAAACGATCACTTTCCCGTTTAACAGATGGCGGATCATGTGCCTGGGTGATTCCGGGAAATAGTCGCTCAGATATCCAAATGCCTGATGGCGATTGGTATCTGACACACCTTTGATCAGTATGTCTATGGTTCCGAAAGGCGCGCCGGATCCGATGGCACGCTCTTCCTGCGTCAAACGCCTGGCGACATGAGCAAGAATGAGTTTTCCCGACTGGTCGTCGCTGAAGTCAGCGGCCGATCCATGTATCATGCCTCCGCCGATGTCGATTTTCTTGATGTCTACTTTTTGAAGATAGGCGCTCTTGGTTTTCTCAAACATCGCCTCACTAATTCCTACCGGAGCATTATCCGGCGCAATCATTTTCCGTAGCACATCGAACGAGGCAATATCCGCCAGGTGCGCATAGCTACGATAGCCGCCTTCCCAAATTGAACGAAAAAAGAAGATCGTCGTTTCTACCGGGTGGGGAGATAGTACAGGCTTCACTTCCAGCCCTTCGATATCGTTCCACTCATCGAGCCGAAGATCGCGCACGTCAAATAAGTGCGAAAACTCGCTCTCGGGAAGTTGCATCGCGGCCGTCAATTTCTTCATCACCGAGTCACGTACCATCGGTACCGCGTAATATGGCATGCGGTTATCGCGCCTTAAAAGCATCGACAACCCGGATTGATGATCATCATGTGCATGGGTGTGAAAAATCCCGTCAATCTCGTTTATGCCGATGCCGAGAGCATTCAATGCGTAATCAATATTCGGCCCCGCATCGATCAGGTAGATGCGGCCCTGAAACAGGACGATGCTCCCCATGGCCGGCCGATTCATGTCCCAGCCATCACCATCGCCCATGTGCACAATCGAAAAATACTCTCGTTCCAGCAAATGCATATCGAGGGTATAGGGGCACTCGTAGGCTTCGCCCGGGCCGAGATTCAGGTCGACCACGACTTGCTCGCCCGCAAACGAAAACTCAAAGACGTTGGTGCGCTCCCTGCGGACAAACACGCCATTCCCGATATCAATGGGGTCCCGCTCCAGAAAGAGTGGTCTGACAAGTTCCTCGCTAGGTCTGATATTTCCAAAGGCGAACGCGAGTTTCATGCGCATCATTTCGTCCGCCAGTTCGGGCGCAACATCTGCTGCGATCAACTCTTCCCGCGACACCAGGCCGTAATTGCCGCGAAAAATATAATTGAGCTGACCTGTCACCTGGCCTCGGGCACCGATGAGCGTTGGCAAGGCGCCTGTATTGGAGGGATGGCCGGGAAGTATCATGCCCTGCTTGTAGAGCATTTGGAGTACTGGAAACTCCGAGCGGTTGCAAACCTTGCCATTCTGGATTGGCAGATCGGAAAGCAGGATTGTGTTGGGCCCGGACTCGCATTCGATGCCTGCGATCTCAATGGGAACAATCAGACCCCGGCGCATAAGATGCTTAACCGCATCCACAGGACAGC
>MGYR01000160.1:2506-3410 GCA_001801825.1 Gammaproteobacteria bacterium RIFCSPLOWO2_02_FULL_56_15 | reverse complement strand
CAGACGGAAACTCGACCCAGAAAATGCCGGGACTTACAGGAATCTTCCTAATAGCAGCCATGAAAATATCCATGCGCGCATTCAATGTTAGATTCTATCATGCTGAGGAGCCACGCTATTGTGCCTGGCGCGGGCGCGCGAACCGCATATCTGCTTCTGCGCCATGCGCTCTACGCCGTGATATCCACATCGTCGATCTGCTCGGGCTTCAGGTTTTGCTTCGCGTACTCCCTGTAGACGCCGGATTCGAGGAAAAGCTTGAACAGATCAGGATCGATGTGCTTGTCCTTCACCATGAAGCGCATGATTTTGATCGATTCCGAAAGCGTCTTCGGCGGCTTGTAGGGACGGTCGGCTGCCGTCAACGCTTCGAAAATATCGGCGATCGCCATCACGCGCGCGGGCACCGACATGTCGTCCTGCTTCAGCCCGCGCGGGTAGCCCGTGCCGTCCATCTTTTCGTGGTGACCGCCCGCGTATTCGGGTACGCGGCGCAAATGGCGCGGGAACGGCAGCGACTCGAGCATGACGATCGTCTGCACCATGTGCTCATTGATCTTGTAGCGATCCTGCTCGGTCAGCGTGCCGCGGCTGATCGACAGGTTGTAAATCTCGCCCAGATTGAATTCGTGCTCGGGCGCTTTCATGTTGAAGCCCCACTGATTGCCGGGAGCTGTCAGCGGCGGCCTTTCGCGCGGGCTGACATGGTCGTAACGATCGTCGAGCAGTTTTTCCTCGACCGGCAGCGGCGGCTCGGGTCTTGCGTCCCGGCGCCTTTTCTCGGCGTACGAAATGCCGGTGCGGTCGGAGAGGGTGCGGGCCCACGTGCGCCCGGCGATCTTCTTCAGGCGCTCGATCTTGTCGGGCGCCATGAATTCGCCGCCGACGTTGCAGGTGCCGACGA
>MGYR01000160.1:2036-2432 GCA_001801825.1 Gammaproteobacteria bacterium RIFCSPLOWO2_02_FULL_56_15 | reverse complement strand
AGCCGGCCCTTCAACATGGCAATTTCAGCATCGCGCTTGAGCACTTCGAAGCGCATGCGTATTTCATGAATGCGGTCGTAAATCGCTTCGAGCTTGGTCGCTTTGTCGACGATGTATTCCGGCGTCGTGACTTTGCCGCAATCGTGCAGCCAGCAGGCGACATGCAGCTCGTACCATTCGGCCTCGGTCAAATCGAAATCCTTGAATGGACCCTCCTTTGCTTCGCACGCCGCACGCACCAGCATTTCCGCGAGGACGGGGACGCGCTGGCAATGGCCGCCCGTGTAGGGTGACTTCGTGTCGATCGCAGCGGCAATGAGCGCGATGAACGAATCGAGCAGATGCTTGAGATCCTCGATCAGCATGCGGTTGTCGATCGAAACAGCCGCCTGCGAC
>MGYR01000160.1:0-1983 GCA_001801825.1 Gammaproteobacteria bacterium RIFCSPLOWO2_02_FULL_56_15 | reverse complement strand
CGCCGCATCCTTGGCGTTGATCAACTGCAGGACGCCGATCACGAGACCCAGATGGTTCTTGAGAGGCACGGTCAGGAACGATTGCGATCGATATCCGGTTTGCTTGTCGAATCGTGCGGTCCCGGAGAAATCGAAGCGGTCGGTATCGGAGTACGCGTCTTCGATGTTGATCATCTCGCCCGTGATGGCGCAGTAGGAGGCGACGTTGTACATGTTGGGCTCGCCCGACTCGGTCACGAGCGGAACCGGCGGAAACTTGATCTCGACGCCGGTCGTTCCGCCCATCGCGATATTGAGCGAGTCGTTGCGAACGATCTGGAACGCGAGCTCCTTGCCCTTATCTTTGAGGTAGAGAGTCCCCGCGTCCGCATTGGTGAACGCTTTGGCTTCGAGCAGAATGCGCTCTCTTAACCGCGCCGGATCGCGCTCGACCGACAGCGCGATGCCGATATCGATCAACTGCCGATAGGCGTCGTTGTGCCCTGCATTCGGTGTGCCCTGGCTGGTGTCCATGTACCCCCTCTCGTTCCGAAACGGTAACGCCGTCCAGACAGCTATCTTACTCCCGTTGGCCGCGACCCTCGATCAACCGTTGCGAGTATCGTCGACGCCCGCCGGCGTGGTCAACCCCGATTTGAGTGTCATGAACCCCTGAAGACCACCCTCCGGTCGAGGCGCTGGCGCCGCGTGTGGCCTATGAGAAACGGATAGCGGCCAGCTCGCGGTGGGGGGTGGATTTCGATAAAGCTATGCCACGCAAGTCAAACTGTCGATCTGCGCCATATCCTCGGGAGTAAACACCCATTCGCCCGCCCGGGCGTTGAGTTCCAACTGTTCGGGCCTGGTTGCCCCGGCAATGACGCTGGCTACCATCGGATGCGCCAGCAGCCAGCTGAATGCGAGCTCCAGCAGGCTGCGCCCTCTTTCTGCACAAAATTTTTCCAGGCGCTCCGTAATCGTCCAATTTGTGTCGGTGATGAACTTATCTGTCCATCGGTTGCCGGGCGCCAGACGCGTGTCGAGCAGCGGTAAATTTCTCCTGTATTTTCCGGTGAGCAGCCCGGCCGCAAGCGGCAAATAAGGCAGCAGTCCAAGGCCACAAGCCTGCATTGCCGGGATTAAATCGCGCTCGATATTGCGTGCCAGCAGGCTGTATTCATTTTGGCAGCTGACGAAAGCGTTAAGTCCTGCATGCTTTGCCGTCCAGTGGGCCTCCACGACCGGCCATGCCGAAAAATTCGAACACCCGATATAGCGAACCTTGCCCTGCCTGACCAAGTCATCAAGGGCACGCAGGGTCTCTTCAATCGGGGTCAGCGGATCCGGGTTGTGCAGCTGGTAGAGATCGATCCAGTCGGTCTTGAGGCGCTTCAGACTGGCCTCAACTGCCAGCATGATCACGCGCCGCGAAGCTCCCCCTTTCGTGCCGACAGCGTATTGCATTCTGTCATTACCGAACTTCGTCGCCAGGACAATGTTCTTGCGGCTATCACCCAAGACTTTCCCCAGGCAAATTTCCGAACCGCTGGGGCTTCCATAGTCATTGCCGTAAAGATCCGCTGTGTCGAACATCGTTATGCCGAGATCGAGCGCCTTACTGACGACCTTGCGTGACGCTTCATGATCGATGCGGCCGCCGAACGCATTGCAACCCAGCCCGATTTCAGAAACCTGCAGGCCGGATCTTCCCAAGACACGCTTTTTCACTGAAGCATCCTTTCAAGAAGAATCTGGATTCCCGAGGATAGCGCGAGATTATTGCCCAACAAAACTTCGCACGCAGTGCATTTATTGTAATTGTATTGTTTATTGCGAAGTCGGCAATGAGTGTGGCGATCAGCTTGCGGTGACGGGTTTCGCCTGCGCGGCTTCGCCGTTGGGAATGAAGAAGATCAGCAAATTCGAGGCGGCGATGATGCCGGCGAGGAAGTAGAACCCCGTGTAAAGGTCGTAAGCATCGGCAATTATGCCGAACAGCGCGGG
>MGYR01000159.1:4638-4780 GCA_001801825.1 Gammaproteobacteria bacterium RIFCSPLOWO2_02_FULL_56_15 | reverse complement strand
GAGCGTGAAAACAAAAATCTCAAAACCAAACAGCAAATGCTGACCCGGTTCATCGGTGGCGAACCGGGTCGGATCATCGGCGCATCGGAAGAGTTACAAACAGTGCTGGCAAACATCGGAAAAGTCGCGAAGACCGATGCCA
>MGYR01000159.1:1106-4595 GCA_001801825.1 Gammaproteobacteria bacterium RIFCSPLOWO2_02_FULL_56_15 | reverse complement strand
CGCGAGGGAAATACACCGGCAATCGCTGCGTTCCGATCAGGCATTTATCAGCGTTGACTTGGGCGCCATCTCCGAAACCCTGTTCGAGTCGGAATTGTTCGGTCACAAGAAAGGCGCATATACAGACGCCAAGGAAGACCGCGCCGGTCGCTTCGAAATTGCCTCGGGCGGTACCCTGTTCCTGGATGAAATCGGCAACCTGAACCTGCAGATGCAGGCGAAATTACTCGGCGCGCTGGAGAGCCTGACCATATCCCGCGTTGGCTCGGACGTGCCCATCAAGGTCGATATTCGCCTGATATGCGCTACCAACAAACCCGTATACGATATGCTGGATCGCTTCCAGTTCCGGCAGGACCTGTTGTACCGGATAAATACCGTCGAGATCCACGCGCCGCCGCTACGCGAACGTTTGTCCGACATTACAATCCTCGCCGACCATTTCGTCGCCCAGTATTCCAGGAAATACAACAAGCCCGGCCTGACCGTACATCCGGACTCGATCCATAAACTCAGTCAATACCATTGGCCGGGTAATATTCGGGAATTCCAGCATACGATGGAACGCGCCGTGATCATGACTGAAAACGTGTCGTTGCAGCCGGAGGATTTTTTACTGGCCAAACCGGAGTCGCGCCAGGAAACCGCCATCAGCCTGAATCTCAGGGACATGGAAAAACAGGTCATCCGGAAGGCAATCAGCAAGCACCAGGGCAATTTGAGCAAAGCGGCCCAGGAACTGGGCCTGGGACGGACGACGCTGTATCGTAAAATAGCCAGGCATGGGATTTAAAAGCTTCCGGCTGCATATCCTGATCAGGATCAGTATCCTGACCGTTTTAATCTTTGTCGTGGTATGGGGGCTGCTCAATACCAACTGGCAAATCACACCGTTTGTTTGTGGATTGTTGATTGTCCTTTGCATCATTGACTTAATTTATTATGTGGAAAAAACCAACCGCGAATTCACCAGTTTTCTGGAATTCATTCAACACCATGATTTTTCGGTCAATATCGCGAACCAGGGAAAAGGCAAAGTCTTCGCCGATCTGGGCAGCGCCTACAAGCTGCTCACCAGCGAGTATCAACGTCTGAACCTGGAAAAGGAGGCCCACTACCAGTACCTGGAATCGGTTATCGAGCACATCAGTGTCGCCCTGATCTGTCTGGATGCGGAGGGAGCGGTAGTATTGATGAACCAACAGGCAAAAAAACTTTTCAAGGCGCCTTACCTGCCGGTCGCCAAATCCTTTAACCGGGTCGATAAAAACCTGCCGGAAATACTGCAGCGTCTTGCTGATGGTGAACGCCACCTGGTCAGCATCCGGATAGAGGATGAATCACTGCAACTGGTGCTTTATGCCACTGAATTCCAATTGCTCGGCCAGGACTACAAACTTGTGTCCTTCCAGAACATTCGCGACGAGCTGGAACAAAGAGAGATCGATTCCTGGCAGAAGCTCATTCGGGTATTGACTCATGAGATCATGAATTCTGTCACGCCGATTATCTCCCTGACCAGTGTCATCAAGGAAATGCTCCTGCCGCATAATGATGATCGGCTTGTCATCAGGGAACTCAGCACAGAACAAAATGAGGATTTATTAAGAAGCATCAAGTCGATCGAATCCCGCAGCAAGGGATTGTTGAGTTTCGTCCAGGCCTACAGTAATTTGACCAACCTGCCTGCGCCTGAATTCGCAACAGTTGATGTAACCAGCCTGTTCCACCAGGCGCGCACAATTATGCTTCCCGAACTGGAAAAAACCGGCATTCTCTTCGAGGTGGATTGCGAGGTTAAGGATTTAGCCATCCGGGCGGACCCGCAGTTGGTTGAACAGGTATTAATCAACCTGATCAAGAACGCCATGGAGGCGCTGGCTGGCCATCAGGAACCGCGCATACGACTGCGCGGACTCATCAACCGTCAGGGCAAGGTTCTGCTGCAGGTAATCGACAACGGACCGGGTATCGATCCGATTAATCTGGAAAATATATTCATTCCCTTCTTCACCACCAAGCGCAACGGGTCCGGCGTAGGCCTGAGTATTTCCCGTCAGATCATGTTCGTGAACAAAGGATTGTTGTCCGTCAAAACTGCCCCGGGCAAGGGCTGTATATTTACCCTGCGATTTAACTGATCAAACACAGAGGCACAGAGAACACAGAGATTTTTTTAATTGTTAGCAACAATCGCGGATCGAGTTGCGCACCATGAACCCTAATATCATTCAACGTCGTACTTTTTACTTTATGCTTTTCACTTTCTTGGCAGGTTTCATTTCATTTAATCCACCTTACATTATCAACAATAAATTCTAATCATGATATCCTCTGTGTACTCCGTGCCTCTGTGTTAAATATTTTTATATTTTATGCTTCAGGAATTTGTACAAAAAAGTACCAGGAAAGTCCTGAACACGCTCGAGATCGCCATCGGTGAACTGGTGGCGCTCAAGCAGAATGTGCTGACGCCGGATTTTATTTTACTGGCACTGCTGTCGCAGCAGGACGCGGAATCTGTAAAAATTATCGAACGTATATCAGCGGAGCCGGTTGATACTATTGCCCAGATCAAGGCGCAGTTGTATCGACAAAACCAGCAGACCACTCCGGCGAAAGCCGTGCAGATTGTCGGTTCCAGAGAACTATCCGATTTATTCCGTTCCGCCGGTGAGGAAGCAAAAAACCTGGGCGACGAATATATCTCCACCGGGACCTTGTTCATAGCCATGCTGGATCCCAAGGTGGGATCAACCAGCCAGATCCTGCAGAAGACCGGAATTACCCGGGAAAGGGCCATCAAGGCGTTGAAAGAGATACGCAACGGACGCACCATAGCCAGCCAGGATGCCGAAACCGAAGCGAATGTGCTGGAAAAATACACCAGGGATCTTACCGAACTGGCGCGCAAGGGTGAACTCGATCCGGTGATCGGCAGGGAAGCCGAGATTACCCAGGTGATCCAGACCCTGTCACGGCGGAAGAAAAACAATCCGGTTTTAATCGGCGAGGCTGGTGTCGGCAAAACAGTAATCGTGGAACGCCTGGCCCAGCGCATCGCCGCGGCGGATGTCCCGGACACCCTGTTGAACAAACGCATCCTGTCCCTGGAGATGGGGGAGGTCATCGCCGGGGCATCGATGCGCGGGGAATTCGAGGAGCGCCTGAAATCGATTCGTGACGCGGTAATCAAGGCCAAGGGCAAGGTCATCCTGTTCATCGATGAACTGCATACCGTGGTTGGAGCCGGCGCCGGGGCGGGTGGTCTGGACGCGCCGAGTCTGCTCAAGCCGGCGCTGGCCCAGGGCAGCTTGCAGGTAATTGGCGCCGACACACTGGATGAATACCGGAAATATATCGAAGCTGACAAAGCCCTGGAACGCCGTTTTCACCCAATCATGGTGCGGGAACCCGGTATTGAGGAAAGTATCGTAATCATGCAAGGGCTCGCGCCGAGATATGAACAGCACCACCAGATTAAATATG
>MGYR01000159.1:0-1085 GCA_001801825.1 Gammaproteobacteria bacterium RIFCSPLOWO2_02_FULL_56_15 | reverse complement strand
GGAACTGGAACAGAAACACCAGGAACTGGTGCATAACAAGACCGAGGCATTCAACCAGCAGAACTTCGAACAGGCGGCAAAGCTGCAGATGGAGATCCTGAAGCTGGAAAACAAGCTGAAAACCGCCCGGCAGAAATGGGAAGCTGAGCGGGGCAAGGTTGATACATTGGTAACGACGGAGGATATCGCCGATGTGGTCTCGCGCTGGACCGGGATTCCGATTGCCCGCATGGTGGAATCGGAGGCGGAAAAACTCGCATACATGGAGGAGAACCTGCACCGGCGTATCATCGGCCAGAATGACGCGGTCCGGGCTGTCGCCGATGCCATCCGCCGGAACCGGGCCGGGATCACTGCTCCGCGCCGGCCCATCGGTTCGTTTCTGTTCCTCGGGCCGACCGGCGTCGGCAAAACAGAACTCGCCCGAGCCCTGGCTGCTTTCCTGCTGGATGATGAAACCCGCATCGTACGTCTGGATATGTCCGAATACATGGAGCGGCACGAAGTCTCCAAGATGATCGGCGCCCCGCCCGGCTACATCGGCTATGGCGAGGGCGGACAACTGACGGAAAAAGTGCGGCGCAATCCCTATACGGTGGTCCTGCTGGATGAAGTTGAAAAGGCCCATCCCGACGTCTTTAACATGTTGCTGCAAATCCTTGAGGACGGGCAATTAACCGATGCCCAGGGCCGGGCCGTATCCTTCCGCAATACCATCCTGATCGGGACCTCCAATCTCGGCACGGAATCCCTGTCGCCCGACAAGCGGCCCATCGGCTTCCTGCATTCAGCGACGCCCGATTACGCCGAAGCCAGAGCGCTGGTGATGCACGAAGTGAAAAAATTCTTCAAACCGGAATTTCTAAACCGGCTGGACGATATCATCGTCTTCCATTACCTGGAGGAAGAACATGTCAGGGCCATCGCCGGACTGTTCGCCGACGACCTGACCCGGCGTATGCATGACCACGACATTAAGATCCAGATCGATCCCGATGTGATTGAAAAACTCGCCAGAGACGGCTTTGATCCGGTCTACGGCGCCAGACCGCTGCGCCGCGAACTGGAACGCCAACTCGAAAACC
>MGYR01000158.1:7306-11278 GCA_001801825.1 Gammaproteobacteria bacterium RIFCSPLOWO2_02_FULL_56_15 | reverse complement strand
TCCGTGAGGGTGGCAGAACCGTAGGCGCCGGCGTCGTCGCGAAAATTATTGAGTAGCAGAAATGGCAGAGAAACAGGTCATACGAATTCGCCTCAAGGCCTTTGATCACAGACTGATTGATCAATCAACCCGTGAGATAGTGGAAACGGCGCAGAGAACCGGCGCGCAAATCAAAGGGCCTATTCCTCTGCCCACCAAAAAAGAGAGGTATACGATATTGATCTCGCCGCATGTCAACAAGGATGCAAGAGATCAGTATGAGATACGTACGCATAAACGTCTGTTGGATATCATCAATCCTACCGAGAAAACAGTGGATGCGCTGATGAAGCTGGATCTGGCGGCAGGAGTGGATGTGCAGATTAAATTGAATTGACCGCACCGGAAGCGGACACAATATTAAAGCAAAATGCTGATCGGGCGTGCCGGAAAATTTACAGGTTAAATCATAATGAGTATAGGAATAGTCGGACGTAAATGCGGTATGACCAGGATCTTTACGGATGAAGGTCAGTCAATCCCCGTTACCGTGATAGAAGCCACGCCAAACAAGGTGTTGCGCCTGAAGGATCCGGAGAATGATGGTTATCGATCCGTGCAAGTTGCCTGGGGCAGCAAACGCAAGAATCTGATTAACAGGCCTGATGCAGGTGTTCTGGCAAGTGGGGAGATCGATACCGCAGAGGGTCTGATCGAATTCCGGCTGGATGGAAGCGAGGCTGAACAGGTCAGTGTTGGTAGCGAGATCAAGGTTGACATATTCCAGACAGGGCAGCGAGTGGATGTGACTGGAACCAGTATCGGAAAGGGTTTTGCCGGTGTTATCAAGCGGCATAATTTCAGACATCAGAGAAATTCGCACGGTAATTCACTTTCACACCGTGCGCCCGGATCCATCGGACAGAACCAGACCCCCGGTAAGGTTATGAAGGGGAAAAAAATGGCGGGTCACATGGGCAATGTGAAAAGAACCATACAAAATCTGGAAGTTATTCGAGTGGACGCGGATCGCCATTTCCTCCTGGTAAAGGGCGCTGTACCGGGTAGCAAGGGTGGCAAGCTAATCGTCATGACATCCGTCAAGGCGAAATAGAGG
Organism: Gammaproteobacteria bacterium RIFCSPLOWO2_02_FULL_56_15; assembly: GCA_001801825.1. Classification (GTDB taxonomy): domain Bacteria; phylum Pseudomonadota; class Gammaproteobacteria; order Eutrophobiales; family Eutrophobiaceae; genus 2-02-FULL-56-15. The sequence goes on along the minus strand of MGYR01000158.1, from coordinate 10,182 downwards.
TTGGCAACATGGAACTGACGATGCACAAGCCTGGCGAAAGCAAGACGGGAACACTGAAGGTTTCCGATGCCATTTTCGCTGTGGATTTTAATGAACCACTGATCCACCATGTACTGACAGCGTTCATGGCTGGGTCCAGGTCAGGAACCAAGGCTCAAAAGACCCGTGCCGAGGTAAGAGGTGGCGGACGTAAGCCGTGGAAGCAGAAAGGGCTCGGTAAAGCGCGGGCGGGCTCATCACGTAGTCCCATTTGGCGGGGTGGTGGCGCCACGTTCGCAGCCAAGAATAGAAATTTCTCGCAGAAGGTCAACCGCAAGATGTATCGGGGAGCAATACGATGCATCTTGTCGGAACTTGCCCGGCAGGACCGGTTGCTCTGTATTGAATCTTTCACCCTGGATTCGCCTAGAACGCAGGCTGCACTGGGGCTGCTTGGCGGCTTGGGTCTGCGGGAGGTACTGATTATAACAGAGGAAGTCACCGAGAATGCCTATCTTGCAACCAGGAATATTCCACGCGTGAACCTCATAGATATGGCAGAGATCAATCCATATTGCCTGATTGGGTATGAGAAGGTGCTGCTGACCAAAGCCGCTGTGGAAAAAGTTGAGGCCTGGCTGTCATGAACAAGGAAAGACTGATGAAAGTACTTCTCGAACCCAGAGTGACGGAGAAGAGTACCCTGATTGGAGAGAAGCACAGGCAATTCGTTTTTAAGGTTGTGAGTGATGCCAATAAGCCTGAAATCAAGCAGGCTGTAGAGTTGATGTTTGAAGTCCAGGTTGATTCCGTACAGGTTGTCTCTGTGAGAGGAAAGAACAAGACATTCAAGCAAATCAGGGGCCGAAGACCGGGCTGGAAGAAGGCCTATGTCACTCTCAAACCTGGATATGATATTGATTTCATGACCGCCTGAGGAATATTTTGAAATGCCATTAGTCAAGCCCAGACCAACATCTCCCGGCAGGCGGGGAGTCGTCAAGGTAGTCAACCCTGATCTGCACAAGGCTGGTCCCTTTGAGCCCTTGCTGGAGAAACAGGCAAAGAAATCCGGACGCAACAATGCCGGCAGGATTACCGTCCGTCATCGCGGAGGCGGCTCTAAGCAACGATATCGGGTTATTGATTTTAAACGGGATAAAGATGGGATCGCAGGCCGTATCGAAAGGATTGAATACGATCCCAACCGTAGTGCTCATATAGCACTGTTACTGTATACCGATGGTGAACGACGTTACATCATTGCGCCCAACGGAGTCGCAGCAGGCGCTGAATTGATGTCAGGTCACGAAGCTGCCATCAAGACCGGCAATTGCATGCCGCTCCGGCACATTCCGCTGGGCTCGACTGTGCATTGTGTTGAGCTTAAACCCGGCCGGGGCGCCCAGCTGGCCAGAAGCGCCGGTACAAGTGCTCAACTCGTTGCGCGTGAAGGTGCGTATGCCACATTGAGATTGCGTTCCGGAGAGATGCGCAAGGTGCCTGTGGATTGCCGTGCCACACTGGGTGAGGTATGCAACACGGAACATTCGCTTGGTCAATTAGGCAAGGCAGGCGCCAAGCGATGGCGTGGGATTCGGCCGACTGTAAGAGGTGTGGCCATGAACCCTGTAGATCACCCCCACGGTGGCGGTGAAGGGCGAACCTCCGGCGGGCGTCACCCCGTTTCACCCTGGGGTATGCCAACCAAGGGCTACAAGACACGAACCAACAAGCGCACCAGCAATATGATCGTGCGCAAACGTAATAGTTAACGGGAGAATACCCAGTGCCGCGTTCTATCAAAAAAGGGCCGTTTGTTGATCATCATTTGATTGGCAAAGTGGAAGCTGCCAGAGCGGCCAATGATAAACGGCCGATCAAGACCTGGTCCAGGCGGTCGATGGTTCTTCCGGATATGGTGGGTCTGACAATAGCAGTACACAATGGCCGTGATCATATGCCGATTTTTATTACCGAGAACATGGTTGGGCACAAGCTCGGGGAGTTTGTGCTGACGCGGACCTTCAGAGGTCACCAAGCGGACAAGAAGATCTAAATAGAAGAGGAAAGGTGGTTTTCCAATGGCGACTTCGGCTACATTAAAATACGCACATAGTGCCCCGCAGAAGATGCGGTTGGTGGCGGATCAGATCCGGGGTCTGCCTGTTGATAGCGCCATTAATATCCTGGCTTTCAGTAACAAGAAAGCGGCCGCTATTATCGGGAAACTGCTGGCTTCCGCTATCGCCAATGCTGAGCACAACGATGGTGCTGATATTGATGACCTCAGGGTTGTCTCGGTTTTAGTGGACCAGGGACCTGTAATGAAACGTTTACTACCCAGGGCGCGTGGTAGGGCGGACAGAATTATCAAGCGCATGAGTCACATCACAGTCACTGTAGCGGAAAGAGAAGAGTGAGTTAATTATGGGTCAGAAGGTACATCCTGTTGGCATCAGGCTTGGCATAATCAAGGACTGGACATCAACCTGGTATGCCGACAGCAAGCACTATCCCAAGATGCTGTTAACGGACATGCAGGTGAGGAAGTACCTGCGTGAAAAACTCAGTGCGGCATCAGTGAGCCGGATCCAGATAGAACGGCCGGCTAACAATGCCCGAGTGATTATTCATACCGCCCGCCCGGGGATCGTCATCGGTAAGAAAGGTGAGGATATCGAGCGACTCAGGATGGAAATCTCGGCGATGATGGGAGTCCCGGCACAGGTCAGCGTCGAGGAGATACGCAAGCCTGAACTTGACGCCTACCTGGTGGCAGAGAGTGTCGCCCAGCAAATCCAGCGCCGAATCATGTTTCGCCGTGCCATGAAACGCGCAGTATCCAACACCTTACGTCTCGGGGCACTGGGCGTGAAGATCAATGTGAGTGGTCG
>MGYR01000158.1:2990-7274 GCA_001801825.1 Gammaproteobacteria bacterium RIFCSPLOWO2_02_FULL_56_15 | reverse complement strand
ATTGATTACGGTTTTGCCGAAGCCCATACAACCTATGGAGTGATTGGAATCAAGGTCTGGATCTTCAAGGGGGAGATTTTCAAAAACGAGCAAGTAAACGACAACGAAACGAGCGAACCGGTCAGGTCGCACGCCTCCTGATGATGGTGGATAACAGTGTTACAACCAAAAAGAACGAAGTTCAGAAAACAGTCCAAGGGCCGTAATCGCGGTCTGGCGACTGCTGGCAACAAGGTCAGTTTCGGGGAGTTCGGACTGAAAGCGGTAACCCGCGGGCGGCTCACCGCCAGACAGATTGAGGCAGCGCGCCGAACTATTACGCGCAAGGTCAAGCGTGGGGGCAAGCTTTGGATCCGGATATTTCCGGACAAACCCATCACTACCAAGCCTCTGGAAGTCAGGCAGGGAAAGGGCAAGGGAAATGTCGAATACTGGGTATCGCAGATCCAGCCCGGCAGGATGCTCTACGAGATTGAAGGTATCTCCGAGGAACTCGCGAGGGAAGCGTTTACCCTGGCGGCGGCCAAGCTACCCGTTAGAACTACATTTGTCAGCAGGAAGGTACTCTGATGAAGGCTGTGGAATTGAGACAGAAAGCCCCTGAGCAACTGAACACCATGTTGCTGGACTTATTGCGTGAACAATTCAACCTTAGGATGCAGAATGGTAGTGGGCAACTGACCCGTCCAAGCAGAATGCGCTCTGTGAAGCGCGAGATCGCACGCATCAAGACTGTATTGCGTGAAAACAAGATGAGTAAGAATTCATGAACGAAGTGCAGAAAAAGAGCAAGACACTGACTGGAATTGTGGTGGGTAACAAAATGGACAAGACCATTAGTGTGAGGATTGAGCGTACTGTGCAGCATCCGTTGTACGAAAAGATCTTGAAGCGAACAACCAAGCTCTTGGCACACGATGAGAAAAACGAGTGTAACGAAGGTGATGAAGTGATAATCGAGTCGTACCGACCCATATCCAAGAACAAGTCCTGGGTATTGCAGAAAATCATCAATCGGGCACAGAAAGTTTGATCTAACAATGCGTGACCACGAGCCAGATAGCTGCCGGAGAGTAAGAATATGATTCAGATGGAGACGATGCTGGATTCCGCGGATAACAGCGGAGCACGCCGGTTGATGTGTATCAAGGTACTGGGTGGGTCCAAGCGCAGATATGCAAATATTGGTGACATCATCAAGGTTACCGTTAAGGAAGCCATACCCAGGGGTAAAGTGAACAAGGGCGAAGTGTTTGATGCCGTGGTTGTGAGGACCAGAAAAGGCGTCCGCAGGCCCGATGGATCCCTGATCCGTTTTGACAATAACGCGGCCGTGCTTCTGAATAACCAGATGCAGCCGATTGGAACCCGTATCTTCGGACCGGTAACCCGTGAATTGCGAAGTGAGCGGTTCATGAAGATCATCTCCCTGGCGCCGGAAGTGCTCTAGAACATTAACGTGATGACAACCGGGAATCTTATGAAAATACGTAAAGGTGATAAAGTGATTGTACTGACTGGCAAGGACAAGTCCCAGAAGGGTACGGTGCTACGTGTTCTCAAAGAGCAGAACAAGCTGGTTGTCGAGAATGTAAACATGGCAAAACGGCATACCAAGGGTAATCCAAAACTAGGTACCGCAGGTGGAATTATTGAAAAGGAAATGCCAATCCATATTTCTAATGTTGCTTTGTTGAATCCTGTCACCAACAAACCTGATCGGGTGGGCTACAGGGTGCTGGAAGACAAGCGCAAGGTGAGGTATTTCAAGTCAAACAACGAAGTTGTAGATATCTAGAACAGCAATCAGCAGGCTTTAAACCAATATGTCAAGGTTACAGGAATTCTATAAACAAACTGTAATCGGTCAATTGACCGAGCAGTTTGGTTACAAATCACCCATGCAGGTGCCGATGATCAGCAAAGTGACAATCAACATGGGTGTGGGGGAAGCTGTTGCAGATCGCAAGGTTATCGATCATGCGGTCAGTGATATGGAGAAGATCTCGGGTCAAAAAGCAGTCGTCACAAAGGCCCGCAAGTCTGTGTCCAACTTCAAGGTGCGAGAGGGTTGGCCGGTGGGATGCAAGGTTACTCTACGCCGTGAACGGATGTATGAATTCCTTGACCGACTGATCAGTATTGCCATCCCCAGGATACGGGATTTTCGTGGGCTGAGCCCCAAATCTTTTGATGGTCGCGGGAATTACACTCTAGGGATAAAGGAACAGATTATTTTCCCCGAGATAGACTACGACAAGATCGACACGATCAGAGGGCTTGATATTACGATTTCAACAACAGCACGGTCTGACGAGGAAGCACGGGCACTGCTGCTGGCATTCAACTTCCCCATCAGGAACTGAGGATTTCGAACAGTGGCAAAAACATCTATGGTAAACCGGGAACATAAGCGGGCCAGGCTGGTGCAAAAGTATTCTGCAAAAAGGCAGGAACTCAAGACTACGATAAAGGATATGTCGCTGAGCGAAGAAGAGCGCAGTGATGCCAGAGTCCGGTTAAACAAGATGCCCAGGGATTCCAGTCCCTCACGCAAACGCAATCGCTGCCACCTGACCGGAAGGCCGCATGGTTTTTACAGAAAGTTCGGGCTCGGGCGTAACAAGTTGCGTGAAGCAGCCATGCGGGGTGACGTACCCGGTCTGGTCAAGGCCAGCTGGTAATTTGCAGAATTAACCGACTAACTGACGCTTGGAATATTACACAGTATGAGTTTACAAGATCCGATTGCCGATATGCTGAACAGGATCCGAAATGGTCAGGCACGAGCCAAGAAGGAAGTTCAAATGCCTTCATCCACACTCAAGGTAGCTATTGCAACCATTCTGAAGGAAGAGGGTTACATCGGTGAATTCCAGGCAAGGCAGGAAGGCGCCAAAAAGACACTGGTTATCGAACTAAAGTATTTCAACGGCAGGCCGGTTATCGAGACCTTGGTGCGTTATAGCCGTCCGGGTTTGCGCAGATATCGCTCGAGATCGGAAGTGCCGAAGGTCCTGGGTGGCCTGGGAACCACAATTGTTTCCACCTCCAGGGGGATCATGACGGACAAAACCGCCAGGCAACATGGTGTGGGTGGTGAAGTTCTGTGTTTTGTTTCCTGATGGAAAACTCATAATGTCAAGAATTGCCAATAAGCCTGTTAGCCTGCCGGACAATGTCCAGGTTAATGTCGCCGGAAGCACGGTGACAGTGACGGGAAAGCACGGTGTGCTCACTCATGAAGTTCACTCACTGGTCTCCTTAACGAGGGATGAAAACTCACTGAAGTTTGCTGCGAGAGAGCAGACCAAGCCTGCCCGGGCGATGGCGGGCACCACCAGGGCATTACTGCAGAATATCGTTAAGGGAGTCTCCGAGGGATTTGAACGCAAGCTGCAGATAGTCGGTGTGGGCTACCGCGCTCAGGTGGAAGGCCGCAAGCTTAATCTGACACTTGGTTTCTCGCACCCAGTGGCCTTTGAAATACCTGAAGGGATCAAGATCGAAACACCGACCCAGACGGAAATCGTTGTCAAGGGTATAGACAAACAGAAAGTCGGCCAGGTGGCTGCGGAACTGCGGGCCTTTAGACCTCCTGAGCCCTACAAGGGCAAGGGTGTGCGTTACGCAGATGAACATATCTTTCGTAAGGAAGCCAAGAAGACCTAAGCATGAAAAAGAAAGAAGCGAGAATGAGACGGGCGCAGAAAACCAGGGCCAATATCAGGTTCCAGGGTGTAAATCGCCTATGTGTACACCGTACACCCAGACACATTTATGCGCAGGTTATCGCGCCCAATGGATCCGAAGTGATTGCCAGTGCCTCTACCCTCGACAAGGAAATCAGAAACAATATCAAGTACAGCGGTAATGTTGCTGCAGCTGCAGAAGTGGGCAGGCTTATCGCGGATCGAGCAAAACAAGCAGGGGTCACGAACGTGGCATTTGACCGCTCCGGATTCAAATATCACGGTCGGGTGAAGGCCCTCGCTGATGCCGCACGCGAAAAGGGCCTGACTATCTAGGGGTTGAGAAAAAGCTATGGCGATAAACGAATCAATTACCGGAAACGAGGACCTGCTGGAGAAGCTGGTTGCCGTCAACCGAGTTGCTAAGGTGGTCAAGGGTGGACGGATATTCGGATTTACCGCTCTCACAGTGGTCGGTGATGGCAACGGCAAAGTAGGTTTTGGCAGAGGCAAGGCACGCGAGGTGCCGACCGCAATCCAGAAGGCCATGGAAAAGGCCCGTCAGAACATGATTTCCGTTCCGTTGCATGGA
>MGYR01000158.1:0-2958 GCA_001801825.1 Gammaproteobacteria bacterium RIFCSPLOWO2_02_FULL_56_15 | reverse complement strand
CGGAGCAGCGAAGGTACATATGCAACCCGCCTCGGAAGGTACGGGAATCATCGCCGGTGGCGCAATGCGTGCAGTATTCGAAGTGGTGGGTATACATAACATACTGGCGAAATCCTTCGGATCAACCAATCCAGTCAATGTTGTACGGGCTACAGTAAAAGGTTTGATGTCGATGACCTCTCCCGAACAAATCGCCGCCAAGCGTGGCAAGACTGTTGAAGAGATAACGGGTTAATCATGACTACTTCCGGAAAGAAACTCAAGGTAACGCTCAAACGCAGTATTTATGGCCGGTTGAAGGCACACCGATGCTGTGTGGCCGGACTGGGACTGCGTCGCATAAACAGTAGCGCGGTGTTAAAAGATACACCCGCGATACGCGGGATGGTCAACAAAGTATCATACCTCCTGACAGTTGAGGAAGTTTGACCATGAGACTGAATTCACTCAAACCGGCTGTTGGTTCAAAGCCTGCACACAAACGTAAGGGAAGAGGTATCGCATCCGGCTCAGGCAAGACCGCCGGAAGGGGGCACAAGGGACAGAAGGCCAGGGCCGGAGGTTTCCACAAAGTGGGATTCGAGGGTGGCCAGATGCCGTTGCAGAGGCGTCTGCCAAAAATAGGTTTTCATTCCATGCAGTCGCAAGTTACGGCTGAGGTTCGCCTCGGTGAACTCGGGAAGCTGGGTATTGAAATCATCGATCTCGATGCACTCAAGAAGGGCAATGTTGTTAACAAGCACATATTGCACGCGAAAATCATCAGTTCCGGTGAGATTACCAAGCCGGTCACTATCAAGGGCATCCGGGTGACCAAGGGAGCCCGTGCTGCGATCGAAGCTGCCGGGGGCAGGATCGAGGAATAACATGGCAGCGTCCAATCCGGCAATCAGGGATCTAGCAGGTCTGGGTAAATTAACCGAACTCAGGCAGAGACTGCTGTTTCTTCTTTTTGCGCTTTTTGTCTATCGCGTTTGTTCACATATTCCGGTACCCGGCATCAATCCCGTGGCCCTGGCCGAGTTGTTCGAACAACAGCGGGGGACGATACTGGATATGTTTAACATGTTTTCAGGCGGCGCCTTACAGCGTTTTTCAGTCGTGGCGCTGGGGATCATGCCTTATATCTCCGCATCCATCATCATCCAGCTCCTTTCATTCGTCGATCCCAGGCTGAAGCAATTGCGCAAGGAAGGGGAAATAGGGCGTAGGAAGATTACGCGATATACGCGGTATGGCACGGTCTTGCTGGCGACTTTCCAGGCGACTGGCGTGTCCATTGCTCTTGAAGGTCAGACGGCCGCAGGTATGTCCGTGGTGCTGGATCCCGGCATGAGTTTCAGGATGATCTCAGTGATTACGCTAGTCACTGGTACATTATTCCTTATGTGGCTGGGTGAGCAGATCACGGAACGTGGGGTGGGCAATGGAATTTCCATGCTGATCTTTGCGGGTATCGTGGCAGGACTGCCGGCCGCCATCGGTGGTACGCTGGAATTGGCCAGGACCGGAGAGATGAATATCCTCATGGTGTTCATGCTCTTCGCGGTCGCGGTCGTGGTGACTGGTTTCGTCATATTCGTCGAGCGGGGCCAGCGGCGGATCACCATCAACTATGCCAAGCGCCAGGTCGGACGAAAAATGTATGCCGGCCAGTCCAGCCACCTGCCGCTCAAACTCAACATGTCAGGCGTGATCCCACCAATTTTCGCTTCCAGCATAATCCTGTTTCCAGCCACGGTCGCGGGATGGTTCGGGCAAAGCGACAGCATGCGCTGGCTACAGGATCTGGCTGCATCGATTTCACCAGGACAGCCGCTGTATGTTCTTTTCTATGCAGCAGGGATCGTTTTCTTCTGCTTTTTTTATACCGCGATTGTCTTTGATCCCAGAGAGACAGCGGATAATCTGAAAAAGTCCGGCGCGTTTATCCCTGGGATGCGGCCGGGAGAACAGACTGCAGGATATCTGGATAATGTATTGACCAAGCTAACGCTCGCCGGTGCAGTATATATTTCCTTTGTTTGTCTGCTGCCGGAGTTCCTGATTCTGAAATTTAATGTGCCGTTCTACTTTGGAGGCACATCGTTGCTTATCATCGTTGTAGTCGTGATGGATTTCATGTCACAGGTACAGGCTCATCTCATGTCACACCAGTATGAGGGGCTGTTGAAAAAGGCCAATCTCAAGAGCCATGGCCGCAGGTAAGCGGCACGCCGGGTCATGCAAGCGATACCAGGAGATTTAGTATGAAAGTCAGAGCATCAGTGAAGAAATTCTGCAGGAATTGCCGCATAATCCGGCGCAAGAATGTCGTGCGTGTAATTTGCAGCAGCAATCCCAAGCACAAGCAACGCCAGGGTTAGATAGCGACCCGGAACGAACAGGAGAGACTTAATCCATGGCCCGTATAGCAGGTATCAATATCCCCGATAACAAGCATATTGTTATTGGATTGACGTATATCTACGGGGTCGGTACTACCCGATCCAGGGATATATGCAAGGCTTCCGGTATCAAACCCACAACCCGTGTCAGGGAGTTGAGTGAGGCAGACCTTGACCGGATCAGAAGCGAGATGACGAATTATACCTTGGAAGGTGACCTGAGGCGTGATGTCTCTATGAACATCAAGAGATTGATGGATCTGGGCACCAATCGTGGTATCAGGCACCGTCGCGGTTTACCTGTGCGAGGCCAGCGGACCAGGACAAACGGCCGGACCCGTAAGGGACCTCGTCGAATGATTAAAAAATAGGACCGGTAATTAGAGCATATGGCAAAGGCAACCAGCAGGATCAAGAAGAAGGTCAAGAAAACCGTTATTGATGGTGTGGCGCATGTTCATGCATCATTCAATAATACGATCATTACGATTACTGATCGCCAGGGCAATACCGTGGCATGGGCGACCTCGGGTGGCAGTGGATTTCGCGGATCCCGCAAGAGTACTCCCTT
>MGYR01000157.1:1346-5156 GCA_001801825.1 Gammaproteobacteria bacterium RIFCSPLOWO2_02_FULL_56_15 | reverse complement strand
TGAGAATCGCTTCCCTGCCGCTTCCCTGAGCTTGCGCAGTCCCCGAAAATCAGCCGCGGTGACCGTGGCGCCTGCCTTGACCTCCACACCACTCACCGCCCGTACTCCGCGTTCCATCACGATGTCCACTTCGAAGTTATCCCGGTCGCGAAAATGGAAAAACGACAGCGGGTTGTCGTGCCAGCTCGCTTGCCGCTTCAACTCATGGAAAACAAAGGTTTCAAGGAGTTGGCCCAGTAACTGCCGGTCCGTCATGAGCGCGGCGGTGTCCGCGCCTAAAAGGGCGCATGCAAGACCCGTGTCGCCGACATGCAGTTTCGGTGTTTTCACCAGTCGGCTCAGACGGTTGCTGTGCCAGGGCGGAAGTTCCTCCACCAGAAACACGCGGGTGAGCAACGTGACGTAATCTCGAATCGTCGGCCGGCTCAGTTGGAATGGCGCTGCCAGTTCGGAGACGTTCAGCAGTCGCGCTGTCTGCGACGCCGCCAACGCAAGCAGGCGCGGCAGGGCATCCAGCGACCCGATTCGGGAGAGTTCGCGCACGTCGCGTTGCACGATCGTATCGAGATATGCCTCATACCATCTGGCCCGGCGGCGACCGGAGGGGAGTCGCAAGGCCGCGGGGTAGCCGCCAGCGACGATCCGTTCAGAAAGTTCGCGGCCCAACCGCTCCATACGCCGCACCTTGAACCCAACGTCGAACAGGCGGTCGAGAAAACTTGGGGGTTGCCGCGCCAACTCGCATTGTGCCAGCGGATGCAGGCGCAGAATTGCCATGCGGCCCGCAAGCGAATCGGCCAGTTTCGGCAGCAGCAGCACATTAGCCGACCCGGTCAGTATGAATCGACCGGGCGTACGTTCGCGATCGATGGCGACCTTCAGCGCGGAGAACAGTTGCGGCAGATGCTGCACCTCATCCAGAATTGCGCGGGACGGGAGATCTGCAATAAACCCCGCTGGATCGGCCGCGGCGACACCTCGGGTCACCTCGTCGTCGAAGGTGAAATAGGTATATCCCATCCGCGCGCCGACGGCCTGGGCGAGAGTCGTCTTGCCGCTCTGTCGCGGGCCATGGATCAGCACCGACGGCGAATCAGCCAGCGCCTCAGTCAAGACTCGTTCGGAAAAACGTGGATACAGGGCTTCATCAGGCATCGGCTGATCGTAAGCCAACCTGTCGGCTGATTGCAAGGTTTATAGTCGGCTATTTGAAAGGTTCTGGACAGAACTCAAGGATACACGTCGGCTGAACGCTAAAATTGGAAGCGGCTAAACACCAGAATGGCGGTATAGCCCACGCCTGCCAGCCAGCCGAGAGCCGCTTCTTGAAACTATCGCGGAAGAAAGGCTTCGAGCTTAAAGATTCCGCCCGGGCATTGATGGGTGAAAGTTTCTTGTCCTTTTGATTAATTATTTTGTCCAAGATGGAAACTGTGATCTGACCCCGGGTTTTCAAGTCATGGTGGATTCTCACCAAAGATTCTTATATATGATTTTCTAAAATTAGCGGGTTTATCAGTAATGTATTCCCAGTAAGCCACTATTTCTCTGACTTTCTTCATATCAATGTGGCCACATTCAAGCATTAATGACATCAACTCCAGTGTTGTCATGGTCTTAATATCAAACATTTTCGCCACGTCCAGCATATCCGTGTCATCAGTTACAACCTGGACTTTTTGTATATACCCATGTGCCAGGCACTTAATGTCAACCATGGATATACCGAGATTATTGCTTATCTTGAAGTCGGCCAGATAATCGATGGTTAATTTTACTTCTTTTGTCTCCGCGCGAGATATGGCTATTCTTTTGCTTCTATTATTAAAGTATTCGTCATCATTGACCCAGCTAAACTTCTTTCTGAGCAGTGAGTTTTTATCATATTCATCATCAAGTTCTTTTAAAACATAAAGGCAGCAATTATCTCTGCCGATTTCAACGTCAAGTAGTGGGTGGATGCTTTTGGCCAGTCTGAAATATGAATTACTATCAAGTAATATTTTCTTCTGGGGCATCAAGACAACTCCGCATGCAGTTCCTTTGAATCAAGCAGCGGAGTGTCGAGAATGCATTGAATGTATCCTGCGGACTTCCCGTTCTCTGCCAGGTATGAACGTAATGCACTGAAAAATGGCGTATCAAATATTTCTTCCGATTTTTTTATGTATTCGGCTGCATCAGGTGAGGTGTCAGGAAACAGTGCCTCACGTACTGTTTCATATTGCTTATAAAAATTCGTGTTCGCCTTGTAAATATAATCGCCTAATTCTATTTCTTCCTTATTATTTGCAGTGGCAAATTTATTTGCCTCATAAAACACGGAAATCATGGATATTGAATAACAATCAGCACGACTCCTGATTATCTCCACTTGTTTCGCTTTATCATCCGTCACAATCAATTCATTATAAGTCTGTTCGGCCAGATTGGCGGGATAGAGCAAGGCGCCGGCAAAATCATCCGCAAAGTCTTCTGCCTCCTCATTTCTCAATTCGCGTGCATAGACGTGCCCGAGCTCATGCGCCATCCAGAATTTAAAATCATGAACCTCGGTATCCAGATTCAAGTAAATCCAGGTTGTCATGGACTGGGGAAGATAGATATGCAGAGCATTTTCATGCCGTTCTTTCTTGCCCCACATCACCGGAACTATGACCGCCTGCAAGTCATTAAACCTTTTTATCAAATGACTGAAATCCAAAACCTTGTCGATTCCCAGGCCGATTTCCATGCGTACCTTGTTAGCCACTTCCTGGATATAAGCGTATTCATTGCGCGGATTCTTTAACGCTGGCGGCTGTAATAATTTGTCGAACGGAAGATATGCCACAAGTGGAGCCAGCATATGCCCCATTTCCCTGGCCTTTTTGATATATACCCCCGTTGTTCTGGCATTGCCTCTTTTTCGGAATGCAATGACCGGCTCATGTTCATTAATCGGATGAGTAACCAGATCAGCAAATACAAGATCCAGGGCGAGACCCAGCTTTAATAATTTATCCGGGCGCGGGAATTTGCTGCCCGCCAACCATTTCGAGACTATCTCTCTGGAAACATTGATCTTGGCGGCAAGGCGGGTCTGGGTAAGTCCGGCCTTGTCCATCGCTGCCTTGATATTGGCGGTATTGAGTGTCCTCTCCATAAGCGGGACTATTGTCTACAGGCTGTCAACTATTGTCAACTATAAAATAAAGGTAAGGCCCTGATAATTCATATTAGAAATACATTGCCAAAACATATGCATATCTCGCTCTGATTCTCTGCTCATACTATGCGAGGGATTGCGCGGGACTGTCCCCGTGGTCCCACAAGCCGGCGAACAATTCCCTGTTTTTGACCTTAAAGTAATAGGGCTGCTTGGGCCCCTGCGTTCAAAATATCTCCAGAGCCAGGGCCTTAGTGCCAATCTGCATATTAGGATTCGCCTCTCTTTGCTATAATTTGCTCATGGAACAGAAGCCGCTCATCGAGACCAACCCATATCTGCTCGACCCGGAGGAATTCCGCAAGGCGCTTATTATGAGCGTCGCCAGTTCCACTGCTATTGAGACTGGCGCCACGATCGCATCCATCGCCCGCATGCTGGAAGATGGTGAGAATGCTGAAACACTCACCCCGCTGCAAGGCTCCGTTCGATAATCTCTGAAAATAGCCGCTCCATTGGAGCGTAGTTCTTATCCAACCCAGCCTGTACCGCGGCGAAATACCCCTGATTCTTCTCCTTAGCAATTAAACTGAAATTCAGCAGCGGTAACCCTGCTTGCAATGCCATCAGTATCGAAAGAACGCGTGCCGCACGTCCATTGC
>MGYR01000157.1:0-1299 GCA_001801825.1 Gammaproteobacteria bacterium RIFCSPLOWO2_02_FULL_56_15 | reverse complement strand
AGCGCCCGGACAATAGCTGCCCGGTCAGTGAAATTGCAAGGTGTATGCCGGGTTAAAACTTTCGGTGTTCCTTATTGATTCTTTACATCCGTGCCAGGTGCTTTGCTAAACCGTCCACGGCGTACCGATAGTTGACGGCGCTGAGGGGAATGCGGTTCAGCCTGTGATGGAGGTATACCAGATCGACATTTGCCAAGCCGCCGTCATGCGCCACATGCACTTCGATCTGAAAGCGGATATCGTTCATCGAACCCAGCACGCTGCGATTATTGGAACGGGTGAACCGTATCCTGCGGCAGGAATCCAGCATCTGCTCAATCTGGGTTTGAGAGAACTCGTCCCACAGTAGCACCTTGAACAGGCGCTGGCTGAAGACCTCATCCACACCCTCAAAATTCGGCTTCTTTAACCCCGGCACGAACACTGAATACAAGGTCGCATCATGCGTGAATAACACACACTTCCGCCGTTCGATCCGCAACAGGTTGGCGTGCCAGCTATCGCCCGAGGCGGAGGGGTCAACAAGGTTGCTCGGGATTTCCGCCAGGAGTTTCTGCGTGCATTTGATTAACGTAGGCAACGCCCGTTACCCCACTGATTTCGAGCTATTTAGATCCCCCGCAATTTCCCGGAACTGCTCCAGCGCTGCCTCCAGGTCATCCACGATCTCTTGCGCAATGATCTCCGGTGGAGGCAGGTTATCGGAGTCGGCCAGGGAATCATCCCTGAGCCAGAAGATATCGAGGCTCAATTTGTCCCGGGCGATGAGTTCGTCATAGCTGTATACGCGCCAGCGCCCGTCCGGTGTCATCCCGGCCTGTGAGTCGGGATCCAGCTCAGGGCGCCAGGTAGGCTTGCGGTCATGTCGATTCACCGGGTTGTAGCAGCGCACAAATTCATCCAGGTCTGCGCGCTTCAGGGGATCGGTCTTGAGCGTGAAATGCATGTTGGTACGGAGATCGTAGATCCAGAGCTTCCTGGTCCACGGGGTCTCCGAGGCGGGTTTCTTGTCGAAGAACAGCACGTTCGCCTTCACGCCCTGGGCGTAGAACAGGCCGGTGGGCAGGCGCAGCAGGGTGTGGACGTCGCACTCGTGCAGCAGTTTTCTGCGTATCGTCTCGCCCGCGCCGCCTTCAAACAAAACGTTGTCGGGCACGACCACGGCGGCGCGGGCGTTTTGCTTGAGCAAGGTTTTGACGTGCTGGACGAAGTTGAGCTGCTTGTTCGAGGTGGTGGTCCAGAAGTCGCCGCGCTCGATGATATCGCGCTCTTTGCTGACTTTGCTTCTGACGTGCATGG
>MGYR01000156.1:1142-5045 GCA_001801825.1 Gammaproteobacteria bacterium RIFCSPLOWO2_02_FULL_56_15 | reverse complement strand
AATCTCGGCGCAACCTGTGAATAGCATCAGGAACACGCACAGCCCCAGCCACTTGGGATTCAGCCTATGAAAAGAATGTTTCATGAGTATGTCTGCCCTTTGACCTTAAGTTATCATATTATAACTTTGTCGCAACTTATTAAATACTTAGTATTTTTCTACAGGTATCAGTGGACGATAAATCATGGCCCAACAACGCCAGCAGGACTCTTCCTCGGGTACCGGCCCGTATTGTGCTGCCTCGTCCTCCGGCAGGCTTTCATACCAACGCCGGAAAACGAGTAACTCCTGATCGGAGAGCCGCATATCCCCCCGGTCCTGCATAAGATAAAAACCGTTGAGGTCCATAATATCCTGGATCCGGCTATCGGCTACGGTCAGGACTTCCTCACGGAAGCTAAGTCCCGGCTCGGTGACAGGTGGCAGATCCTGTCCTGGCGGCGAGCTGCTTAGCTTCGCGATCTCCGGTACTTCCAGTCGATTCGCTGCCACGTCGGCATCGCTCCCCGCAGCATTCCGCTGCTGAACCGTAACCGCGTCATGAGTTACTGTTTCTGCTTCACTTGCACCGATAATTCGCGCTTGGTTACCGATTTCAGCGTCCTCACTTGGGGCAGCAAGAGCCGTTGTCATCTGGAGCTTAGAGATAGGTTCCGGCGGCGCAGCCTGAAGTAAGGCAGTATCACCAGGTTGAGCAACGACTCCGGCCCAATAATAAACGAGCAGTCCGCAAAACAAGAGGAGGGAGGCGCCGGCAACGAACCAGACTGGCCGAAATGGAGGACTGAAATCACTGTCGCGGGCCGCCTGACGGACGTGTTTGACCGTGACCTTGCTCATGCTTGATGCATAGGCCGCCAGCATGGCTTTGTCCGCGATGATGTTGATTCGACGCACCAGACCCCGCGAATATCCGCCTATTTCACGGAGGGCGGAGTTGCTGAATACCTCACCGGAACGATAACCGCAGGAACGCAGTCTCGAATAGATATAATCCCGCACATCACCGATCTTGAAGGGATTAAGCTGAAAACTGTAGGTGATCCTTTCCTTCAACTGCCTGATTTCCCGCAGGGCAATCTTCTCATCGAGCTCTGGCTGGCCGAACAGAACGATTTGCAGCAACTTATTTTGCTGCGTCTCCAGGTTGCTCAGGAACCGGATTTCTTCCAGGGTATCAAGCGGCATGCTCTGCGCCTCCTCGACGAAGACGACAACCTGCTGGCCGGCGCTGTGTTTTTTCAACAGATATTCCTGCAGGCTGTTCATCACCTGGAGCCGGGGCTGCTCCGGAGTCACAGGTAATTTCAGCTCGAAGGCAATCGCGTGCAGGATTTCTTCCGGAGCGAGGCTGGGGTTGGCGAGGTAGACAATCTCGATGCTGTCAGGCAGTTCCTGTTGCAGCATCCTGCATAACATGGTCTTGCCGCTACCAACCTCTCCTACTACCTTGACGATGCCTTCTCCGGAGGTGACAGCATAAACCAAGGCGTTCAGGATCTCCCCGCGATTACCTCCCGGGTAGAACAGGGTGGTATCCGGGGTGATCTTGAAGGGAGCCTGTTTGAGCCCGAAATAGTCGTAATACATATCCCTGGTCTGTAATCAAAATGACACCGCACATTTCCATATGTAGGTGACAAATTCAAATTATATCAGTCTGTTTTCATCTCACAATCTAATTACTGAGGATTCACCGGACAAGACGGCAACGGGGCGAACGAAGTACCAAATTGCGCCATTCATTATTCCGGTACGTCAATCGACAGCCGCTGGATCCTGCTATAGAGTGTAGTACGGTTTACCCCCAAAAGCCGGGCTGCCTTGCTGAGGTTGTTACCGCTCAATCTGAGCGCCGTCCTGATGTAACGGCTTTCCCATTCCTGCAATGTGTCATCCAGGCGGAATGTCTTCCCGGTCAACTCCTGTTCCAGGGATTCATAGTGGTCATTAGCTGCCTCCAGTGCTGTCTGCGCGATACGGGATTCCAGTTCGTTCTGTAATTCCGAGAGTCCCACCTTTCTACCTGAATACTTGGCACAGAGACGGATGACGATATTTCGGAGCTCCCTGACATTCCCCGGGAATGAATACCCAAGCAGACAATCCTCGGCCTCCTGGTCAAGTAAGAACGGGGCGTTGCCAGTCTGGTATACATCTTTAAAATGCTCCAGTAAGAGCAAGCAATCCTTTTCTCGTTCCCGCAATGGCGGAACATTGATGGTCAGTACGCTCAGTCGATGATACAGGTCCTGCCTGAATTCCCCGGTACGTACCTGTGTGGCAAGCTCACGATTGGTGGCGGCGATGATCCTGGCGGTGGAGGTCCTCGGCTGAGTCTCGCCCAGTCGGTAGTACTCCCCGTTCTCAAGCACACGAAGCAATTTCGACTGGAGATTGACCGGCAAATCCGCGATCTCATCCAGGAACAGACTGCCTTCCCCGGCCTCTTCAAAAAAACCCGCCTTGTTGGAGGTGGCGCCTGTGAAGGCTCCCCTGGCGTGCCCGAATAACTGGGCATCGAGCAATTCGGCCGAAAAAGCCGCACAATTGATCGATAGAAAGGGCTTACTGCCTCTCGGGCTCTGCTCATGTATGTAGTGTGCCACCAGCTCCTTGCCACAGCCTGATTCACCCTGCAGCAGGACCGGGAAAGGCGTATCGGCAAATTGCTTGATGAGGATATGCAGATTACTCACTGCCTGGCTCTCGCCAAGCAGGCTGTCACCCTCAGGAGCTTTGCTGCGCTTGGAGGCCTCGGCCTCCAGCATCATGATTTGATGTGCGAGCCGGGTCCGCAATAAGGGTATATCACAAGGCTTGTTGATGAAATCCACGGCCCCGAGCGTCAGGGCATGCTGGATATTCTCCTTGCCCCCTTGACCGGAAAGCACCAGGATCTTGATATCTGGGTTCAGCGCGATCAGTTCATTGATGAGATCGTACCCTTCTTCGGGACTGTGCGGAGCCGGGGGCAGACCCAGGTCTATCAATGCCAGTGAAGGGGTATATGCGAGTTTTTGCAGCAACGTACGCGTCTGTTTCCTGCTGCTCGCCGTGTGAATCTCGTACTCAGTGTCCAACACCAGCGAAAGTGAATTGACGATCAGTGAGTCATCGTCAATCAGCAATAATCCGGGTTTACCACTATCCACTGCACCTGTCTGTGTTTGGTTCTCGGCCAATCGCTCCACTCCGTTTCCTGACTTGCGGAGTTACTATAACCCTGTCATTCGTGCCCATACAAAGAAAATACCCCATGGTCTGCCACGGGGTATTGGATTTCTGAGGTACAGGCATGCTTCCCGAGTGTGTATTTCCTGGATCAGTAGCGGTAATGGTCGGGCTTGTAGGGTCCTGCCACGTTTACTCCGATGTAGTCCGCCTGAGCCGGAGTCAACTCCGTCAAGGCGGCCCCGACCCTTGTAAGGTGTAGACGGGCAACCTTCTCGTCAAGGTGTTTTGGCAGCACATAGACATTGTTTTGATATTCACCGGGTCGGCAAAACAGTTCTATCTGCGCAAGCACCTGGTTGGTAAATGAATTGGACATTACAAAACTGGGATGGCCCGTGGCGCAACCAAGATTTACCAGACGCCCACTGGCCAGGAGAATGATGCGTTTGCCGTCGGGGAAGATCACATGGTCCACCTGCGGTTTGATCTCCTCCCATTGGTATCTTTTCAGGCTGGCGACATCGATCTCGCTGTCGAAATGTCCGATATTGCAGACGATGGCCTGATTTTTCATACGCATCAGATGATCATGTGTGATGACTTGAAAATTTCCCGTCGCCGTCACAAAGATATCCGCTTGATTGCACACATCATCCATCCTGACAACCCGGTAACCTTCCATAGCCGCCTGCAGGGCGCAGATGGGATCAATCTCGCTCACCCAGA
>MGYR01000156.1:0-1120 GCA_001801825.1 Gammaproteobacteria bacterium RIFCSPLOWO2_02_FULL_56_15 | reverse complement strand
CAATCTCGCTCACCCAGACCGTGGCCCCGAGTCCTCGGAGGGACTGGGCACAACCTTTGCCGACATCTCCATACCCCAGCACCAGGGCAATCTTGCCCGCGATCATGACATCCGTAGCCCGCTTGATACCGTCGACCAGGGATTCCCGACAACCATAAAGATTATCGAACTTCGATTTGGTGACCGAGTCATTCACATTGATCGCCGGAAATGGCAGGCAGCCCTTTTCCTTCATCTGGTAGAGGCGGTGGACCCCGGTCGTGGTCTCCTCGGTCACCCCCATGATATTTTCAAGTATGCGTGAATACCAACCTGGCTTGTTCCGCAACCTTTGTCTGATGGCGGCGTAGAGTTCCTGTTCTTCCTCGCTTGCGGGTTTGTCCAGGAGGGAAGGATCCCGTTCCGCCCTGGCGCCGAGCGTGACCAGCAAGGTGGCGTCTCCGCCGTCATCCAGGATCATGTTTGGGGTATTGCCGTCTGGCCACTCCAAGGTGCGGTGGGCGTATTCCCAGTATTCACGCAGGGATTCCCCTTTCACCGCGAATACCGGGATATTCTGATCAGCAATGGCGGCAGCGGCATGATCCTGGGTTGAATAGATATTACAGGAGGCCCAACGGACTTCCGCACCCAGGGCCACAAGCGTTTCAATCAACACCGCGGTCTGGATGGTCATATGCAAGGATCCGGTGATACGCGCTCCCTTGAGGGGCTGTGCATCAGAGTATTCCCTACGAATCGCCATGAGACCGGGCATCTCAGTCTCGGCGATGCGGATCTCTCGATGGCCCCAGCCGGCGAGGGAAATATCAGCTACCTTAAAGTCGGAAAAGACGGCATTACTTGCTACGCTCATCTTGTTTTCTCCTAACAATATAAGCGAGCGCCGTTTGTGAAAATGAACGTTTACCGAGCCTGGCAGGGTTAACCTGTCGCAACGCTCCTCGGAAAACGATGCTATTGATCTCAAAACCTGAACGAGGTGACGGATTATAGTAACCCCTCACCGTGGGATCAAGGCCGGCTGGCTCTGCGGATTCATTCCATAAATGGCTCCTCGGCAGAATTTGTGGGTGTATGGAGGACGATTGTTGCTCTCGCCAAGCCGCCAAGCACGCCA
>MGYR01000155.1 GCA_001801825.1 Gammaproteobacteria bacterium RIFCSPLOWO2_02_FULL_56_15 | reverse complement strand
AAATGATGGATGCGGATCTCGACTGGACGTGGGAGCTGGGCGCCACGGTCCTGAATCAGCAGGAAGAGGTCATGAACGCCATCCAGCAATTCCGTCAGCGTGCCATTGCCGCCGGCAACCTGGCCAGCGATGACAAACAAACGGTCAGCAACGCTGGTGGCGTCATCGAGATCAGGTCGATTGATCCCGAGGTGATCTACATCCCCAGCTATGAACCGGAAGAGGTGATTGTTTACCAGCCACGCCCCGTGTATCGATATTATCCGGTTGCCTACCCGGTGTACTATTATCCTTACCGGCCGGATTACCGGTTCAGGGCGCGTTCCTTCTGGGGATTGCAAACGGCCTTTTCCATCGGCTGGGATATGCACTGCATCAATGTGTTTCCCTATGATTATTACCGGCACCCGTATTACGGTTCCACCTTCTACTTCGATTTTTACGGAAATAATTATCGACGGCCACACCGGCGCTACCGGTATGGCAACCACGATGTCAACGTGAATATCAACATGTACGATCAATACGGCGCAGAAGATCATCGCTGGCAGCCCGACCGTGACGGTGGCGCCCGGCGTCTGTTTAATCATGACGGCCAACGTCGGCAGCGTAGCGGTTCGTACAACCGGCGCTGGGCAGACCAACAGCTACAACAGGGAATTAATAATGTCTCGGAGGATCCGATCAGGGAACGCAGCGGGAGGACCGATCGCAACGCTGACCGTAGCGATACCCGAGTGGATGAGGCGGGCACGGTTCGCACGCTGACCCGGCCGGACCCCATCTACAGCGCTCCCCGGGTGGAGGAGGCGGACAGATTGCGCGCCAACCGGCCCGCAACGGACCAATCCAGGCCGCGCGACACAACAGATGACAGCACGGTTCGCACACTAACCCGGCCGGACCCCATCAACAGCGCTCCCCGGGTGGAGGGGACGGTCAGATTGCGCGCCAACCGGCCCACAACGGTCCAATCCAGGCCGCACGACATAACAGATGACCGCACGGTTCGCACTCTGACCCGGCCGGCTCCCATCCACAGCGCTCCCCGGGTGGATGAGGCAGACAAATACCGCGCTAACCGATCCGCAGCGATCCAATCCAGGCCACGCGCGGAGCAGGCCGCGAGGAGCCAGGGCAGTACAGTCAGCACTCTGACCCGGCCGGCTCCCATTCACAGCGCTCCCCGGGTGGAGGAGACGGGCAGTTCGCATGCCAACCAGGCAGTGATGTCCCCGCCTGCCTCCCAACCCGAGCCTGCCGCCGACGCACCAAACAGAATCCACAGTCAGGGCGCTGATCATCCGTCTCGATCCGGCTGGAAAGACAACGCCCGCCGCCACTTTCAGTGAGCGCACGGGGATCATCCACATTGCCGGCAGGCAATACCTGGAATAACCCCCGCTATGCTTGCGAGGGGTATATCAATCGCGGACTCGCTATCCCTTTCCCCTTATTTTTCTGTTCAGATTCCCTTCAGCTTCAATTCAGTTTGGTAGGGTGGGCACGTTTTCTGTGCCCACGCGGATAAGACAACACCTATTGGAGGTAACGGCCAGGAAGTTCGCTTTAGCGAAGAACCGACATTGTAGATGCGACCTATTTCTACCGGGAGGCTTTCTTGCGCCGCACACCAACCGCGTGGGCACAAAAATCGTGCCCACCCTACGAACTTTCCCCGTATTTTTCTGTTCAGGTTCGCTTCAGCTTCAATTCAGTCTGGGTTAATGGTGCAGCCGTTATCCTGCCCTTACCCTGAAACTAAAGGAGAGTACCATGAAGACCAAAATGAAGATTATCCTGGGCTTGTCACTGAGCTGCCTACTTATCCCCCCGGTTTCCGCCGACCACCGCTATGGGTTTGAGCCGCGTCCGTTCCGGCGCCATGACCAGGCGCGGGTAACCCGGGTAGTGCCGATCGTCGAAACTGTACAAGTCGCGGAGCCCTATGAGGAATGCCGGATCGAAAATACCCATTACCCACGGAGCCACGTCAGCGCCACGCCGATGATTATCGGTGGTATCTTCGGCGGATTACTGGGTAACCAGATTGGCCGCGGCAACGGGAATACCGCCGCCACCATCGCCGGCGTAGTGCTGGGCAGTTCCATCGCCCATGACCTGGATGCCGGCAATCATCGTCGTGGCGGTTACGGCCGGCCCGTCGAGATCTGCGAAACCAGCTATTCCTACCGCTACGAAGAGCAGATTGTGGGCTACCACGTAACTTATTACTATCGTGGCCGGACCTATCATACCCGGAGCGATCACCATCCCGGCGCCTACCTTGCCATCCAGGCCAGACGCTATTAACCGGGCTGGGACTGACCATGGCGTGCTAGCGGCGTATAATAGGGAGACGGGAGCGGCGCTGGTTCGTCTCCCGGGTAACGAGCCAGGACTGATAGCATGAAACGACTACAACAATTGCTGCTGGGTGTGATGCTTGCCGGGGCAGCCGGCAGCGCGGCGGCGCCTGCCCATGCCGAAGACAAGCGCGCCACAGATCTGGAGCAGGCCACCCGCATCGTCAAGGAGAAGGATAATAGCCGCGTCCTGTCCGCCGAGACACGGAAGGAAAACGGCAAGGAGGTTTACGAGGTGAAAGTCCTCGATGCCGAGGGCCGCGTGCGGACGGTCAAGGTACCGGCAAAAGAGAAATAACATGCACGTGTTGATCGTCGAAGACGAAGCCGGAATTCGTACCCAGATGGCCAACCGCTTGCGCGCAGAAGGCTTTGCCGTAGATATTGCTGTGGACGGCAAGGAAGGTCTCTACTTCATGAAGGAATACGCCCTCGATCTCGCGATTGTCGATTTGGGCCTGCCGGAGATGAACGGCATCGAAATGATACGCCAGGCAAGAGCGGCGGGTTGCCGGTATCCCATTCTGATATTGACAGCACGGACACGCTGGCAGGAGAAAGTCGAGGGACTGGAGACCGGCGCCGATGATTACCTGGCCAAACCCTTTCATATCGAAGAATTGCTGGCGCGGGTGCGGGCATTGATCCGCCGCTCGGCCGGTTTGGCCCAGGCCGAGATCCTGTGCGGACCGGTACATCTGAACACCAGTTCCCAGGAAGTCAGAGTTAATGGCCAGGTGCTGGAACTTACCGCCTATGAATACCGCCTGTTGCATTACCTGATGGTGAATGCCGGCAAGGTCAGTTCCAAATCGGCGCTCACCGAGCATATCTACGAGGAAGATCAGGATCGCGACAGTAATGTCATCGAGGTATTCATCGGTCGCTTGCGCAAGAAGCTGGACCCTGACAACGTCATCCATCCCATCGAGACCCTGCGCGGACGGGGTTATCGTTTCAATCTGCCGCACGGTACGTGAATCCCTCCCTGAACCTGCGTTTATTGATCGCGACGACCATTACGCTGGCGGTATTTCTCGGATCCGCCGGACTGATCCTGGACCGCGCCTTTCAGAGTAGCGCCCGGACCGCGCTGGAATACCGGTTGCAGGGCCAGGTCTACACCCTGCTGGGGGCCGCGGATCTCGATGCCGAAGATCGACTATATCTGCCGGAGGCCCTGCCCGAAGCCCGTTATGCACAACCCGGCTCCGGACTCTACGCGCTGGTCAGTGATAGCGACGGCAGGGAGCTATGGCGCTCGCTGTCCGCACTGGATCTGCCCCTGGGCTCTTTTGCGGTACTGGCCGTCGGGGTATCGGCCTTCGGGGAAACGGCTATCAATAATTACGGCAAAATGTTTGTCTATCGCTTTACCGTCGCCTGGGAACGGGAATCAGGCGGCGCCAACACCTATATGTTCACAGTACTGGAAAGCCAGGTGAGTTATCTGGCGGAAGTCGCCGCCTTTCGTCATACCCTGTGGTTGGGGCTGGGCTTGGCCTCCGGCCTGTTGCTGCTGGTACAGGGTACGATCCTGGCCTGGAGCCTGGCGCCGCTGCGGCGCGTCGTGGAAGAGATCAAGGCGGTGGAAACCGGGCGGCAGCAGACCCTGGCCAATGATTATCCACGCGAGATTAGCGCCTTGACCAGAAACCTGAATGCCCTGTTGGTCAACGAGCGGCACCAACTGGAACGCTATCAGCATACCATGGCGGACCTGGCCCACAGCCTGAAAACCCCGCTGGCGGTATTGTGGGGATGGTTCGAGGGTACGCACGGCGCTGACGATGCGGAAGAAATGCGGGGGCAACTTGAGCGTATGCGGGCCATTATCGATTATCAACTGGGCCGTCATTCCGCCTCGCGCCAGACCTTTGCCCAACCGGTGGCGATTGCACCGGCCATCGAAAAGATCCTCGGTTCGCTGCACAAGGTCTATCGTGACAAGACTATCATTGATCACATCAGCCTGGACCCAGACCTGGTGTTTTATGGTAGCGAGGGGGACCTGCTGGAGATCCTGGGGAATCTGCTCGATAACGCCTGTAAATACTGCCATAGGGAAATCTGGCTCACCGCAAGAAAAATCCCCGGGGTTGCGCGTGATGGGCTTGAGATCGCCATCGAGGATGACGGCCCGGGCATCGCTGACAGCGTCCGACGCCGGGTGCTGGAGCGCGGTATACGCCTGGATACCCGGCAGGAAGGTCAGGGGATCGGTCTCGCGGTCGTGCATGAAATCATCGCGGCTTACGGCGGCCGCCTCGAAATCGATGAAGATGAAAACCAGCGCAACCGGATCGTGATTAGTTTTTTTTAAACGTAAATTTGTTATCAAACTTTTACCCTGAAACCACTATACTGATACTATAATCATGGCCATCATCAAGACATGATACAAACAGCGCTACAGGTGCCTATGCTTAGAAACCCCGATTACCCAGGATTGATCACATGGAGAGCCGTATGGATTCTCACACTGTTCATTTTCCATGGTTCATCCAGTGCCGCAATATCCAGTCCTTATCTCATCGAGATCAATAAATCCACCCGGGAGCTGAAGGTCCTCTCCGGTGAGCAGGTGGTCCGCAGCTTCCATATCTCGCTCGGCAAGGCGGATCATGGGGCTAAGCGCAGACGTGGGGATAATCGAACACCGGTTGGCGCCTATCAGGTGGTGGATTTCAACAATGACAGCAAGTTTTTTTTCTTCATGCTCTTGAATTATCCCAATACCGTGGATGCCTGGCATGGTTACCGCGATCAGACCATCAGCGCCAGTGAGTTCCGGCAAATCGTGACCGCAATAAAAAATGGCGCGGTCCCACCCCAGAATACTGCACTCGGTGGGTTTATCGGAATTCATGGAGTTGGAGAGGAAACCGGGGAAACGCTCGAAATTCATGAATCCTTCAACTGGACGGAAGGCTGCATCGCGCTTACCAACGATGAAATGAACGAATTGCGACAGTACGTCTCCTACGGGACCCGAGTGCTGATACGGGAGTAAATGCGTGCCGGCATTCTGGAATAATTTACGAATTTGGAAAGTTCCCATCAGCCTATCGGGCATGGTTCTTTTCCTGATAGCCGGTCTGATCTGTTCAAATAAGGTCGCAGCCTGGGATGTGCTCACCAGCAATCTTTATCTGGAATGTCAGCAGAGAGACTCCAAAGTCCTCGATTGCGGATACCGGATGCTGATCCCCGAACCACCGTTGGAAATTCGTGCACGTACAGGGGAAAGAAACTTGCCATTAACGGGACGTGAAACCTACCCCTGGAGCCTCGCCGTGTCTGCGATCCTGTTCCTTGTGGATACCAGCGATCCCGCCAGACAAAACGTGGTCGAAATTAATATCAGGCATATCGCTGAGCTACTTGAGGCTATCGGGCCCCACCACAAGACGGGCCTGGCCAGCTTCGATAAGAGCCTGGTAATCAAATCCCCCATTGGCGCTAACCGCGACACCATCCTTGAGGCTACTCGCACACTGCGCGCAACGGGGAAAACAACCGAACTCTATCGGAATGTAATCAAGGCGATCGATACTCTGGGCAGTATCGAGGCGGATCGGAAATCCATATTCCTCTTTTCAGATGGCCAGGCGGAAGATATCGCATATTATCATCAGGATGTAATCAATGCCGCCAGAAAGGCTCATGTCATTATCAACAGTTTCGGCTATCCCCGATCTGTCTCCTTATCCGTAGCCCTCCAATCGCTGCGCCGGCTGAGTGAGGAGACCGGCGGAATTTACATCGAAGCGGATGAGCGGTACGACCTGCCGGAGCAGTTCATGCAACTGCCGTTCGAGAATATCGACAGCGGCGGCAGGTTCTCTGTTGATCTACAATCTGTCCCGGAGCAACTTCTTCGCGAGAACCCTGCAATCGCGATCACCTTCGAAACGGATATTGGTGATATCGAGGCCGTTGTTCCGCTCATCCAGCCGGGCTCCAAGCTCAGCCCGGTGGTTACGGCCCCGCCAGCACCGGCGGGCGATGCACAACCGGCCTACACAGTCATCTCAACTCCGGCTGAGCCTGAGGAAATGGATGCCTGGCTAGGGTACGGAATACCGATAATCCTGGGGATCCTTATGATTCTGGTTATCATCATCCTGGTGGTCGTATTTCAGGAGAAGGGTACCAACAAGCAAAACCGCACCAGCACACCGGCTGCTTTCAAACCCTTTGCCTACCTGGTGGTGCAGGATGAAAAAGCCACCCGCTACCCTATCACCAATACCATCTGGCGCATCGGACGAACTCGTGATAATGAACTCACTCTGCCAGACGGATCAGTATCCCGCCGGCATGCAGAGATTCACCGTTCCAGCAACGGCAATTTTATTATTTTCGACGTCGAATCACTCAATGGTTTGTATGTAAACGGAGAAAAGATCAAAAAGAAAAAACTTCAGGAAGGCGATATCCTGGAGATCGGTGATATCTTCCTCCGCTTTACGTTGTATTCTGCGGATTACACTCTCGATGAAGATACCGCCATACAGCACACCAGGGCGCCTGCCGTCACCGGTTGATATCCGGAGTCAAAGCCTGCGCCGCGGCTGACCAGTGGATCTCCCAACCAGGTTCATCGTCAGCGGCTGAATATTCCCCAGCTACCCAATACCCGGCAACAGCGACTAAGTCGTCACCTGCATAAAGCAGGGGGATACGATCCCGGTACCAGGGGAGGATCCCCCGTTGCTGAAACAGCTTTTTCAGTGGTTTGTGATGCTCGCTACCCGCGGGTTTCAGTCGCTCCCCCCCCTTCCGGTAACGGATCTGTAATTTTTCACCTGGGACTGCAGTGCAGCGTATCCCACGTCCCTGGGCAAGTCGTGCCTGCAGAGTGCCCACTGGAATTCCACAACTCTCTTGCAGATTCCAGTCCAGGATCAAATCCGGATCGTGCTCCGGCAGCACGGTCTGGGCATACACGCCATACCGGTAACGCCGAATCTCGACATTTTTCCAACGCACACAGGGGCCAGCCTGGTAACTGGAATGGATCACATCCTCGATCACCTGTTGCAATTTCCCGGCATTGGGGGTTGGCAGGGCGAGTTCCTGCAGCCAGTACCTGAGCAGATTCGCAAGCCTGGGGCGACTGATGGACTGCAGGAGCCGATTGTCCAGGATGGATCCCTCCTGCAGCCGCAGGGAACCAAGGTCCTGCCGCGCGAGGTCTTCCAGCAGACTGGCTGCCTGCGCTTGATGATTGGCCACGCGCGCGAGCGTCCGTGACAGACCGGGCCAGTGTTGCTGCAATCGAGGCCAGATTTGCCGGCGTAGAAAATTCCGGTCCAGGCTCTCATCCAGATTGCTGTCATCCTCGATCCACTGGAGATCCGCCTGGACGGCATAGCTGAGGATTTGAGGCCTGGTAAAGTCCAGCAAGGGCCGCGCGTGCCAGCCTCCGCAAAATTCCCGCAGACGGGGCATGGCCGCCAAACCCTTTACACCGGCCCCGCGCAGTAATTGCAGAAGCAGGGTCTCAGCCTGATCCTGCTGGTGATGCGCAGTGAGCAGGAGATCCCCTGATTGCATGTGTCTGGCCAGCAATGTGTAGCGTTGTTTCCGCGCCCAGGACTCGATACTGGTTCCCAATGGTCTGTCTATATCGATCCGCTCCACTACCAGCTCCAGACCGAGTCCCTTGCATACCGCCGCACAGTGGCGAGACCACTGCAGAGCCCCGGCATTGATACCATGGTTCACATGCAAGACTCTGAGTTCTGACGTAATTTCATTTCTCAGTCGGTACAGGAGATGCAGCAGCACATGGGAATCGACGCCGCCGCTGTAGGCAATCCAGCAACATCTGGCCTGCGGGAATCCGGCCAGGAGCCGAAGGACTGCGGAGGGTGTTAAATCAGTTGGCGCCAATCTGCACTTTCAGGGTGGTAGGAACAGCATTCTACTACTGTACAAAACCGTAGGCTCGGATCTTTTGTTGCCGCGAGGCCAGCAGTTCTGTTTCGCTCTGTTGCCGCAATTCGGCCAGGTGCCCGAGCAGCGTCTGACGGATACTGCCGGCGATTGCGTCATGGTCCCTATGGGCGCCGCCCAGTGGTTCCTTGATGATCTCGTCCACCACGCCCAGTTCGTACAGCCGTGAGGAAGTCAGGCCCATGGCCTCTGCCGCTTCTTCCGCCTTGTCGGAATTTTTCCACAGGATGGAGGCGCAACCCTCCGGTGAGATAACAGCATAGGTGCTGTATTCGAGCATGATGACGCGGTCCGCGACACCGATAGCCAGCGCCCCGCCCGAACCACCTTCCCCGATCACCGTGGCGATGATGGGAACCCGCAATGACGACATCACCTCCAGGTTTTTGGCAATGGCTTCGCTCTGCCCTCTTTCTTCGGCGCCTATGCCAGGATAGGCGCCCGGCGTATCGATAAAAGTCAGTATCGGAATCCGGAAGCGCTCGGCCAGATTCATGATTCGCAGGGCCTTGCGGTACCCTTCAGGCTTTGGCATGCCGTAATTTCTGTAGATACGCTCCTTGATATCACGACCCTTCTGATGTCCGATAACAACGACGGGATCGTCGGCCAGTCTGGCGATACCAGCGACGATTGCGGGGTCATCGGCAAAGTTGCGATCCCCGTGCAGTTCATGAAAATCCGTACAGATCCGGCGGATGTAATCCAGGGTATAGGGCCGTTGCGGATGCCTGGCGACCCTCGAGATTTGCCAGGGTGTTAGCTTCGAGAAGACCGATTGCTTCAGATCGCGGCACTGTTTCTCAAGGTGGACAATTTCATCATTGAGATCGATCGCAGAGTCATTGCTCACATGCCGCAACTCCTCAATCTTCGCTTCCAGCTCTGCGATTGGTTGTTCAAAATCCTCAAAATTCATCTCCGGTACATCCCCTTGCAATGGCTTCGCTATCCGATGGACAGGTACTGAGACACCTGATAATAGTCGATATTGACGTTTTCACCACCCAGCAGACCCCGCAGGCTACCCAGCAATGCATCATCTATGCTGACCTTCCATGCCTCCCCTAGAGTCAGACGCCCGGTGGCCTTGCCGTTATCATATTCAACCACGACAGGCCGGGTACGACCTTTAGCTGTTGCCAGCACTGATCTCAGTTCGTGCATCACGCCGTTTGTGGACATGGTGTGGTCCAGGCTCAGCCGCAATACACCGCAATTATTACGTATCTCATCCAGGTCATGCACGGAATCCACCTTGATATAGTACCCTGAATTGAAATAATCGTCCTCAATCGCCTCGCCACAGATGATTATCAGTCGATCCTTGATCAAGTTTGGTCGGTAGCGATCATAGACTTCCGGATAGAGTGTCAGTTGCATCCTTGAAGTACGGTCATCCAGCCGAATCTCCGCCGTGCGCCCACGAGCCCCGGCCCGGGTCCGGATATTCTCGATATAACCGGCGACCCGCAACCTTTCCTTCTTCACCTGCCGCAACTGTACCGTGATGATTTCCGACAATTCCTTTTCGTAGCGGCTGATAGGATGACCTTCCAGATAAAAACCCAGCGTCTCTTTCTCCCAATGGAGACGTTCCTGATCGTCCCAGTCGCCGGAAACCACAAAGGACACAGTATGAGTCTCAAATTCCTCTGTATGGCCCGTGACCGGTCCGGTCCCCAATCCAAAGAGGTCATCCTGGCCCGTATTGCGGTTGGATGCGTGTTGTTCGGCCAGTTGCGTGGCCTTCAGCAGGCTGGCCATCATGGCGCTCCTGCCCGGCCCCAAGTCGTCCAATGCGCCGGACCGGATCAGCGCCTCGAATACACGCTTGTTGACCTTGCGGTTATCCACCCGGTGGCACAGATCAAAAAGGTCACGAAACTCCCCCTGCGCGCGCCGTTCCTGCAGGATATTTTCAATTGCTGCACTTCCCACTCCCTTGATGGCGCCGAGACCGAATTGAATGGTGGCGGCATCGATTACCTGAAAGCGATGTTCGCCACGGTTCACTGACGGTGGCAACAGCTTGATGCCCATCTGGCGCAATTCGTCGCGCAACATGACAATCTTGTCGGTATTGTCCATGTCCGCAGAAAATACCGCGGACATGAACGCCGCCGGGTAGTGCGCCTTCAGCCAGGCGGTCTGATAGGCTAACAAGGCATAGGCGGCTGAATGTGATTTATTAAAACCGTAGCCGGCGAATTTTTCCATCAGGTCAAAGATATAGGTGGCCTTTCTCTCCTCGACGCCGCGGGCAACGGCTCCCTCGACGAATACGCTTCTCTGCTTTGCCATTTCCTCCGGTTTCTTCTTTCCCATGGCCCGACGTAAGAGGTCTGCCGCCCCCAACGAATAACCGGCAAGGATCTGCGCAATCTGCATGACCTGTTCCTGATAGAGTATGACCCCATACGTCGGACTGAGGACATGCTCCAGGGCGGGATGAGGATAATCCACGCGAGCCCCATGTTTACGGTCGATATAATCATCCACCATACCCGATTGCAGAGGGCCTGGGCGAAACAATGCGACGAGAGCAATCAGGTCGTTGAAATTGTCCGGTTGCAACCGCTTGATGAGCTTCTTCATGCCCTCCGATTCGAGCTGGAATATAGCCGTCGTATCCATTCGCTGAATTAAACGGAAGGTTTCCGGATCATTCAGCGCTAAGCTCCGGATATCCACTGCCGGACCTTGTTCCCTCATCAGGAAACCGTTGATATCCTTGACGGCGTTGTCGATGATAGTCAGTGTTCTCAGGCCAAGGAAATCAAACTTGACCAACCCGATGGCCTCTACATCCCCCATATCAAACTGGGTCGAGGTCGCCGTTGATCCCTGTTCACAGTAGAGCGGCATGTACTCCGTGAGGGGTTTCGGAGCGATTACCAGGCCTCCGGCGTGACGTCCTGCATTGCGCGCCAATCCTTCCAGTTTTCTGGCCAGATCGATCAACGTTGCAACATCCTCTTCTGCCTCGTAACGGACCCGCAACAACTCTTCCTGTTCCAGCGCGCGATCCAGTGTCATGTCCAGTTCAAAGGGGATCAGCTTCGCGATCTGATCCACAAACCCGTAGGGGTGCCCCAGAACCCTGCCCACATCCCTGACCACAGCCTTGGCTGCCATACTGCCGAAGGTGATGATCTGGGATACCCGTTCACGGCCATAGCGCTGCGCCACGTATTCGATAACCTCGTCACGTCGATCCATGCAGAAATCCACGTCAAAATCCGGTAAGGAAACCCGCTCCGGATTGAGAAAGCGTTCGAATAGCAGCTCATAGCGAATGGGGTCCAGTTCCGTGATGCTCAGCGCATAGGCCACCAGGGAGCCGGCGCCGGAACCCCGTCCGGGACCCACCGGTATATCATGTTCCTTGGCCCAGCGGATAAAATCAGCCACGATAAGGAAATATCCGGGAAATTCCATATCGATGATGACTTTCAACTCGCTCGTAAGGCGCTTGCGGTAAACATCCAAAGCCTGTTGATTTTCTCCGCTGGCAGGCCGGATCTGTCCGGATTGAAAAAGGCGGTCGAGTCCGGCCTCGGCTTCGTGCCGCAGCCAGGAGGCCTGATCAAAGCCTTCCGGAACCGGGAAGTCAGGCAGGTTGGCAGTACCGAAACTGAATTCCATGTTACAGCGCATGGCGATTGCCAGGGTGTTTCCAATCGCTTCCGGCAGGTCGTGAAATAGTTCAACCATTTCATCAGAACTCCGCAGAAATTGCTGCTCCGAGTATCCCCGCGAGCGGCGCGGATCATTGAGCGCCGTCCCCTGGTGAATACAAACTCTTGCTTCGTGCGCCTCGAAATCATCAACCCGCAGGAAACGGACATCATTCGTGGCAACCACAGGAATATTACAGCTAAACGCGAGCTCAACAGAGCCCTCAATGCAGGCTCTGTCATCTTCCCGGCCGGTCCTTTGTATTTCCAGATAGTAGCGATCCGGAAAGATCTCCAGCCATTCAGCCAACAAGGTTCTGGCGAGGTCCGTCTTGCCCATGAGGATTGCCTGCCCTACGTTACCCTCACGAGCGCAGGACAGGGCGATCAATCCTTCGGAGGCGCCCCGCAACCAGGCATGCCGTATCCATGGCACGCCGCGGGATTGCCCCTCGGTATAGCTGCGGGTGATCAACCGGGAGAGATGAAGGTAACCAGTACGATTCTGGCACAGGAGGACCAGGTTGCCGCCGATACCACGTGCCTCATCGAGGATCCGGACTTCACTCCCAATGATCGGTTTAATACCCGCCTCCTGACAGGCCCGGTAGAACTTGACTACGGAATAAAGGTTACCCAGCTCCGTAAGCGCCAAGGCAGGCATTCCCATAGCTACCGCCTCCCGGATCAAATCCGGGATCCGGATCATGCCATCCACGAGAGAGTACTCGCTATGGAGATGCAGATGTATAAATGAGGAGGACAAGACTTTATCCAATAAGAAATGTAACTATAGCAGTGCGATCATAACAACTTTCGTACCGGCGCGAAGGACCGCCGATGCAGGGGACAGGGTCCAAGCAATGCCAGGGCCAGAAGATGGGCAGAGGTGGGATACCCTTTGTGTTGCGCGAACCCGTAACCCGGGTATTGTGCCTCGATTTCTTCCATTTCCGCATCCCGGCATACCTTGGCCAGGATCGAAGCGGCACTGATCGCGGGGATCAGCCGATCGCCTCCAACCACAGTCCGCACCGGGTAAGATAATAATGGGCTCTGATTTCCATCCACCAGTACGGAAGTTGGTTCTATTGCGAGTCCCGCCACCGCACGCTGCATGGCCAGCATACTCGCCTGCAGGATATTTAAGCGATCAATTTCTTCGGGCTCCGCACGGCCCAGCGACCAAGCCAGCGCATGGCGCCGGATAGACTCAGCCAGAACCACGCGTTTACGTGCTGAGAGTTCTTTGGAATCCCGTAATCCCTCAATCCTCCGGTTTCCATCAAGGATCACTGCGGCGGCGATCACTGGTCCCGCCAATGGTCCCCGGCCCACTTCATCCACACCGGCTATACGTTCAGAGATGCCGGCTTGCATGATTTGCAGAGTTTTCATCCCCTGCCCAGCATCTGCAAGATGGCCTTGGCGGCAGGATTATCGTTCCCCGTTTGCAATTGGCCGTGCAGGTAGGCGAATCTTACCTTCAATTGCTCTACCGCAGCGGGATTGTTCAGCCAGTGATTCATTTCCTCCACCAGTCGCTCCGGCCGGCAATCCGACTGCAGGCACTCCGGGACCAGACGTTCACCGGCCAGGATGTTCGGCAAGGCGACATACTTGATTTTAATGAGGGCGCGGATCAGCCAAAAGCTCAACCAGTGCATACGATAGGCTACCACCATGGGTTTCTTGTATAGCATGCATTCCAGTGTGATGGTCCCGGAGGCCAGCAAGACCAGATCCGCAGCCTCCAGCACAGCATGGGCCTGGTTTTTGAATACCGTCAGGGGAAGGTCCTGTAACTTCAAGCCACGTCGGGTTTTCTCAAGCAGTTGAATCGCGGGATCATCCAGCAGACTGGTGGCAAACCGAACTTCCGGTCGGAGCTGGTGGATCTCCCGTGCGGCCTGCAGAAAAGGGACCAGCAGACGTTTCAGTTCCATCCTCCTGCTGCCCGGCATGAATGCTATAAGGACGCCGTCCTTGGGCAGCCCTAGCCGGCGGCGGGCAGCCTCGGGGTCCGGTTGCAGCGGAATCTGCCCTGCCAGCGGATGCCCTACACAGGCCACTGCAATCCCGTGACGCCTGTAATAATCCTGCTCAAAAGGAAATAAAACCAACATGAGGTCCACTGCGCGGGCAATGCTGCGGAGACGGTATGCACGCCAGGCCCATACCTGCGGGCTCACATAATGCACGGTGGGTATGCCCCGGGCGCGCAATCGACGCTCCAGTTCCAGATTGAAATCGGGTGCATCGATACTGATGAAAACATCCGGCGGGTCGTTCAGGAAATGCCGTGTCAAATGATTGCGAATCCCCGTCAGTTCGCGGTAGTGGCGGACCACTTCCAGCAGACCCATGACTGAAAGTTTTTCCATAGGAAACAGGTTATGGCAGCCTGCGGCAATCATCCTGGCGCCGCCGATACCTTCAACGCTGAGTCCGGGGATCTGTTGCCGTATTCCATCAATCAGATCCGCACCCAGGTAATCCCCTGAGGCCTCACCGGCAATGATTCCGATCCGCAGCATGGTCATCACACGATTCCAAGCACTCGTGGATCAACGCACGATACCCCGTGTCGACCCCTCGATAAAATTTACGAATCCCAACACTTCAGGACAGTCCTGGTTAGAGCTCCTGATCTCGCTCAGCGCCTCGTTAAGCAGCAGTCCTTCACGGTAAAGCGTTTTGTAGGCAGCACTCAGCCTTTGAATGATCTCCTGGTCCAGGTCGTGTCGCCTGAGTCCCTCGCGATTCAAGCCATTGGGCCGCGCTGTGTTGCCTGAGACGATAAGATAGGGAGGAACATCTTTGACCACGACAGATGAGATCGCGGTCAGGCTGTAAGAACCAATCCGGCAGAACTGGTGAACACCCGTAAAACCACCCAGAATAACGAAATCTCCAATGGAGACGTGCCCGGCGAGTGTGGCGTGGTTGGCGAATACCGTATGACTGCCCACAACACAGTCATGGGCAATATGAACATAGGCCATAATCCAGTTGTCATCACCGATACTTGTGAGTCCCCCGCCGGTATCGGTCCCCCGATTTATCGAGCAAAATTCGCGGATCGTATTGCCATTTCCGACTTTCAGCCGCGAATTGCTTTCACCGCGATATTTTTTGTCCTGGGGATCATCACCCAGCGAGGTGAATTGGAAGATCCGGTTATGCTCGCCGATGAACGTCGGGCCGCGAATCACGACATGTGGGCCGATCCACGTATCCCGGCCGATTTCCACACCTGCCCCGATAAACGTATAGGGACCAATCTCGACACCGTCAGAAATCACGGCATCCGGATGGATAATGGCGGTAGAATCTATCAAGCTTATGGATTCACAACGGTGGTCAGGAACTCTGCCGAAGCCACGACCCGGTCATCCACGCTCGCAGTCGCCCTAAACTTCCAGATATTTCTTTTCACTGTAAGATAGTTGACTTCGATTATTAACTGATCACCCGGTTCGACCGTCTGCCGGAACCTGGCCTTGTCAATCCCCACCAGATAATAGAGAGATTCCTTGCCGGGGGAATACTCTAATGACTGTTCTCCGAGAATTGCCGCTGCCTGCGCCATGGCTTCGATGATCAGCACACCGGGCATGATCGGCTTGCCTGGGAAATGCCCCTGGAAGTGAGGTTCGTTTATGGTCACATTTTTGATCGCCGTGAGTTTGCCGAAGGGTTCACAGCTCAAGATGCGATCCAGCAGCAGAAACGGGTACCGGTGAGGCAGCAGATTGGTAATCTGGCCTATCTTCATGGTCGTCATAGATTCTTCTCTAGTAGATAATTCCTTGTTTCTTACCGCTTGTTTTTGATTATTTCTTCCAGCTGCATCAGGCGCTTCACAATATCATCCAGATGCTTCAGTCTGACGATATTTTTCTTCCATGTCCTGGCTTCCATCGCCGGTATGCCTGAGCCGTAATGGCCTGATCGCTTTATGGAATTTGCTATGCCGGACATGCCATTGATGATGACATTATCGGCTATTTCAATATGGCCGCTGATGGCTGATAAACCACCAATCATGCAATGTCTGCCAATGGTCACACTGCCGGCCACGGCCACGCAACCGGCAATTGCAGTATGGGCGCCGATAAAGACATTATGACCGATCTGCACTTGATTATCGATCTTTACCCCTTCCTCGATTATCGTATCGCTCAAGGCGCCCCGGTCGATGGTGGTATTGGCGCCAATCTCCACGTCATCACCGATGATGACACTGCCAATCTGCGGGATCTTCAGCCAACTGTCCTGATCCTTCACGATCCCGAAGCCATCCGCACCTATGACCACCCCTGGGTGTATGATCACATTCCTGCCTATGCTCGCACCGTTGCAGATCGTAGCATTCGCGGTCAGCCTGGTATTCGCGCCTATCGTGACATGCTCGCCGATGACACATCCCGGACCAATAAACGCTCCCTCTGCAATGCTGCTGTCATCGCCGATAAATACATGCGCGCCGATACATGCGGTAGTGGCAATCCTGGCACTGATACGGATTTCCGCAGTGGGATCAATTCCTGGGAGAATGGTTTCTTCCCGGTGGAAATAACGG
>MGYR01000154.1:14446-16508 GCA_001801825.1 Gammaproteobacteria bacterium RIFCSPLOWO2_02_FULL_56_15 | reverse complement strand
GGCGATGGCGTTATCATCCTGAGGGAAATCCTTCGCGGCCGGGTAAGGCTGGCGCATGAGACTTCCGCCGGCGCGATTCAGGAGGGGATCGACGCGTTGCCAGATCTCCTCGGTGATGAACGGCATGAACGGGTGCGCCATGCGGCAGATTGTTTCCATCGCCAGGATCAAGGTGTAGCAGGTCCCGCATTTACTCGCCAGATCGGATACCGCGGAGGTCAATGCGGGTTTGGACATCTCCAGATACCAGTCGCAGAACTCGTCCCAGATGAATTCATAGATGGCCGCCGAGGCGAGGTCGAACCGGTATGTACTCAGGCCCGCATGCACTGTTGAGAGCGTCTCTGCGAGGCGGGCAAGGATGAAGCGCTCGGGCAGACCCAGTACGCGCGGTGCATCCGGGCGGTAATAATCAGCGGCCTCAAGTGTCATGAGGACATAACGGGCGGCGTTCCAGATCTTGTTGCAGAAGTTCCGGTATCCCTGGATCCGGCCGACATCGAAACGAATGTCCCGGCCGGAAGAAGCGAGCGCCGCGAAGGTGAACCGCAGCGGATCC
The DNA here is from genome assembly GCA_001801825.1 of Gammaproteobacteria bacterium RIFCSPLOWO2_02_FULL_56_15. GTDB lineage: Bacteria > Pseudomonadota > Gammaproteobacteria > Eutrophobiales > Eutrophobiaceae > 2-02-FULL-56-15. Next base: position 15,949 of record MGYR01000154.1, on the reverse strand, counting down.
GTGCCGTAGGCGGCGATGCCGTCAGGAAAATGTTTGCGGGTTGATTTTTCGATCCGCGGCGCGTCCTGGGGCTGCATCAGTCCGCGCGTGCGTTTGGCGACCAGGTCCTCGAGGCCGATGCCGTCGATGAGGTCCAGGGGATCCAGGATGTTGCCGCGGGATTTCGACATCTTCTGCCCGTGTTCATCCCGGATGAGGCCCGTGATGTAGACCTCGCGGAACGGCACATCGCCCATGAACTGCAGGCCCAGCATGATCATGCGGGCCACCCAGAAGAAGATGATGTCGAAGCCGGTGACGAGTACATTCGACGGATACCAGGTCTTCAACTCCGGGGTAATCTCCGGCCAGCCGAGGGTGGAGAACGGCCAGAGCGCGGAGGAGAACCAGGTATCGAGGACGTCATCGTCCTGCCGTAGCGACAATTCCGGCGCGAGTTGATGGCGCGCCCGGACCTCCGTTTCGTTACGGCCGACATAGACATTGCCGGCCTCATCGTACCAGGCGGGGATACGGTGCCCCCACCAGAGCTGGCGGCTGATGCACCAGTCCTGGATGTTGCGCATCCATTCGAAATAGGTCTTGGACCAGTTCTCCGGCACGAACCGGATCCGGCCTTCCTCCACGGCGCGGATCGCGGGCTCGGCCAGCGGTCCAATCTTCACATACCACTGATCCGTGAGGTATGGCTCGATAACGGCATGGGAGCGGTCCCCGCGCGGGACGACAAAACGGCGCGCCTCGGTCTTCTCCAAAAGGCCGGCGGCCTCGAGATCGGCGAGGATCTTTTTTCTCGCCGCGTAACGATCCAGTCCCTGATAGGCGGCGGGTCCGTTCTCGTTGATGGCGGCATCGATCGTGAAGATGTTGCGAACGGAGAGCCCGTGCCGCTGCCCGACGGCGTAATCATTGAAATCATGCGCCGGGGTGATCTTGACGCAGCCGGTGCCGAATTCAGGGTCTACATAGTCATCGGCGATGACGGGGATGGTCCGATCGCAGAGCGGCAGAATCATGCTCTGTCCGATCAGATCGCGATAACGCCCGTCATTTGGGTGCACCGCGATCGCCATGTCGCCCGGCATGGTTTCCGGGCGCGTGGTTGCGACCACGAGATGACCCTTGCCGTCGGCGCGTGGATAACGGATATGCCAGAAAAACCCGTCTTCCTCCTCGGCGACCACCTCCAGGTCGGAGATGGCGGTATGCAGCACGGGGTCCCAGTTGACCAGCCGCTTGCCGCGGTAGACCAGTCCCTCTTCATGCAAGCGAACGAAGACTTCGGTGACCGCCGCGGATAATCCCGCATCCATCGTGAAGCGCTCCCGCGACCAGTCCATCGAGGTCCCCAGCCGGCGGGATTGCCGGGTGATGGTGTTCCCGGAGGTTTCCTTCCAGTCCCAGACTGCCCGGGTGAATTTGTCGCGGCCGAGCTGCAAGCGGCCGAGACCCTCGGCCTCCAACTGCCGTTCCACCACCATCTGGGTCGCAATGCCCGCGTGA
>MGYR01000154.1:1067-14273 GCA_001801825.1 Gammaproteobacteria bacterium RIFCSPLOWO2_02_FULL_56_15 | reverse complement strand
TTTTTCCCAGGACTCATACCAGCAGGCTTCAATCGCAGCGGGATGGTAGGTTTTTTCCATCATTAATCCCCGTTATCTTCCTGATCCTTTTTGCTGCCCCGGGGATTTCCGGTGAGATTGTTCCCGATCCTGTCTTTGAATTCAGTGATCAGTTTGTCCAGTTCACTGATGAACCGCAGTTCCATCTTCTCCAGGAGTTCATTGACCTCCTGCCGGGTGTAACCCTGTGCTCTGGTCCCGGGAGGGTGTAGTTCTTCATGATCCTCGGCGGTTACCGGTTTATCCAGTACCGGTATGCGGGTGTCCCTGGCGGGCCGCGTGACGGCCGGCCGGGCCTCCTCCCCCCCTACCCGTGGGGCATGAGGTCCGGGTTCCGGCAGCAGCGAGTCCAGTTCCTCCAGCTTCTGGGTCAGGCTGGCGGCCGGTATAGTATCCTCAGGTTTCGGCATCGCTTGCGCCCATAGGGTGATGATGCAAGTCATAACCTTGATCGCGGTACTGCCTGAACCTTTCACGGGCGGACTCGCGTTCCGATTCACGAGCGGGCACGATCTCAATAACCCGGTTGAAACTGGCCGCATGCAGGGGCATGGTCTGGACCATATTGATCAGCACATCCCCGTGTTCCGGTTTTGGCTCATCCCACCCGATACATACCGGTGTATCCAGGAGCCCGGCTTCGCCCGCCAACCGGTGAGGGATAAAACTCGTATCCTTGTAAGTCCACAGCAATTCATCCAGCATAGCAGCGTCCTGCCGGGAGGCGGTCCGGATATGTATTGAATGGCCGCGTTGCCGGGCCTTCTCAGTCAGGATACAGGTCACTTCCTCGATGCTGCTGCTCCCCGCCAGGAGGTAAAAATCAACCCTAGTCATGATAGATCAGGCAAAGCTATCAATCCTATCTACAACGATCCATCAGGTATTGCACCAGCAGGGTCACCGGTCGCCCGGTCGCTCCTTTCTTATCTCCGGTTATCCAGGCGGTGCCGGCGATGTCCAGGTGCGCCCAGTTGAGTTTTTTAGTGAAGCGGGAGAGGAAACAAGCCGCAGTAATGGTTCCGGCGTCCCGGCCGCCGACATTCGCCATATCTGCAAATGGACTGTCCAGCTGCTTCTGATAGTCATCCCAGAGCGGCAACTGCCAGGCACGATCGCCACAATTCTCGCCGGCGTTCAGCAGATCCTTGGCCAGGGGATTGTGGTTGCTCAGGAGTCCGGTGGCATGTTTACCCAGGGCGATGACGCAGGCGCCGGTCAGTGTTGCAATATCAATCACGACATCGGGATTGAAGCGCTCGCTGTAGGTGAGGGCATCGCATAGGATCAGTCGGCCCTCCGCATCGGTATTTAGGACCTCAATCGTCTGCCCGGACATGCTGGTATAGATATCCCCGGGGCGGGTGGCCTTGCTCCCCGGCATGTTCTCGGTAGCCGCTATGATGCCAATGACGTTAAGAGGCAACTGCATCTCAGCCACTGTGGCGATGGCGCCAAATACGGCGGCCGCGCCGCACATATCGAACTTCATCTCATCCATGTTGGCCGCCGGTTTGATTGAGATGCCGCCAGAGTCAAAAGTAATGCCTTTACCAACCAGAACTATGGGCCGTCCGTTGCGTTTCCCCCCCTTGTATTCCAGGGTGATCAGCCGGGCGGGTTCCGCCGTGCCTTGGGCAACTGAGAGCAGGGCGTTCATCTTCAGTTTTTTCAAGGCGTCCTCATCCAGCACGGTGACCTTGATTGCAGGGAGAGATTTTGCGAGCTGCTGGGCCTCTGCGGCCAGATGTGTAGGGGTGCATACATTGGCTGGCCGGTTCGCAAGATCCCGGGCAAGACGGATCCCATGGGTTATGGCCCGGCCATCCGACACGGCCTGTATTCCTATCGCCAAGTCCCGCCGTGAAGAAACCATTTGCGTGATACGGCGCAGGGTTTTCCGGTCTTTGGCGGGCTTGCTTTTAAATTCCCGGAATTCGTAAAGCAGGTTACTGGTGATTTCCACAGCCTGACGGATCTTCCAGTAGTAATCCCTGCCCTTGACGTTGAGTTCCGGGAGATAACTCACGGCTTCCGTGGTCCCGGTCTGGCCCAGTTGATTGATGGTGTGGCCGATAATGTTGCGGTACTGCTTTTCATCCAGTTCGCGTTCCTTCCCACAACCGATCAGCAACACGCGATCGGCCATTGTTCCCGGAATATTGTGCAGCAACAGGGATTGCCCGGGTTTGCCGGAGATGTCCCCCTTACGGATGATCTTCGAAAGATATTTTTTACTGACTTCGTCGAGAGCCGAGGCTGCTGGCGTCAGGCGGCGAGGCTCGGTGATGCCTACGATCAGGCAGCCAGTGCGTTGTTTCTCCGGGTTACCGCTTTTGATGCTGAATTCCATAATATTCTGTAGTATTGGGTTGATTGTGGATGGTGCTGTGCCTGCAGACCGTTAAAGCTTGCCTAGTGTATTCATTTCAGCACTTGATGCAAAGTGGTCTTGCAGGGCGGCGGCGATGCTTACAACCCAAGAAAATGATACTGGAACGATACCTCCAGCGAGAGATCCTGGAAAAACTGATCTGGATTATCGGCCTGCTGGTGCTGATTCTCACCAGTCATCGCTTTGTCGATTACCTGGAGGATGCAGCGGCCGGACATCTGCCTGGTGGATTGCTCCTGGGTGTTCTAGGGGCCAAGATGCTTGCTGTAGTCCCCAGATTGCTGCCGGTTGCTGTATTCCTTGCCGTCATCCTGGCCCTGACCCGCCTCTCCGGGGATCGAGAAATCATCATCATGCGGGTCGCCGGGCTTGGTGTGGGATTCATGTTATGGTCGGTATTCAAACTCAGCCTTGCTTACGCTGTGCTGGTTGCGATCATGGCCTTTATTATATCCCCGTGGGCCGAAAATGAAGTCCAACTGTTGCGGATCAGGGCGCAGCAGGAATCCGATGTTACGGGGATCGCCCCTGGCCGCTTCAAAGAGTTCAGCAACGGTGACCGGGTTGTCTATGTGCGCGAGCTCGCGGCCGACGGACAACTGATGATGGGTGTGTTTCTGCAGGTGCGGGAGGGGGATCGGATCGGTCTGCTTACTTCCGACTCTGCGGGTTTTGATTTTGAAGAACGGAGCGGTAGTCGCTACATCGTATTTGCCAATGGGCACCGCTATATAGCACCCATAGGCAGTCAAGAATACCAGATCACCAGTTACCGCAGGTATGCCCAGCTCATAGTACAGGGTGGAAGCGGAAATCTTGCTGCGGGCCTCGAAGGAATGCCCACACTGGATTTGGTCCACTCCGACAGACCGGAATATAGCGGCGAGCTGCAATGGCGCTTGGCCTACGTGATCGCCTCGATACTGCTGCCGCTGCTGGCGGTCATCATCACCAGATATTCTTTCGGCACTAACCGCTACCTTGCCCTGCTGGTCGCCATCCTGGTCTATTTCATATACAGCAACCTCCTGAGTATTTCACGGACCCTCGTAATACGGGAACTGCTGCCGGCATGGATAGGTCTCTGGTGGGCGCATATCGGGCTCGCCATGCTGATATTGGCGCTGTACAGAAGTCAGCAAAGCGCTTTCGGCAACGGGCGTCCCCCTGCCAGTGACGTGGTTGACGATCGCAGATGAAGATCCTGCAGCGCTACCTGTCGGTCAACCTGATCTGGATCACCCTATGTGCGCTGCTGGTGCTGGTCAGCCTGTTTTCTTTTTTTTCCATTATCGACCAACTGGAACTGACCGGACGTGGCGATTATGAGGTCAGTGATGCCTTGCTGTTTGTCTTGCTTACCACTCCCAGGCTTGCCTATGAATTATTCCCGGTTGCGGCGGTCATCGGCGGCATGGCGACACTTGGCATTCTGGCGCATGGCAATGAACTTACGGTCATACGCGCGGCCGGCGTTTCGCGAGTTGATCTGGCGGTGCTCCTGGCAAAGTCAGGGTTTATCCTGATCGTCGCGGCGGTCATTACCGGAGAATTCATCGCCCCGGTCAGTGAGGGGTTGGCCCAGCAAAAGCGTTCCATGGCCCTTTCCGACCGGATTGCACTCAATACCAGGAATGGATTCTGGGGGAAGGACGGAAACAGTTTTATCCATATCAGGAAGATTCTGCCCGATAACCGGGTGGAAGAATTGTATATCTACGAATTTGATGACGAAAACCGGCTCCGAAACAGCACCTTTGCCGCCCGGGCCAGCTACACCGATGACCACTGGCTGCTGGAGCATCTGACACAAACGGTGATCTCGGAAACTGGAGTCGCCACTACCAGGCTCGATGCGGCAATCTGGGAATCAGATCTGCAGCCGGTCATGTTCGATTCTGTGATCATCGAGCCCCAACGACTTACCTTGAAGGGTTTGTATCAATATATCCATTTCCTGGAGCAAAACGCCCAGGACGCCTCGCGGTATGAGCAAGCACTTTGGGCCAAATTCACCAAACCCTTTTCGATCCTCGCCATGTTGTTGCTGGCTATACCACTGGTGCAGACGCATTCACGCCAGGTGCCGATAGCCAGGCAGATATTTATCGGGGCGCTGGCCGGTATTATCTTCCATATCGGTAACCAGATTTCCGGGCATCTGGGGATCGTCTACCACTTGCCGACCCTGCCCAGTGTGATCCTGCCGACTCTGTTGTTGCTGATCTATATCTATCATTCCCTGCGAGTGAAAAGCTGAGTAACCTCTGATTAATTCAGAGGGTCCACCGGAGAAAATCCTCTCAGATCGGATCCTTCGAAACCGGCCAGAGTACCAGGCGGGTATGGGAGAATCGGTCATGAAAGGGATGACCGCCGTGGTCAATTAGCGCCCAGAGAAAACCGGCGCCGGCCGGAAGCCAGGAGAGCCCCGCGAGCAGGAAGCGTAGTGTCGCGTGCTTCCAGCCCGGGTTTTCTCCAGTGTGGCATATAACGCGGATGCGCCAGACACGCATGCCAAGGGTCTGGCCGCCCTTCACCCATTGCCAGCAGAAGTAAAGATAACAGCAGAGGAGCAGATAAACCCGGAAGAGAAGGCTGCCGCTGGCTATCGCGCCGCCTGTAAACGGCATGATCAGTGCTGTCGCAAAAAAAAGCACGGAAAAAAGCAATACACTGTCGTAAAAGATTGACAGTAGACGACGGATCAGGCCACAGGGTTTCCAATGCTGTGTCACAGGGTAGGACATGGCTCAGGGTCTGGGCGGAAGTTTTGTAGCTTTCGAGTGATAGCGGCGCACCGGACATCATCCCCTTGCCGGGAGTTGTGCCGGAGATCTTGCAGACTGAGGGATAACACGCGGGTGCCAACCGGCAGGCCGGCACCCGTGGGATTTGGATCTACAGCTGTTTATTGAGCTTTTTCAATGTAGAGGAAACTCAGGCCACCGGAGGCGCCGAGCCCGGTGTTTGTCTCCAAAGCCAGCGGCTGCAGGCTGAAGTTGTTGTTTCCCCCACCGATAAGCGCTTTGGCGCCCAGGCCAACGCCGGCCGTTGCGGTCAGTTCACCACCAACGTATTTTCCGGCCAGTGCATGCCCACCTGGATTTACGTCGTTACTGGCGGCAATCACGGCGAAATGCATCTGTTCATCCTGTCTGAAACTGAGGTCAAGGCCGAGACCGATACCGGTTTCACCAGCGTAACGTTCTACCGTGCCCTGATTATTATAGGTACATTCCACATCGGCAGTGGAACGGACGAGCAGATTGACCCTGGAACCAGGTACAACCTTGCACTCCAGCACGCCTACCTGCACCCCGCCTTCCGCCGCGATCAACTGTTGCACTGGCAGACCGGTGAACAATACGGCGCATACTGTTATAAGAATATTTTTGATGTTTCTCATGCTCTGTTTCCTCTCCTGGTTAACGAATCGGGTGTGTTGCCTTTATGTTTCGTGATACGAAGCTGATACCTGAATGCGATATTTTATCCTGTTTTTTTCAGCAACAACACAGCTTTCCGATCCTCACAACCGAACCTGGCATCAATGCAGTACTTCCAGTTCTTCGTCCCGAGCCTTGCGGCCGCGTTTCCCGGACGTAGATCCTGTTTCCTGCTGGGCTATCCGTTCTATGATCCGCAACTTGATGGCGCGCCGTTTCTGGGTTTCTCGAACGTCAATGTGCTCCCTCGGGCCGAAGGCTTCGATAAGGCGGCCTGCAATCAGATGTTCCACGAAACGGTCGCTGAAGGCTGCGCCTTCCAGCGTACGCAGTTCACCAAGCAGTGCCTTGAGTTCTTGATCAGGCCGGGCGAGGAGTTTCGCGACTTTGTCATGATCCACCTCCCGGTTCAGGAGGAATCCCAGCATGTAAATCTCTTTTACCAGGTCCAGCGGGGTATTCCTGCCGCCGCGGCCGTACTCCAGTGAAAGCACCCGGCGATTGATGGCGGATTGCACTTCTGTGGCCAGGGGGGCAAGCTCTGTGCCCTGTGAATTACCCCGATCGAGGACGATGACGGTCTTGACCCGCGCCAGCGACTGCCGTATCTCTGCGAAGGGGAAGGGCCTGAACACCTTGAGCGCCAGGACGCCAGCCGGAAGTCCTTCCGCCCTGAGTTCATCTGCGGCATCCATGGCGGTGCCTTCGGTTGAACCCATGGTGACGATGACCACCTCGGCATCCTCGAGACGGTAGGCATTGATACGACCATATTTCCGTCCGCTCAATGCGGCAAATTCCTCGAAGACTTCATCAATGATCGGGGTGGCCAGTTTCTGGGCCTCCGAGAAGCTTCGGACATGTTCAGAGTAATAATCCTGCAAGGCGATTGGGTTATAGGTACCACCGGTCTTGAGAATGCTGAACTCGGGGTCGTATTCACCCACGAATTCCATTACCTGTTCGTCGGAAAGGATATCGAGCATGTCCTTGTTATGGGTCACGATAAAACCGTCCTGATTGATAAAGGCCGGCAGCAGGGCTTTTTCCGCGGCCTTCTGCGCTATGATGGCGAAGTCATAGGCCTCCTGGGCGTTGCGGGCGAGGAAATGCAGCCAGCCGTCATCACGGAACTGGTAGAAGTCGGCATGACCGGCGTGGATGCTAAGCGGTGCATTGACCTCCCGCGCACCTACATTGACCACAACGGGCAGGCGCAGAGTGGCCGCCAGGGGTCCGCCTTCCTTGCCGAGCAGCATGCCCTGCGAGGCGGTGGAGGTTACCGCCCGCACACCGGCCGCGGCCGCGGCGATGATGATCATGAACGAAGAATGTTCGGATTCGGTGTGGACGAACTCCGTATCCACCTTCCCGTCCGCCCAGAAATTGGAGAAGGTCTGCCCGACCTCGGTACTGGGGGTGATGGGAAACATGGCGAATACCCCGGGATTGATCTGCCGCCAGACCTCGGCGACAGCCTCGGAACCGGTCATCAGTTGATCCGGCGGGGCTTTCTCAAAGCCCGATGTACTGATGCTGTTACGGTCCACCTTGAGTGCGGTTCCGGACTCGGATAATTGTGCATCATGGTAGGTGCTGAAGAATGCGTCCAGGTTGCCCTTGACGATCTTGTCTGCATTGGCCTTGTCGGCAAATTCCTTGGTCAGGATCTTTTTCAATTTCTGCGCCACATACTCTTCCGGTATCTCTATCCCCCGGTTGGCCAGGAATTTCAGCACACCCGCCAGGAGGGTCACCGTCTCCGGCACCTTGTGGGATCTCCGGAAGGCAACGGCATCGGTGGTGACGAGCGCCACGGAATCCGGAATTTCGTAGCGGCGCCGTGCATCACGGATGGAACGAGAGGTGTTGAGGATAATCACGCCGCCGCTGACGACGGCATCCCGCCACTGGGCGATCTTCCAGCCGGCGTCGTCGGGGTTGATGACGATACTGATGCTGAGATCCTGGAAACTGGCCTGGGTACGCATTTCCTTGCCGCTGATGGTGAAATTCGTCCCTACCGGCGCTCCACGGCGTTCCGGACCGTAGTCGGGGGCGGACTTGCCGAACAGGCCGATTTCCTTCAGCACGCTGGCGAACATCTTGGCAGCGGTGACGCCGCCATCACCAGCTCGGGCGAAGATACGACCGGCAATCGGTCGGCCGCCGATGACCGCGCGGTTTTTCTGTTTTTCCGATTCAGCCATATCGAGATGCCCTTCAGAGGCCTTCTGGATGGCCTGCTGGGCGCGGGCTGCGTTGGCGGCCTTGGCGATCTGCTCCTTGCGTAGCGCCTGCATATCCAGGGCAAGGGTTTCGAATTCTTCGATGAAGACACGGTATAGCTTTTCGCCCAATTCCGGGTCTTTTGCCTTGTATTCCTCCGGATCGATCGTGAGGCGAACTTGTCGCAGGACCTGTTTGAGAAACGGCTTGGGGTTACCCGTATCATCCATCCAGGACAGTTCTTCCAGGTAGGTCTGGGTATAACCGCCCAGACCGAACAGATGCGGTTTGGTGGTCAGGTCGCGCAAGCGCTTTTCATTGTTCTCACGCAGATAGGCGGTCAGCTCGTCCATCAGCTTGTCTTTCTTGCGGGTCAGGCGATCTTCGGCCTGCAACTGTCGCCAGTCCGCCAGCAATTGGCGCTCCGCTTGGCGGAATTCAATCTCCTGCTGCCGCGTGGTGAATTTGCCCTGCTTGTCGAAATGCATGGCGAACCTGCCCTCGCTACGCACCCAACTGATGAGGGATACCCGGTCTTCAGGTTTGGTTCTCGGATCATAGGCCTTGGGATAAGGCTGACTGAGCCGGGTCTCACCGAGATCGATCTCAAACAAGGGCCAGAACCCACTCTCTACGGCCAGGCTGGATTGATCGGCCGTGAGGTTGGTATCCGTTCTATGCCCGGTGGTGCAGTTGGCATAGGTGATAATCAGGGCCGGGCCATCATGCTGGATTGCTTTTTTAAGTTTGTTGATGAAATCGGTCTGGTGGGAAGGAGAAACCCTGGCCACATAGGTTCCGCGATGGGCGCCGGCGATGTGTTCCAGGTCCTTCCTGAACTGGGGCTTGCCATGGACGACTTCACCCACGGGTGAGGTCGTTGTGGCAGATCCCATCGGAGTGGCGCTGGAGCGCTGTATGCCGGTGTTCATATAGGCGCCGTTGTCATAGCAGAAGTACACGGAATCCGAGGCCAGCCCACGTTCAAGCAAACCGCTCAGTGCCTGTAAGCCGATATCATAGGTGCCGCCGTCACCTCCCCAGCCGAAGAATTTGATCTTCTTTTGCAGACGGCCGGTCTTGCTAAGATAGCGGTAAGCCGCGTTCAGTCCCTCCAGATTGGCGCCCAGGCCGCCGAAGGTGGTATGCAGGAAACTGGGCCACGAGGTATCCGGGTAGATGGTGGTGGCCACTTCGGCGCAACCGGTGGCCCCGCTGTGAACTGCCACGTAGTCCGGGTCGATCTCTTTCATGGTGCGGACCGCGAGATTGAATGCGGTGCCGACCACGCAGCCGGTGCATAGCCGGTGCCCGGAGCTGATGTCGCCACAATGCTGTTTCAGCAAGGCCAGTGGCCGGTCATCTTGTTTGATTTCCGGGCGGGGCATCTTGGCTTCGATATTGGCGATGATCTCTTCTAAGTGACTGTCGCGGGTCGTAGTTGGCATGAAGGGAGCGCGCAATACGCCGATCTTTTCCATGATCAACTTGTCCTGTTCAGTACTGAAGTTATCATAGTGGGCGCTTACTACCGCATCAATGGCGGAATCCGGGTTGGAGATCATCATTTCCAGGCGGGTATCGGAGCTAAGTGCAAGCCCAGCGCGGGTAAATGAATGCAGCTCACTGTTATGGTCGCCACTTTTGCTTGAGGGCAGCGCCTGGACGGCAAAACCCTCCAGTTGCATGTTGGCGGCTAGCTCTTTGTCATACTCGCTGGTACCGTAGACCAGAATGTTGGTCATGGATCTGACCAGCTTATCCCAGTGTTGGCCGTCACTGCTGCTATAGGTATATAAAAACGGTCGCTGTATGCCTTTGCTGTCATTTGGCGTATGTTTGACTTGGATCAGGCGTTTCCCGGAGAGGGACTGTTTGCCTGATTCCTCCCGGTAGATCACCTGGTATTCTTGCGTTGGCAAGTTGGCGATCTTGTTCACTTCATGCCGGATGTAATCCCCTTTGACCTCCAGCCGCTTTGCATAGATGCCATGAAAGACATTGGGCTGGGCGGCTTTGACCTTGCTGCCATCGACCATCTCAATCGCATGCTGCTCTGGAGGACAGACAAAGCCGCAGATACCGCAGCCCTTACAGAAATCATAATCGACGATGTCCAGTTTGCCGGTTACCGGGTCGAGTTTGATTGCGTCTTCCGGACACCAGATCCCGCATTGCTGACAGGCATTGCATTTGTCCGGGTCAATTACCGCGACTTCCTTGGCCCACAGGCCCGTCATGTTCTGGCGAGCCGTGAACTGCTCGCGAATGACTGCGCCGGGAGTCACCTCTTCCCAGCCCCATTGTTCGCGGTGATAGGGGTGTTTTGCCTCTTCTGTGAGATAGATATTGGTGAGAGTATTGAGTCGTTCCACACCGCCGTTGGCAGCCTGAGGCGTATACTCGCTGATCATCACGAAGGTGCCATCGGGATATTCCGCCACGATACCGATGACCTCGCCCGATTCAGCCTGGCTGATTACGGCCAGGTCTGCTTTTTCCCAGCCCGGCTGCAGCTTCCAGGTTTTTTTGCGAAGGTCGTCGTGTATCAGGTGCCGGCCCTGCTCTCCAAGATAGGATTTCAGGAAGCTGCCGACAGACACCAATCTGGTGGTCAGTGTGTCTTGTCCCAGCAGTCTTACGAATCCAAACTCTCCACGTGGCATCTTTTCTTACCCTAGTCAGTTTAAATGAAGTTTAACCGTCAAGCGCCGCAAATCACGACAAGAACGACGATCTGTCTCTTCCCCCAATTTTAATTATACCTGCCGTCATCCGATTTAGACATATTCTTAATCGCTGTAACTGAGGTACATTGTTGTTTGACAGCCCATATTGTGAAGTACTGGAGGCAGCAGGCACTTATCATACCGTAGATTGCGCTGCATACGGTGGTTTCTGCGTCACGTTACGGGAACAGTTCGGCCCTGTGTTGCATCTCTGGTCAATACAGGGATTACGTTGGATAACAACTGGTCAAAACTAATGAAAACAGAAACCTGGAAGCTGGAAATTGACTTTTATCAATAAAGTATAAGTTATCGGGATCCGGAGAGGTGTTCTATGGTGTGGTCTACGAAAATAAAATACCTCTCTGACGCACATTTCATGATTCTTTAGTCAAGCCCCTCGAGCCACGTATCACTTGCCCGCGCGGAGCCGGTCAAGCAGTTGTTGCGCTGCTTCCCTTTCCGGGAAAGTATCGCTGGCTGCAAGTATGGTTTCAAGCTCGCTGATCGCCCGGAGGGTATCCCCGGAACGGGACAGACCGCTGGCGTAGTGGTAACGGATACTCGGTTGTTGCACACCTCCGCTGATAGCCTTTTGCAACAGGGTAAGTCCTTGTTCGACCTGATCCTGCTCGATGAGGATCCAGGCATAGGTATCGATCACATTTAACAGCCCAGGGCTGAGCTGGTAAGCGCGTTCTGCGAGTTGCAGGGCCTTAGGGTCGCCATTCTGATGCATCAGCCAGGCCAGGTTGTTCAGGGAGAGAACATGGTCAGGATTCGTCTGTAAGACTTCGTTATAGAGCCGTGCCGCCGTAGCATTGTCACCCTCCTGCAGCCGGCTCCCGGCCAGCACAGACTTCACCGCTGGGTCACCCGGGTTATCCGCCAGCCATTTCTCCAGTATGGAGTAGGCCTCATCCGTTTTGCCGGCAGATCGGTAGGCGCCGTGCAGTTTAATGGCCAGCAGGCTGGTCTTTTGTACGCTGTAGGCCTTTTCATAGGCACGGATCGCTTCCTCGAGCTGATTGCTGGCGAGGTGAATATCCCCCTCCATTGCAAAACCTTCAGGGGAATCCGGATGTTTTTCCTTGAGGATGCTGGCCAATCCCAATGCTTCATCATACTTGCCCTCGCGAATGGCGAGACTGGTCTGGGCGCCGATGATCGTCGGATTATCGGGATCCAGTTCCCTGGCCCGTTGCAGGGACTGGTTCGCATTGGCATGTTTACCGGCCGCGGTCTGGACAATCCCCAGACGGTAAGACGCATCGGCATTATCCGGCAGCAGTGTGGCCAAGGTGCTGAAGGCCTTGATTGCCTCATCATGATTCCCCGCAGCGCTCTCCACTTGTCCCAGGACACCAAGCACCTGGGCGCGCTCAGGGGCGACATCTCTGGCTTCCCGGATCACTTCAAGCGCCATTTTGATGTCCCCTTTCTGCTGGTAATAGTTAGCCAGCATCAAGCGTGGTTCCAGTGCGTATTTATTGTTCAAGCGGGCTTTTTGAAGATGGCGGGCAACCGTTTCCACATCATTGCGGGATTGGGCCAGGCGCGCGAGACCCACCAGGGCCTGGATATTATTCTCATTGATCGCCACCACGGCCTCGAATCGTTGCCGCGCCGCTTCGCTATCGCCATCTTGCAGGTCCATCTGGGCGAGGTTGATCATGGCCGGAGTGAATTTTGGATCCAGCTCGATGGCGCGGTTGAACATCTCCAGGGCCTTGCTTTTGTTCTTCAGACCGAGATGGGCGGCGCCGGCCAGATTGTAATAGACCGGGTTGTCCGGGTGTTTGCCGATGGATTCCGTGGCCAGTTCGAGCGCCTTGTTGAAATCACCTTTTTGCAGATTCACGGAGATCAGCAGAATCTCTGCCTGGATCAATTCCGGATCCAGTTCCACAGCCGATTCCAGATCCTCGATCGCCTGGTCGATGTTGCCGCCGCTGAGTTTTCCCATGGCCAGTTGGGTCTTGATCGAGGCCTGATCCGGCGCCAGCTCCGCGGCCTGACTGAGATAGGTAGTGCCTTTTTCTACATTTCCCTTGCTCATATATGCGCTGCCCAGCATGGAATAAAACTGGGCATCATTGCTGGCCTGGCTGATGACAGATTCAAGGTTACTTACAGCCTCATCGACATTGCCCAGCCGCATACTGATAGCCGAGGCCAGTTTTTGTGCAGGAAGATAATCCGGTACTGCGACCTGGAACAGTTTGATGTGGGACTGGGCCTGCTCCAGTTGATCATCCTGGTAATAGATGGAAGCCAGTGTGATCAGGGCCTGTAAATGGGCGGGATCGGCCCTGACCACCTGCAACAGGGCATCCTTCGCCGGTTGCCGGTTACCGCGCTGGAG
>MGYR01000154.1:0-1032 GCA_001801825.1 Gammaproteobacteria bacterium RIFCSPLOWO2_02_FULL_56_15 | reverse complement strand
TGTTCGGATATTGCTGGTTAATGGAATTAATATAGGTCTCTGCCTCATCATTCCGGCCCTGACCGAGCAGGGCACGTGCCAGACCCAGACGGGCCGTGGGGTTACCGGCATCGACCCCCAGGGCCTGCGTATATCCGGCCTCCGCTGCTTTCGGATCATTACGGGCAAGGCCGAGTGCACCGCGTGATAATCCCAATTCGATGCGGTCCGGCGCGATGCTCTCCAGATGTTCAAGATATACGCCGGCTTGGTCGAAAGCGCCGGTGCCGATAGCAAGACGTACGCTCCCCAGCAATGCGCTGATGGAATCCGGATTGAGTTCCAGTGCCCGGTTAAATGCTTCGGCAGCCTCCTCCGGATTGCCTTGCCCAAGCCGGGCTTCACCGCGCATGGCAAGCAGATCCGCCGTGGCATCCGCATCATCCACATCCGGCGCTCTCAATAATACTGCGGTGTAATCCTCTTGCAGCAACATGCTGCGCAGGATGGCAAGCTCCAGGTCCGGAGTGGTGTAGCCCAGGGCAGCAGCCCGTTCCAGCTCCTTCTGCGCGGCCGCCCCGTCACCGGCTTTGAGATACAGATCACCCAGCAGCCAGCGGGCCTCGGCAAGCTCCGCATCGCCCTGCAGGGCGTTCTTGAGTTCGATGATCCCCTCATTGTATCTGGCGGCAGCGATGTGATCCTTGGCGCGTTGCAGATAGGTTTCGGGAGAGAGCGTTTGGCCACAGGCGGATATACAGAGCAAAATGGCAGCGAGAACCGCCCGCGCCTTCAGCAATACAACAGCGGCGGAGAATGCGTTGATTATACGTGTCATGATTCGTTCCTGGCTTGAAAGCTCATCGTAAGGGGCTGTCTGCGAATCCGGTTCTCATAGGACTCTAGCAAAAAAGTGCCTGAAAATATATCCATCTGACAGGGTTTTAGGCTATACGGCGAAGGAATGAGAATGGCGCTCCCTAGGGGGATCGAACCCCTGTTTCCGGCGTGAGAGGCCAGCGTCCTGGGCCACTAGACGAAGGGAGCGTGACG
>MGYR01000153.1:263-8154 GCA_001801825.1 Gammaproteobacteria bacterium RIFCSPLOWO2_02_FULL_56_15 | reverse complement strand
GAGGCCACCGAAGCCCCGCACGTGGAGGCCTTGCTTGCGTTCTATGACGTGGACCGGATCGTGATCGGACACACTCCCGGTTATGGCACCATCATGCCGCGCTTCGGCGGCAAGGTGCTGGTGATCGATACGGGTATCTCGGACTTTTACGGTGCTCATCTGGCCAGTCTGGTTCTGGAAGGCGAACGAATCCTAAACCGACAGCGCGGCACGCTGCTCACCATCCCCACCGGCGATACGGAACTGTTGCCCTATCTGCAGTCTGCCGCTGCACTGGAGCCGGCAGCCACCGCCCTGCAGCAACTATTGACTCGGCTTCCCGCTACGCCGCCAGAGCCGCGTGGGCAGTTCCCCCCTGACCTATACCCCCTGCCGGACATTCCCTGAATACGAAACCTTGTCCAACGGGCACCTATGGTCTATTCTCGCCTCCAATGACGGCGTCAAGCCGTGATCACGGTAAACAACTACTCCCACCATGACTCAGGAAATATCTTCGACTAACGGTTCGGAACCGGCTCTGCCGGAGTCCGGTGCACCCAGCGCCGCCGTCGTCGAGGCAATCGCTGGTGAGCCCAAGCAGGACAAGAAAAAGAAAAAGAAATCCGACGTGAACCGCGGCATCGAAACCATGTTCCGCGTAACTTACATGAATCACATCGCCTTGAGTCAACTCGCCGACAACAAGGCGAACATGCTGATCAGCATCAACGGCTTCATCATCTCGGTCGGGATCGCGGTGCTCACGCCGCGTCTCGGCTCGCTATCCTGGATGTTCGCCCCGGCGCTGGTGCTCATCGCCGGCTGCATGATCTCCCTGGCATTCGCCGTCATCGGTTCGCGACCGCGTCTCAACCGTACGCAGGTGACGGTCGAGCAAATTCAAAGCAACGAGGTCAACGTGTTGTTTTTCGGCCAGTTCATGAGTATGCCACTCAGCGACTTTCAGGAGTCGATCCACACGCTGATGGATGATCCGCGGCTGCTCTACGACAGCCTCATCCGGCAGTTGTATTCCATGGGACAAAGTTTGCTCCGGAAATACCAGTTCGTGCAGATCGCCTACACCGTATTCCTCGCGAGCACCGGTCTCGCTACCGCACTGTTCGTCGTGACATTGCTCGCGGTCGGTTTCGAGAGTTAAAGGGGCCGGAGTGATTTAATTTTGACCAGATGTCTCAATAAATCACTCCGAGCTCTTGATCGAGTATGGTATTGCAACGACCGGTATTTACCCACTTGAATCCTCGTGAAGCCGCAATAAGGACCGGAACTCATTATCTATCGGGAGTTTGTGGAAATTTCCGGGCATACTATTGCCTATCGTGAAGTGACCGAACAGAAGTTGTGAAATCCACGGAAGCTGAGTATGCTTTTCATTCAATCAGAATGTTAACCCACTGGGGAGTACGGATATGAAAAACTGCAGTCGACGGTTGGTTAGTGCGGTAGTTTTCCTTTCGGTCCTTTGCTCGGGAGTTGCGTCCGCCGCGGAAGACCAGATCAGGGTGATGAATCCCCGGGGGATCATGCCGGCCATTCAACAGATTCCCATGGCGGAGCGCCCTGGAGCTCTGGACGGTAAGACGATCTATATCGTCGATACCAAGTTCGCGAACACGAAACCGTTCGTAAATGCATTGCGGGACAACCTCGCGGCCGCCTACCCAAAGACCACGTGGATCGGTGTGGACAAGGTCGGCGGTTATATGCAGGACGACCCGAATCTCTGGGCCGAGATCAAGGCCAAGGGCGACGGCGCGATCGTCCTGCTCGGGCATTGAAGCTCCTGTTCGCCGGCGGTCGTCGGCCACAGCATTACATTGGAGACCGTGGGCGTGCCCACTGTCGCGATGGTTACCTCGGCGTTTGACGAACTGGCCACCTCCACTGCTTATAAGAAGGGGATGCCGGGCTTGCGCGTTACGTTTACGCCGCATCCCATTACCGGCCGTACCACGGAAGAATCCAATGAGTACCTGAAGGGCAAGGATCCCATCACCGGTAATCCGATGCTGGAGGAGATCATCGCCGGATTGAGGGACAAACTGGCCGAGAAGGACAAGCATGCCGGCACCATCGAACGCGAGGAACGTCCGCGTTTCCTGCCGTCCGATACCGCGGATAACCTGCAGCAGATGTTCCATGACAAGCTGTGGACCGACGGTCTGCCCATCATCCTACCCACGGAAGAAAAGGTGAAGGCCATGCTCAAGGGCACCAGCCACGCCCCGGATGAGGTCGTCGGTGAAATGCGGCCATCCGGGCCGCACGAGGCCTGGAAGTTTACCGTTGAGATGGTGGCCGTCAACGCCGTGATGGCCGGCGCCAGGCCGGAATATCTGCCGGTTCTGCTCGCGATCGCCTCCACCGGGCAGACTTCCCTGGTCAGTTCCACGTCGTCCTTCGCGCGCATGGCGGTGATCAATGGGCCGATCCGGGATCAAATCCAGATGAATTCCTCGATTGGCGCGCTTGGCCCGTTCAATCAGGCGAATTCCGCCATCGGCCGGGCCTGGACATTGATCTCGAAGAACCTGGGCGGTTCGGGCATGCCGGGATCGACCTATCTCGGCAGTACGGGCAACCCCCTCAACTACGGGAATATGACCTTCCCCGAAGCCGAGGAGAATCTGCCCGAGGGCTGGGAACCCCTGCATGTGCAGAAGGGCTTCAAGAAGGACGAAAGCGTGGTCAGCATCTTCAGCGGTTGGAGTTTCAACACCATCGCCTGGTTCAGCCCGCTGCCGCAACAGGACGTCATCAAGAACTGGCTCACGCACTTCTTCTCGTTCGGCACCGGTAGCGCCACGATCATCGTGGACCCGATCGTCGCGGTCGAGCTCAAGAACAACGGCTTTGCCACTAAACAGCAATTTGCCGATTACCTGATTGAAAAATCGGCCAATCCGGGTTGGCTGTACTGGTCGACGCACGAAGAAGAGTACAAGAAGGCAAAGGAAGACGTTGAGCCATTCGCTTCCTATCTCAAGCTAGGCGAGACCGCCGAAGTGCCGGTTTCACGTTATGTGAAACGTCCGCCGCGGGGAGCCCCGGCCGGCACGCCGCCCCGGAACCCGATCGAGGTCCTGGCGGTTGGCGGCGGCACCAACACCTACTGGAGCGGTGGAGATTTCAGCCACGTAGGCAGTGTGTCCATCGACAAGTGGCGGTGAAGAACGGCAGACCGAAATCAATGAGATAGATCACAATCAATCGTAGGGGCACAGCCTGCTGTGCCCCTATTCTTGGAGCCAGGAGCAACCGTGACCACTTTCCAGTTGAATGGACAATCCGTATCCGTGGAGGTGGCGGCGGATACGCCGTTATTGTGGGTGCTCCGGGACCATCTGCAACTGACCGGGACCAAGTTTGGCTGCGGCGCTGGTTTATGCGGCGCCTGTACGGTGCTGATCGACGGCCAGGCAGGCCGGAGTTGTACCCTGCCGGTGGTCGAGATCGAAGGGCGATCCGTGACCACCATCGAGGGGCTGGGTGGAGATCACCCGGTGCAGCAGGCCTGGGTCGAGGGCAGCGTTGCCCAGTGCGGCTATTGCCAGACGGGCCAGATCCTGGGCGTGGTTTCATTGCTGGGACAGAATCCTCACCCGGATGATGCGGCAATCAAGACGGCCTTGTCCGGCAATATCTGCCGCTGCGGCGCCTACCAGGATATTATCCGGGCAGTGCATGTCGCCGCCGGCAGGATGCCGCCGCAAGCCGCGGAACATGACAAGGAGGAGACCGTATGAAACTGTCACGTCGCGGTTTTCTCATTGGCGCCGGACTGGTCGGCGGCGGCCTGGTCATCGGCTTTCGGCTGAAAGGTTCCGCACCGGTGCCGGGAGTGCGGGAAGGAAGCTTCCAGCCCAATGCCTACCTGCAGATCACCCCCGATGATAATGTCATCTTCCAGATGGCCCGCGCGGAGATGGGGCAGGGCGTATATCACGGCATGACCACCATTATCGCGGAAGAGCTGGATATCGACCCTGCCCGGGTCGAGGTGGAGCTCGCCGGAGTGCATCCGGGATTCGCTCTCGCGATGGGGCAGCTCACGGGCGGCAGCATGAGCGTCGCCATGGGCTGGGAGCCGCTGCGCAATGCCGGCGCTCTCGCCAGGGCCCTGCTTGTTGCAGCCGCGGCGAGTCGTTGGGGCGTGGACAGGGATCGGGTTGAAACAGAGGACGGTGTGGTTTCCAACCGGAATACCGGGGAAAAGTTACGTTACGGCGATCTGGTGGAAGATGCCAGGGCGATGGACCCGGACGTGGATTTCGTATTGAAGGACCCTGCCGATTTTCGCTGGATCGGCCGGGAGGCGCCGCGTATTGACGGCTATCTCAAGAGCACCGGCAAGGCCATCTTCGGCATGGACGTGTCCCTGCCAGGACTGAAGACCGCAGTGGTTCTCCGTCCGCCCCAGTTCGGTGGGCAGGTCCGGTCATGGAATGCGGATACGGTCCGGGAGTTGCCGGGGGTCATCCAGGCCTTTGAGATCCATACCGGGATTGCCATTGTTGCCGACAGTTACTGGGAGGCGCGCCAAGCCGCCGGGAATACCCACGTGGAATGGGATAAAGGGCCGCTCGCCGGCCTCGATTCTGAAAAGATCCGCAAGGAACTCCTGCAAGGCCTGGAGGCGCCGGAGCCGCATGAAGTAGTTGACGAAGGGGATACGGCAACTGCCTTTGCCGGGGCCAGGCAACTTCTGGATGCCGTGTACATGGCGCCGTTCCTGCCGCATAGCACCATGGAACCCCAGAATGCAACCGCGCTGGTGCGGGGCGAAAGCTGCGAGATGTGGGTCCCTTCCCAGGCGCCGGACATGACGCGGGCCGTAGTTGCCTTTTTCACCGGACTCCGGCAAGAGGCCATTACTATCCATTCCACCCTGCTGGGCGGTGGATTTGGCCGCCGCGGTTATGTGGATTTCGCCGGGGAGGCGGCGGTCATCGCCCAAAAGATTCCGGATGTCCCCATCAAAGTGATCTGGTCCCGGGAGGACGACATGCAGCACGATTATTACCGTCCTGCCTCCTGCCATGGCATCAAGGGCGCACTGGATGCGGACGGCAGGCTGGTGGCTTGGGAACACCGGGTGGTATCCAGCAGCATATTCAAAGGATTGGCGCCCAATATGGCGATGACGGCTTTGCCCGCCTTCGTGCCGTCCCGGATGGCGGAATCCATCGGTCGGTCTGCCGGGGACCTGATCGATCAATGGGATCCGATGACTTCCGAGGGCGCACATATCCCCTATGCGGTACCGAACATCAAGGTATCCCAGGTATTGAGCGAACAGGGCATTCCCGTGGGTTTCTGGCGCTCGGTGGGCAATTCGCATACGGCTTTTGTTGCGGAAAGTTTTATGGATGAGATGGCCCATGCGGCCTTAGCCGATCCGGTGAAATTCCGGCGTACATACCTCACAGACAAACCCCGGCATCTGGCCGTACTCAATCTGGCCGTGGAAAAATCCGGCTGGGGGAATGCGCCGCCGGGACGCTACCAGGGCGTTGCCGTGCACGAGTGTTTCAGATCCTTTGTCGCCATGGTGGTCGAGGTAACGGTATCCGGCAGCGACTATGCCGTGGAGCGTGTCGTGGCGGCAGTGGACTGTGGATTGGCGGTGAACCCGAACATCGTCCGGGCGCAGGTGGAAAGCTCGATCGTCTATGGCTTGACCGCGGCTATCAAGGATCCGATTACGATCGAAGACGGCGCGGTCAGGCAGAGTAATTTCCATGATGCCCCGGTGCTGCGCATCAATGAAGCGCCGAGGATGGAGGTGTATATCGTTGACAGCGTGGAAGCACCGACGGGGATTGGAGAACCCGGGCTGCCGCCGCTGGCGCCGGCGCTTGCCAATGCCCTGTTCGCTGCCACCGGCCAGCGCCTGCGGGAGTTACCGCTGCGATTGGCTTGATGCGGCTGAGGGATGAGGTCAACACCCAGTGTTATCTTTGGTGATTCATACCGAGGCGCTGCTGGAAGGTCTAGGTAGAATCAAAGATATAGAGATCGGATCGTCGGAGGGACCACTTTGAGAATAAGAATCGCCGTCATAAGTGCAGTATTTCTTCTTGCAGGACACGTATTAGCAGAACAAAGCATGAGTAAGTCCGACAATGAAAAAGCTGTAGCCGAGGTGCTGGCAGTAAATGAGCGCCTGACAGCCGCAGCACTCGCGAGTGATATGGTGGTATTTCATGAGCTGCTATCCGAGGACTTCGTTGTCAGCGATCCAAGCAATACCATACGTCACCGCGACGAACTCATATCACTTTTCGCAAATAGTGAGGTTGTCTATCGTTCGATCGACATGACTATTGATTATGCTGAAGCATTGGGTGACCTTGTCGTAATTATGGGCACGGAATCCACCATATTAGATGCTGTCCCGGAGGGCAGTCCTCAGGGACCTGGAGTCACACTTCACAGACGATTTACCAACATCTTTCGTAAAGAAAATGGTAATTGGCGACTTCTCATCAAACAATCGACAACATTCTCGACTGAAGAATAATTGGATGCGGACCACAATTTTCCGGGAAGTTGAATGTTGCTGCTGAATTTCTATTTGAATTCTGGCCCGGACCAGCCATCCCCGATGCCGTATGGCAGCCTGGTTCCGAACGCAAAAATACCTCGAAGCTTACCGTTCTTGGTCTTGAACATATCGGCAAATGGCATGGAGTTTGGCGTCGTAGAGTAACTGGGTTGGATACTGCCATCCGGCATCTTAATCGTGGCGAGTCCGCGATGATTGAAACAGTATAAGCCCCAGCTAAGACCTCTTTCTTCGTCCACTACCGGGGTGCGACGCGGATGAACGCTATAAATGGTCTTGAGCATAGGAGGGACTTTGCCATCGGGGCTGATACAAGAGCGACTTGCCGGCATTCCCGGTGCGGGCGGAGCCATGTCGGGAATCGTGCCGCAGGTCACCATCCCGTTTTCGATCCGGTAGCTGTCCTTGTCCCAAGGAATTCCACTGGCATCGAGTGTGTCGAGGGCTTCGAAATAAATGTCTGGCATACGGAGCATCTCCTCGCGTGACATACGTTCGGACGGGGCCAGGGTGTCGGTAAACCCCGGGGGCAGAGCTTTCAGATTAGCAAGGTTTCTTTCTTCGTTCACATCACGGACTACGATCGACTCCGCTTCGGTGATCCGTCGATTTACGACTTTGAGCCGCACGGACAGCAACACCGGTTTGTCATGTTCCATGGCGATGCCGGTCCAAGCCACTTGGCCCTCCTGCGAATCGGTAATATAAAATTTGTAATTGCCCAGGCCGGAAGCCGTGAACCAGAGTCCCTCCGTAGGAGGAAGCCGTATCGTATTCTCTGTAAAGATCAAATCCCCGGCCAACGGCGCCTGGGAAGCATCATGCGCCACCATCGCGGCGAGATATTGATCCGCAATATCCTCAAGACATGCGCGCTCGCATAAACTGGAATTTTGCGCTTGAGCGATCGGGATACACGCCATGAAAATGCCGGCAAAATATAACGTAATTATGTACCTCATGATGATACCTCCCTTCTTTCTTCTTCGATTAATGGAAGCTAATTATTCAGAATTTCTCACACCATGGTCTCAAATCCAGCTCCAGTGTCCAGGCGCTACGTGGTTGTTGGTGTAAGTGCAACGTGCCAGGGACAGGCCCAATCCCGGTCCGGTATCAACAACGAGCGCAACTTCTTCTGAATTTGATATATCTGTCATTTATTCATCCTGGGAATGATAAAACAACATAACACAATCCGGATTTCCTATAATTGGATATTACCTGAATAAGAACAGGGGAAATCATGCGTATTCTATCCTCAATTACGCTGGTCTGTGTGCTTGGTTTTAGCTCTTTTGGCATGGCCGATGAAAT
>MGYR01000153.1:0-238 GCA_001801825.1 Gammaproteobacteria bacterium RIFCSPLOWO2_02_FULL_56_15 | reverse complement strand
CCGAGCGGGGGAAAGCAGCGGCCCAGTTCGATCTCGGGGTAATGTACGCCAACGGAGAAGGTGTTACCCAGGATTTTGTGCAAGCACACAAATGGTGGAACATTGCATCCACAAATGGACATCAAAAAGCTAGAGAGTATAGAGGTTCCCTTGCGAATGAAATGCCCCCCGGGCAAATCACCGAAGCCCAGCGATTAGCCAAGGAATGGATGGAGTCGCACCAGTAGAAGTCAATACG
>MGYR01000152.1:2052-5469 GCA_001801825.1 Gammaproteobacteria bacterium RIFCSPLOWO2_02_FULL_56_15 | reverse complement strand
GGAGCGATACCGGTGGAGCAGTCTTGGGGGATATTGGGACGCCAAGAAGAGACAGAGCCTGGTAACATACGACAATGTGCTGGAACAGATCGGTCGCAGCCGGAGGAAATACCGAGAGTTCATCATCGACGGGATCAAGAGCGGCTACACCACACCGTGGGACAGTGTGCAGGGACAAGTGGTGTTGGGCCAGGAGAAGTTTGTCGAGCGGGTCAAAGAAGGGATCGAGGGGAAAGGAAGCAAACGAGAACAGCCCGGTATCCGGCAAATCCAGGCCAAGGTGCCGGCTGATGTGATCGCGGCGGTGGCCAAGTATTACGGTGTCGAAGAAAAGCAACTAACGGGAAAACGCACTGGACTGCGCGACGAGCGGGCGATGGCGATGGAGTTAATATATCGCACGGGGGGTATAGGCCAGACAGAGATCGGGCAGCTCTTTGGGGGATTGGACTACACGGCGGTAAGCCGGGAGCGCACGCGACTGAGGGAGAGAGTGGAGCAAAATTCGAAGCTAGGGCGGGCCGTGGCGGCGATGGAATGTGAGCTAATGTCAAAAGTAAAGATTTGACACCTAATTCTGACACCTAATTCTGACACCTAATTCAAGATTTGACACCTAATTCTGCTGACACCTAATTCTGCTACCGAGCGATGGTGGTATAAGGACATGAAGTGTGTCCAAGTGGCCGAGCATCCTTGACAAAACTTTGAGAGGACACGACAATCGTGCAGAGTTGAACAACTGCATCTTGTGAGTCGATAATTAATAAATATTTAGTAGCTAGCGTGTCAGCGAAAAACGACAATGCACTATTTCAATAGCATTAAACTTACGGGATGGAGGCAGTTTTCTGAGGTCGAGATCGATTTATCTCGGCCAGTTACGGTTCTAACAGGGCAAAACGGGTGTGGAAAGACAACGATTTTGAATATCCTTAGTCGGCATTTTGGTTGGAATTTATCCTTCGTCTCGACTCCGTTCTGGGGAAAGCGGAAAACTCAGCAGTTTTGGTCGGATGTGGCCCACAGGCGGTTTGAGGAGTTCGAGGAGAGCGCGAATGAGGCAAGTCAAGTGGGAGAGATCGTTTATGATGATGGAGCTCGTTGCACGCTTCAAACAACCAAGGTAGTGAGTCCACAATATCAGCTCACACAGGTGGGCCAGCAACCGGTAGTGGGGTTACACATCCCATCTCATCGACCTCCAGCGGTTTACCATGCGGTGGGTCAAATACCCACTAATCCGACGACGGCACAGCAACAGTACCAAAATTTTCAACAACTCCTGGCCCAAACGTATGGGCCGGGAACGAATAACATCCGGAATCCAGGGGGGATTCAGAAGCAATCAATTATTTCTCTCGCGCTGTTCGGGTACGGTAACCAAGCAGTGCAAGCTAATCCGGAATTCCGCCGTATTTTCGAAGAATTTCAGGGGATTCTTATGAAGGTGCTGCCTAAGGAATTAGGCTTTCAGCGGCTCGAAGTAAGGATGCCAGAGGTGGTTCTCGTTACAGATTCAGGTGAATTTTCATTAGATGCTATGTCCGGTGGAATCAATGCACTGTTTGGGATCGCTTGGCAAATCCACATGTACGGAGCCACCGCAGATAAGTGTACGGTTACAATAGATGAGCCGGAGAATCATCTGCATCCGAGTATGCAAAGATCTCTATTGCCCTCATTGGCTGAGGCATTTCCGCGCTACAGGTTCATTATTGCTACTCACAGCCCGTTTATTGTTTCGTCGTTCCCACTTGCCTCGGTCTATGGGCTGATTTTTGGTGATGATAATCGCGTTACGTCCCACCGATTAGAGCTAGCGGATCTGGCGGGAACTCCGAACCGCGTTTTGCGCGAAATCCTAGATGTTCCGTCTAATCTTCCAATATGGGTTGAGAAGGAGATCGAGAGCGTCATGGGGCAGCATGGGGAGGAGGATATAAAAGTACGTGCACGGATGATAATGACCAAATTAAAAGAGTTAGGTCTAACAGAGGCCTTGGCGGAATTTCGGAGCGGCAGTGAGGATGAGAAAGTTAAATAAAGGTGAAATTCCGGCTGTTTTGGCTGAGAACGTAGAATGGTGGACAGAGGAGTTTGTGGCGGATCCAGAAAACCACACGAAGCGGTATAGATATAGGCATCCTGAAATTAAGGCCGCGCTACTGAAGGAAACAGCTGGTAAATGTGTCTATTGTGAAAGCAAGGTCGGGCACAATACTCCAGGCGATACAGAACATAAAATTCCTTCTTCAGAAGACAACACGCTGCATTTCTCTTGGACAAATCTTACTATTGCGTGCTCGGAGTGTAACCGAAGAAAAAACGATTACTTTCGCCCAAGCATGCCGTTTCTTGATCCATATGTTGATGATGTCGAAAGCGTTTTAGTGCATCTTGGTCCTATCGTCGGATGGAAACCTGGGTACCAGCGGGCGGAAATAACTATCCGGACGCTTGAGCTACACAGTGGTGCCCGACGGGAACTGATATCGAGGAAAATTGAGCGCCTCGAAGAGCTAAGTGAATTACTTGAGCGTCTAGCAAGTTCTTCTTGCGACGAACTTATGGGTCTACTCCTTACGAAGCGACTTGAAGAAATGAAAAGTCCCGATGCGGAGTATTCCGGTATGGTGATGGCGGCATGTGCAGCCGTTGAGAGATAAGAAATAGATTTGATCCCGTAGATTATGTTGTTGAATGTGATTGAGCCGCAAGTAAAGCGGGCACAATTGGGGATTTACGAGCGGTCAAGTTGAGCCATTGTCAAATAGTGGGTAAAAAGGATTAGGCGGCGACCCTTACTTTTACTTCCTCACCGTTATGGTACTTTGTTCCACGAGCTACCTTTTCCACGAGATGCGGCGCATCGAGTTTTCTAAAACTCATTTCCGCCACCATCATCGTTTTCCAGATCAAGCAGGTGGCATTGAGCTGCGATTTAAATCGTCTAGATGCTGCGGTTCGTAGCCTGACCCGCGAGAAAGGCGATTCCACTACATTGGAAGTCCGAAGGTGTTTCCAGTGCTCGCGGGGAAAGTTGTAGTACGTCGTCAGCCGCTCCCAGTTCTCCACCACCGTCTTGACCGCCTTGGGAGTGTGCCGAAAGGCTTGCTCGAATGTTTTTCGCTCCTGTAAGGCCTCCTGACGGCTTTCCGCATACATCATGGCGGTAAGATGCTTTTTGACCTCGGCTTGCTCCTTCTTGCTCACCGCATCGATGACGTTGAGCATCTTGTGATTCCAGCAAAGCTGCTCCTGGGCCTGGGGATAAACCTCCCCAACCGCTGCCCATAAGCCCAAGTTCCCATCCCCGACAAACAACCGGGCGCTTTTAACCCCGCGCGTTTTGAGTTGCCTCAGAACCTCCGCCCACGACTCCTTGCTCTCTCGATACCCGGCCTCCAAGGCTAA
>MGYR01000152.1:777-2028 GCA_001801825.1 Gammaproteobacteria bacterium RIFCSPLOWO2_02_FULL_56_15 | reverse complement strand
TACTCCGATCACCACTAATAACGCCGCCTTCTCCTTGCCGATCCCCGCCTTCACGTAGATCCCATCGGCCCAAAAATAGGCCCAGTCCTTCTCCTCAATCGCCGTGCTCTTCCACTGCTCGTACTCCCCCTGCCATTTCTCTTTGAGCCGCTGTAACGAGGTGGCTGATAGCGGGGCTCCTTCCCCCAACAATTCCCTCAGCGCCAGCTCAAAATCCCCACTGGCCAAACCGTGCAGATAGAGCTCCGGGATCAGGTCGCGGACCTCTTGGGTTTGCCGCTTGAACAACGGTAATACTCTCGACTTAAACCGCTCATCGAGATTCCTCACCCGCGGCCGGCGAATCTCGATGGTCCCCAGGCTCATCGTGAACCGCCTCCTCTTGCCGTAACCGTTGCGATATCCAGGTTGTTCCAAAGGACTTAATTTGCGCTCGCTCTTCTCCCGCCCCAGCCATTCGCTCACTTCCTGCTCTAACAAGTCCTGCAAGTGCTCTCGTATCCTTGCACGAGCAAATCCCTCCAGCCCGTCGTAGAAAATTCCCTTTGATTCATTCCCCGTAATATGTTTCTCTTTCATCGGCGTATCCTTTCTCTGCCTGCTCTAACAGGCAGCCTTTCAGTTTTTGGTTTGTGAAAGGGTACGCCTACCTAATTTCTATTTCCACACTTTTGAATTATAGCTCGTCAAGTTAAAAAAAGGGGACAAGTCCGCTCTTAGCTCTTCACGGCCTCGACGGTGACCGGATAACGATGATCGACCCCACAGGGCTGACGACGTACAGTTACGGCGGTGTTGCGATCGGACCTTGCCCGAGATCGCGGAAGATTTCGGGATCGGTAGTTAGTCAAAAGGGGGCAACCCCACCACCGATGCCCGGTGGTGAATATCGATGCCGCACACTGGTAAGGAGTCCAGAGGCTACCGATTATTGCATCCGTTCAATCGGCACGATTGGCCATGCAACTACTTCCTGATACCGCGCAAAATGGCATAGCGGCTTTGTGACAGGTAGATTCAACCCTAAAAGTCCGGTCATCGTATTTTTATATATTTCAACTTCTGCCCGTTGGAGCGGCCATGGCAAGTGATGAATTTCTCCGTAGACAATCCGGTGTGGCTCTACCGCATAGAGGGCATATCTTTCCGTCAACCAGTGATCCAGCGCCCCAGGGACCGCATGATAAACCTCTGATGTAGGGCTATATGTTCCGATGAATTCTGCTGGCGCGGCGTTTTTATGAGTCCGCA
>MGYR01000152.1:0-749 GCA_001801825.1 Gammaproteobacteria bacterium RIFCSPLOWO2_02_FULL_56_15 | reverse complement strand
CCGCTCTCACTGATAGCCAACTCGCCGCGTCGAGACTAAAAAACCAAACGCCACTTCTACCTCTCGTTTTCACATACGTGCGTACATTCAGTTCGGGAAATGCCAAAGGTATGGGAACATAGCGCGGTCGAACGCCGCTCATGCGAAATGGGACAACACCGATCCAGCACCACCCATCGAAGGTATCAATTTCCAAAACGTCTGGAATAAGTGGACGAATCAACTCAACACGAACAGGCCAGTGCGCAAAGAGCAGGTCGTGCCAACGCATGGAAAGAACCCAGGGCTTTTTCGGAAGAGGCCAAGGGCGATGTGCTGTTTGGTCAGTTATATGTGAACCCATGGTCGAACACCCAACCGCGCAGGGGTCATAAGGGGTCAGTCATAAGGGGTCATAAGGGGTCAGGGGTCATAAGGGGTCAAGTCCGCTTTTAGCTCATTGGCGTACGTCCGAGGAACCAGGAAATCCGGGAGGTTGTTGAAAGTTTTCCGACGCTAACGAGCGCGCAGTGTTTATTGCCAAGAGAAGTTCGCAAACCGTCGATATTCTGCGATGTCTTGTCCGTTAATAGTTGCCGATTTTCAAGAGGGGTTGGGGGATGGGCAGGCCGGAGGAGCGAACTCTTTGAGAAATTTCACGGTTTGTTCTCTGACGCTCGCCCTTGGTAAAAAATGGCCGTGCTCGGGGTACAGCACAAGCTGGTGGCGGATTCCCGCCGCCTTTAGCTGGTCGCGTAGCAAAAGGGACT
>MGYR01000151.1:4161-5832 GCA_001801825.1 Gammaproteobacteria bacterium RIFCSPLOWO2_02_FULL_56_15 | reverse complement strand
CTTGAAGGTGGGAGCGGTGAGAATCACGGTGGTATCGTCCACCTTCCGTGTTCCATCCAGAACACCGAAATCGCGGCCACTTTGGAGATTCAAGGGAGTGGTGAAATAGAAGTTCGGGAAGCTGTCGTCCTGCGCCCATCCCGCCGTCGCGCTGAATAATAGGAGCAGCGTTATTACGATCGTTATCATCGATTGCGTCTTGCGCATTAAGATCCTCATTGCACGTAAATCGTGTCGAGCGGCTCGACGTAGTACACTTCTCCGCGCCCGTCCTGTACTACCTTCTTGAGGTTGACCAGAAATCGAATCTTGTCGGGGCCGCTGTTGCGAATGATGGTGACCTTGTCCCGTTTGGCAAAGTCAGTGAATCCCCCGGCGAGCGCGATGGCATCCAGTACCGTCAGGCGCTGCTTGATGTGATAACGGTCCGGCTTGTTCACCTGCCCTAATACCGATATTTTCGGGCTGTTTACTTCCTTTACGATCACGTTAACCATCGGGTTGGCAACGTATTGGAGCAATTGTTTTGTAACCATTGCCTGTAACTGGACAGCGGTCTTGCCGGTTGCTTCCAGGTCGCCGAGCAACGGGAGCGAAATCTTGCCGTCTGGTCGGATCACAACCGTAGATGACAGTTCCGGCTGCTTCCACACAAATACCTCGATTACATCCTCCGGTCCTAGCCTGTATTCTGATTCTCCGAATATCGTTGACCCGGCTGAGGCAGCGGCGGCTGGAGAAGATTGGGTCCGGTCTTCCGCATTCAACTGGAGTGAGCACGCGAGGAGCCCAATCATCAGGAGAGTCTTCATCTCGGTGCCTCCGATAAGCTTTCCGAATCTCTTCAATGCTTTTCGTGCTGCCATAGCCGTCATTGCTTGAACACCGTTCCTGCTGATCTCGAGCTGCTGCGTGCCATTCAAAATCGTTGCCTCACTACTGGATCGCAATCGTGACCTGATTGCTAAGTTGGCCGCCAATCGTCAGTACCAGCGGCACCGCATTGCCCGTGGGCGAGGCTGCCGGCACCAGCACATCGACCTGGTAAAGTCCTACGAAGGTCGGCGATAACCCGGAAAAGTTGACGCTCGCGGGGATACCTCCGATGGTGACCTGAGGGGTGGCGATGGTTGTTGCAGGCGGGTTGCTCGGAGCCGGCCTCCCGGTGGCGGGCGAGTTAGTCACAGCTCCCAGGCCCGTGCAGTAAATGGTAATGAACTCAACGCCGCGGTTGGCCGGCCGTGCTTGCGCCCCAGAAATGCTGCCTTGGGGTGCAGCAAAGATGGCAGTGTTAGCGATCAGGATAGCGCCCTGCCCTGTACCTCCGCTCGGGATCGTAAATATACCGGGTGAAGCAGGGCCCAGAGGCACGGTGCGCGTAGTGCTGCTCTGCCCGCCGACCGTCACCACGACCGAGGCTGAAGTGGCTCCAGCCAGCTCCATGGGTAACTGAACGTTGAGCTGTCCTGGAAAGGAGGAAAAGAGGGGAGCGGAGAACCCGTTGAAGGTAACACTGGCTCCGCCCAGTGTAGCGAGCAGCTTTCCGTCGCTTCCGAAGGAAGAGAATGGGTTGCTCGATCCGTCGTTCAAGTTAGTTCCAAAGATGGCGCTAATGGTACCAGGGGCCAGGGGATTTGAGCCGGGAGCGAAGCTGGCGTTATTGACAGTTCC
>MGYR01000151.1:0-4145 GCA_001801825.1 Gammaproteobacteria bacterium RIFCSPLOWO2_02_FULL_56_15 | reverse complement strand
GCCGGCGGCATCCCTAGTAACCGCCCAAGGCAGGTTGAATGTCGCGTTGACAGCAGGCCCGCCGTCGCCGGAATAACCATCCACGCCCGTCCCGGCGATCGTGCTGATTGTGCCGCTGCTGCTCACTTTGCGGATGCGGTAATTGGCCATGTCCGCTATATACAGGTTGCCAGCCGTATCCAGGACTACATCTTCAGGGGTGTTCAGACCGGCAGAGGTGGCAGTGCCGCCATCGCCCGAAAAACTCCCCGTGTCCGTTCCTGCGCCTGCCCCATTACCGGCGAACGTGGAGATGATATTACTGGGCACGACCACTCTTCGCACGACATGGTTGCCCGCATCAGCAATGAACAAATTACCGCCAGTATCCACGGCCACGCCGACCGGAAATCGCAGCATCGCGGCTGCGGCTAATCCGCCATTACCGGAATAACCCTGCGCGCCGTTGCCAGCCGCAGTGGTAATGATGCCATTCGTCACTTTGCGGACTCGCTGGTTCGAGGAGTCGGCGATGTAGAGATTTCCCGAGGCATCTATAGCGATGCTCGTGGGACGGTTGAGTTGCGCGTTTACGGCCGCTATGTTATCGCCGTTGAAACCAAACACGCCCGTGCCAGCGAACGTGGAGATGGTCCCGTCCGGCGTCACCTTGCGGATGCGATGATTGCTGGAATCGGCGATGTAGAGGGCGCCCGAAGCGTCCACAACGACGTCTTGGGGCTGGTTCAATTGCGCATTCCCCGCCGCTCCGCCGTCCCCGGAGAATCCGGCCAAACCGTTGCCCGCGACTGTGGTAATCCTTTGAGTGGTTACACTGACTTGGCGGACTCGATGGTTCATTACATCGGCGATGTACGTATTTCCGGAGGTGTCGAATGCAACGCCTCTCGGACGGTTCAGGGCCGAGGCTCCAGCCAGCGAGCCATCGCCGTTGAACCCTGCGGTTCCGTTTCCTGCTACGGTGTTGATGGTCTGGGCTTGAACGACGGCCGTCCCTGCAACGAAGGTGCCCACCAACAGGGCCAACCGCAAATGAAAAATGAATACCGCTCGTGAAAACATGTAACGTCTCCTCCCAGAAATCCGTCCCAACACGTGACTGTTATAAACTTTGCGTGATCCGAGTGTCAGTTCAGTATTGCTCGGAGGTTGTGTCAATATTGCTCATACGAATTGATGAGGGACAGCCGCGGCGGTGGGAGGGAAATGACCGTGAGCATCAGCGCCAGGCGCTGAATCGCTTTGCGAAATGCGGCAGACTTTCCCGTGGCCAACTCTGCGCTTTGATTTCGGAAGATTTGATTTCGCGAGGGAATCTATCTGGTCGGAGGACGGAAACGTGGATTCGTATTACACTGTGCCAAGATCCGCATTGTGCTGAAATCATGCGGGCCTGTGGCAGTTTTTGCATCAAGGAGCACGCTGCGATTTCCTCCAGATTGCGAAGTTCAAGGAAGCACCCGCACCACAGCATCCGTTTTCGGAGTGGTCTTGCTCGTCGTCTCCACTGCCCGGGGCACCACGCCAGATGCGTCCTTTTCACTGAGGGCATCGCCCATCTTGCGCCGGAGCGCATACAGAGTCTCTGGACGATGGTCCCACTGGTAAATGTGGGAAGCAATACTTTTACTGCTGCTCTCCGCCAGCTCTCCCAGGCCCAGTTGCGAGCAGAGGTCAAGATATTCGTAATCTTCCAGACCCTCCCGGATCAGTTTCAGCCGGATACTCTCAATTGGGATATCGCTGGCGCCACCGATGCGGGCCGGTCTGCCGGGATAGAACAGAGTGCCATCGCCATTGCCCCCGAACAGGGAAACGCTGTCCCACGGATCGCCTGCACGCCCGAACGCCTCGTTCATGCTGAAGTAGAGCTCTCCTTCTATTCCATACTTCCAGGCCAGCCACTGAAGGATGCGGTTGGCCACGGGAGGAGCATCAATCATGTAGCTAGGCCAGCCGCGGAAATATTCGTCGCCGATGATATTGCATCCATGGCTGGCGCACGACTGGTACCACCACAGACCTTTTCCCGACGCCAGTTCGCGTCCATAGGCTTCCCGCGGGGCTAACTGTTCACAGTACGGCGGGAACCCAGGCTTCATCTGGAAACAATTGATCAGCGGAACCCAGATGTCTACCGCGCCCTCCAGTGATCTGTTCAAAGCCGCCGTAACGAGGTTTCGCACTTCGGGATCGGCCCGGTGTGCCGCTCTACCTTTTTCGGCAACTTTGCGGTAAGTCTCAATGCGGGGCTCATCCCGAAGGTAATAAAAGAGGCGGTCCAGCCACCCCTTTTCCCGGAAATGCTGAATCCACTGCCGGTAATAGGGCCGATTCTGATCGTCCGTGAGTTCGGGCGGCAGGCGCAAATCAGCAGTGGTGGCCTTGGCGCCAGGCAGCGGATCTTTGTCGGTAAGAATGGTGCCGTCGAGGAATGGTCCAACCTCGATGTCATACGCAGACCAGTCAAAAGCGGTCCCGCCTCTGTCAATCCGCGGCGGAATCATGCTGCCTCCGTGAATACTGATGCGGTGCAGCAGGGCCGACTTCTGATACATCTGCACCAGCCGAAGG
Organism: Gammaproteobacteria bacterium RIFCSPLOWO2_02_FULL_56_15; assembly: GCA_001801825.1. Lineage (GTDB taxonomy): Bacteria > Pseudomonadota > Gammaproteobacteria > Eutrophobiales > Eutrophobiaceae > 2-02-FULL-56-15. The sequence goes on along the minus strand of MGYR01000151.1, from coordinate 1,571 downwards.
ATGTCGTGGTCATTCGTATACTTGCCGAAGTGCTGCTTCACTGCGGCCACTCCGTTGAAGCCGAATGAGGTTTTCAGGCTCGAAGTGGACGGCAACGCGAAATTCCAGACATGCAGCGTAATCGGAATCGCGGCATACGCCGCACCGCCCACCGTGATCAGGGCGCTTCCCGTGTATTCCCCCGGCGGAGTGGCCAGGGGCACATAGACTTCGATCCAAACGGTCTGGTTGCGGCCGGCGGCGAGACGTATCGGGAAGGCATTCCGTTTCTCTCCCGTATAGCGATCTATTCGCGGGATCAGCGGGTCTGGCCAGTCTCCGGCAGCGCCTTCGATTGAGGAGGGCACCTTCAAGGTGATGTAGGCTACGAAATAGATCGTTACGTTGTTTTTCGCGGGAATGGTTCCCTTGGGCCCTGCAAGGTCTGTTACCTCGATATCAACTTCGGGGAGGTCCTGCCCATCGGCTCGGAGGACGATTTGGAACGGCTCAAATTCGTTTCGCGCCGCCCACAGTTCTACAGAATTCGCCGGTTCGCGCGGGATGGGGTCCAGCGGTTGGGTTTTTTCCAGAGCGTGGGTTGTCCACCAGGTAATTGGCTTATCGTCGGCATGGACGCCGCATAACGCAAGGTCCAGGAAAAGCACGACGGCAATACAGAACAGAAAAGCGGTACCCGGCGCTCGCTGCGTTAGCTTCAAGACTCCCGCCTCCGAACTGGCGCGAGGCCCGGTAAGGCCAGTGGCCGCGACCGCGTCCCGAGGCTCTCCACAATTCGACTGAGATCCTCCACCTTGCGATCCCATGTTTCGTTCTCCACGGACTGCGAGATGCTGAGGCGCTCTTCCGCGGAGAGATCTCCGGCGAGCAAGTCCCCGATCTGCGCCAGAAACTCTTCGTCCGTCCTGGCGATGCGGAGCCGTCCCTCCAGGCGCTCCGCCTCCGGAATGGCGCTGGCAACCACCGGCAAGCCCGCTGCAAGATATTCGCGCAATTTCAGCGGGTTCGCCGCGAGCGTCAGTTCGTTGATGACAAACGGCAGCAGAGCGACGTCAAATGCTTTGCAATAGGCAGGCAGTTGCTGGTATTCCTTGCGCCCGAGGAGGTGGACGTTGGGAAGACCGCACAGCGGCGAATCATCCGTTGCAAGCTTGCCGATCAGAACAAAAGACCATTGCGGCCTCGCCTGGGCCAGGAAGCGGATCAGGCGAAGGTCAACCCAGTCTTCGATCAGACCGAAGAAACCGATGATGGGGGCAGGGATATCCGCAATGTCAGCCGGTGTTGCCGTGTGCGGGTCGCAGGCCTTGCGGAAATGCGCGACATCAACGCCGTGTGTAACCAGGAAGGTCTGTACTCCCTGCGCGCCTTTTGCCTGCTGGAGCCGGCCCGAGGACGCAATGACAGCGTCAGATTTGCCAATCAGCCTCCGCTCCATATCGAGAAGCGCTGCCTTATCGGTGCCGGTGAATTCGGAAAACTCATCGACGCAATGATAGATCACGAGTTTCTCGCCCAGGTTCCCAACAACATCTGCGGAGAAGGGCACGAAGGTCCAGGTGATCGCGTCG
>MGYR01000150.1:4465-6744 GCA_001801825.1 Gammaproteobacteria bacterium RIFCSPLOWO2_02_FULL_56_15 | reverse complement strand
CGAGGCATAAGCCACAACCGGTGCACAGCTCCGGCAGGACAGCATGGATCTGCCCCGAGGCGCCGAGGATGGCATCCATGGGACAGGCATGAATGCATTTGACGCAACCGATGCATTGCATCTCATCGATGACGGCTACCAGGTTCTCCTTGGGAGGATGGTTCACCGCAGAATTGTGCCGTATCGGTGAGGTTCGGTCATCATCGGTCTATTTGATGCGCATCCCCGGTTCAGCCCCGGAATCGGGGGAGAGGAGATAGATTCCGCTGCCGCTGCCGCTCGCGGCAAGCACCATGCCTTCGGAAATGCCGAACTTCATTTTGCGGGGCGCGAGGTTTGCCACCATGACGGTCAAGCGGCCACGCAGGGCCTCCGGATCGTAGGCGGACTTGATCCCGGCGAATACCTTCCGGGTCTCGCCACCGAGGTCCAGTTCCAGGCGCAGCAGTTTCTCCGCGCCATCGACGTGTTCCGCACGGAGGATGCGCGCCACGCGCAGATCGATGCGGACGAAATCTTCAATCGTGATTTGCTCGGCCAGAGGGTTGGTGCTCAAGTGGCTCTGCCGTGGTGCAGCGCCGGGTGCGGGCTCGGCACTGGCTGTTAGCATGGCTTCCATCTTCTCTCTCTCCACCCGCGTCATGAGCGGGCTGAATGTTCCAATTTTATGGTCCAGCAACGGGGTTCCGGCGTCCCGCCACTCGAGCGGCGGGATGGCGAGGAATGCTTCCGTTTTTCGCGCGAGCACGGGCAGCACGGGCTTTAAGTAGGTGACGATCAGGCGGAAGCCGTTCAGTCCCAGGGTGCAGACGGCCTGCAGCTCCTCGGCACGGTGCTCCTCACGGGCCAGGACCCAGGGTTTCTGTTCATCGATGTACTGGTTGATCCGATCCGCCAGCGCCATGATCTCCCGCATGGCGCGGGAATATTCCCGGCCTGCATAGGCAGAGGCAATCGAACTGCCGCAGGCGGCCAGTTGCCCGAACAGGGCCTCATTATGCAGACCGGCATGCAGGCGGCCAGCGAAGCGTTTGTTGATGAAACCGGCGCAGCGGCTTGCGATATTGACCACCTTTCCCACCAGGTCGGCGTTGACGCGAAGCGTGAAGTCTTCAAAATTGAGGTCGATATCATCCACACCGTTGCCGAGCTTCGCGGCATAATAGTAGCGCAGGTATTCCGGATCCAGGTGCTCCAGGTAGGTCGCGGCCTGTATGAAAGTGCCGCGGGACTTGGACATCTTCTGCCCGTTCACCGTAAGGAAGCCATGTACAAAGATCGCCGTGGGTGTGCGGAAATTGCTCCCGTACAGGGTGGCCGGCCAGAACAAGGCATGGAAATACATGATGTCCTTGCCGACGAAATGATACATCTCCGTGTCTTGGTCGGCGCCGGGGCGGGTGAAGGCGTCGAAGTCCAGACCGGTGCGATCACAGAGGTTCCGGAAACTGGCCAGGTAGCCGATGGGGGCATCCAGCCAGACATAGAAGTATTTATCCGGAAGACCCGGGATCTCGAAACCGAAATAGGGTGTGTCACGGGAGATATCCCATTCCTGCAATCCGGCCTTGAACCATTCGTCCAGTTTGTTGATCACCTCCTGCTGCAAGTGGCCGCCATGCACCCAATCCCGGAGCATCGCCTCGAAATCAGGCAGGCGGAAGAAGAGATGCTCGGATTCCCTGATCACCGGCTTTTCACCGGAGACGGCGGAGACGGGGTTGATCAATTCCATCGGCGAATGCGTGCGGTTGCATTGTTCACAATGATCGCCGTACTGGTCCGGGGCATGACAATTCGGACACTCACCGCGGATGAAGCGGTCCGGCAGGAACATCTGCTTGACCGGGTCATAAAGCTGCTGGATGGTGCGGCGCGTTATATGCCCGTTTTCCAGGAGTCTCTGGTAGATCGTATTCACGACAGACCGGTTTTCCTCGGAATGGGTGCTGTAGTAATTGTCGAACACGATGCCGAATCCCGTGAAGTCCCGCAGGTGTTCTTCCTGCACCCGGTCCACCAGTTGCTGCGGTGTTACCCCCAGTTTCTCGGCGTGCAGCATGATGGGGGTACCGTGGGCGTCATCAGCGCAGACGTAGTAACATTCGTGCCCCTGCATTTTCTGGTAGCGCACCCAGATATCCGTCTGGATGTATTCCACCAGGTGCCCGATGTGGATGGGCCCGTTGGCATAGGGCAGGGCGCTGGTTACCAGTATTCTTCGTTTCTTTTCGGACATACATCGGCTTCGTTGAAAACTGCCGCTAACTTATATCATT
>MGYR01000150.1:371-4456 GCA_001801825.1 Gammaproteobacteria bacterium RIFCSPLOWO2_02_FULL_56_15 | reverse complement strand
TACTACCGGGTCCATTGATGACAGCCGCTAACTTAAAGAAGATCTGATTACGTATGATTTCGTTCATTGCGAGCGGAGCGAAGCAATCCATGTCAAACCTAACATCAAGCGCTTATGGATCGCCGCGCCCCAAGGGGCTCGCGATGACGAACTTTTTCAGCCCTTACTTATATCATTAATAGCTGGGAGCTTGAAGGGCGCAAACCAAAATTCATTACCAAAGCGAATACCGGTGAGGCGCCGCCCGTTATGTTGAAGGATCAGGAAGTTTCGAGTGAAGACCGTCTCCTGAAGCTGTAGAATAGGAGCCCTGTTTTCCACTACGCGGTTTTATTCATGTCAGAAGTCAGCCAAGCACAAATCAAGGCCGCCCTCGCGCAGGTGCGGGACCTCAACCTGGAAACCGATCTGGTTTCCGCCGGTGTCGTGAAGGATATCGCCATCCAGCAGGGTGTCGTCCGTGTCGATATCGAGCTGGGTTATCCGGCCAACGGTTACCGGGAGGAACTCACCAAGGCGATCCGGGATCGTCTGGAGCCGATCGCCCCCAAGGTCGAAGTCAAGATCACTTCCAGGATCCTCTCCCATTCGGTGCAACAGGGAGTAAAACCGCTGGCCGGGGTCAAGAACACCATCGCGGTCGCTTCCGGCAAGGGCGGTGTGGGCAAATCCACTACGGCCGTCAATCTCGCCCTGGCCTTGCAGGTGGAGGGCGCCAACGTGGGCATCCTGGATGCCGATATCTACGGGCCCAGCCAGCCGCGCATGCTGGGTTGCCGGGCCCGGCCCGACACCAGCGACGGCAAGACCATGGCCCCGAATATCAGCTACAAACTGCAATCCATGTCCATCGGCTACCTGATCAACGAGGAAGACCCCATGATCTGGCGGGGTCCGATGGTGACATCCGCCCTGGAGCAACTGCTGAACCAGACCCGCTGGAGCGATCTGGATTACCTGGTGATCGATCTGCCGCCGGGCACCGGAGATATCCAACTGACGCTTTGCCAGAAGATTCCTGTCAGTGGCGCAGTGATCGTCACCACACCGCAGGATATCGCCCTGCTCGACGCCAAGAAAGGCCTGCGTATGTTCCAGGAGGTCAAGGTGCCGGTCCTCGGGATCGTCGAGAACATGAGCATCCATATCTGCAGCAAATGCGGGCACGAGGAGGCGATTTTCGGCTCCGGCGGAGGCAAACAGATGTCCGAGCAGTACGATGTGGAACTGCTGGGTCAGCTTCCCCTGGACATCAGCATCCGTGAAGGCGCGGATAACGGTCGGCCCACGGTGGCCATCGAGCCGGAATCCCGGATCTCCGCGATCTACCGGCAGATGGCCCGCAAGACCGCGGCCAAGTTGTCGCTGCGGGCGAAGGATTACAGCGCGCGTTTCCCTAAGATCGTGATACAGAACAACTGATGCCGGTCAAATCCGACAAGTGGATCCGCCGCATGGCGGAGCAGCACGGGCTGATCGATCCCTTCGAGCCGAATCAGGTCAGGCAGGATGGCGGACGCCGTCTGATCTCCTACGGGACCTCCAGTTACGGTTATGATGTTCGTTGCGCTCCGGAATTCCGGATCTTCACCAATATCAATTCCGCCATTGTCGACCCTAAGGCCTTCGATTCCAACAGCTTTGTCAATGTGGATGCCGAGGTGTGCATTATTCCGCCCAATTCCTTCGCGCTGGCGCGCACTGTGGAATATTTCCGTATCCCGCGCAATATCCTCACAATCTGTCTGGGCAAATCCACCTATGCGCGCTGTGGCATCATCGTCAACGTCACCCCGCTGGAGCCGGAATGGGAAGGGCATGTCACCCTGGAGTTTTCCAACACCACCCCGCTCCCCGCCAGGATCTATGCCAATGAGGGAGTAGCTCAGGTCATCTTCCTGGAAGCCGACGAGGTCTGTGAGACCTCCTACAAGGACCGCGGGGGAAAATACCAAGGCCAGCGCGGCGTGACGTTGCCCAAGACCTAGCCCTGACAGGGTATTACTGATTGCTGTGGTATTGATGGTTGGATTGTGAGTAAACTGAACTATGCCGGTATTACTGCAAGCTGACTCCATTCCCCCGCGGGCCCTGCATTTCATGGCCCGGGAGCATCTCGATGAAATTGATTTGATCAACCGGCTCTACGAGATTCTCCAGCATGAGTTGTTGATGAGTATCATTTATCCGGAAGCTGTCCAGTGCCTGAGGAAACTGATCAGCGCCACCAGGATCCACTTTGACCATGAAGAACAACTGATGCGGGAGAAGCATTACCCGGGCTTTATAACCCACCGCGACAAGCATACGGCATTCATGCAATTGCTGCAGGATGCCCACGACCATTTCGTGGCGACCAGGGACAAGAAAAAGCTGCTGGATTTCATGGAACAGGTACTGAAAGACTGGTTTATCGATCACCTGCGGTCGGAAGATTTCCAACTGGCCAAATTTTCCCAACGGCAACACACCTGACGTACAGATCACCGCAGAACGGCAATGCGGATCATCCCGTGCAGGTCGTGAAGTGACGGACAACAAAACTACCCTGGGGCTGATGACGTTGGTGTTGCTTGTCATTGCCAGCATGATCGGGGCTGGTGTGTTCACGACCTCGGGTTTCGCCATGGCGGATCTGGGCGGGCCCATGCCGGTCCTCGCGGCATGGGTGGTGGGTGGCTGCCTGGCGGTTTGCGGCGCCATGAGTTACGGGGCGCTTGCGCGGCTGCGGCCGGATTCCGGCGGGGAGTATCTCTACCTGTCCCGGATCATTCATCCCCTGGCGGGATTTATCGCCGGCTGGATCTCTCTGCTGGCGGGTTTCACCGGCGCCATCGCGGTGGCCGCCATCAGTCTGGAAGCCTATCTTCAGCCTGTCTTGCCGCCGGGCTCGCTGCCGGATAAGACTATCGCAACCCTGGTCATCTGCAGTGCGGCCCTGCTGCATGGCCTGCAGGTCAGGCAGGGAGCCCTGATCCAGAACCTGGTGGTCATTCTCAAACTGATACTTATCATCGGCTTCATCCTGATCGGCTGGTTTCGCCTCGGGACAAACCAGGTGCCCGCCGCCGGCCTGCATGTGGAAACGGCGGGTACGGGACTGGTTTCCCTTAGCGCCTTCGCGGTAACTTTGATGTGGGTTTCCTTCAGTTATTCCGGATTCAATGCCGCCATCTATGTCGCGGGTGAGGCAAGGGGCGCGGCGCGTTCGGTTCCCCGGGCGATGATCCTGGCCACGTTGATCGTGATGCTGCTGTACCTGTTGCTGAACGCGCTGTTCGTACTTGCACCGGAGGCGGAAGCGATCGCCGGCCGGGGCGATGTCGCTGCGGTCGCCGCGCAGGTGCTGGGTGGGGATTGGCTGGCCGGCCTGGTGCGCGGAATTATCATACTGGCCCTCTATACCTCAGTCTCGGCCATGATCATGGCGGGACCCAGGGTTTATGCCAGGATGGCGGATGATGGATTGCTGCCGCTCTGTCTGGGCTACCGGCAGGCAGCGCCCGGCATGGCGACTGCCTTGCAGGCCCTGCTCGCGGTCCTGGTCGTCTGGACCACCGGGCTGCGGGAGCTATTATCTTATCTGGGAATGACGCTCTCGATCAGCGCCGCTGCCACCGTCTGCAGCCTCTTCGTCCTGGTGGCAAGAATGCCCGAAACCCGGAGTTCGCTGCCTGGGTATCCCTGGGCGCCTCTGATCTATGTATCATTCACCTTCCTGTTCGTGGTCCTGGCCGCCCTGCGCACACCCGTGCAGTTACTGGCCGCCCTGTTGACCATCTTGTCCGGGGTGGTGGTCTACTTTGTGTTTAATCGCCAACATTGACTCGTCGGAGGATATTGCTTCCTTGTCACGTAGCTTCCCCATTTTCCTGAATATCGTTAATCGGTCCTGCCTGGTGGTGGGGGGCGGAGAGGTGGCCTTGCGCAAGGTGGAACAATTGCTCCGCGCCGATGCAATTGTGCGAGTGGTCGCGCGTGCCTTGTGTGCGCGGCTGCAGGCCCTGGTGCTTGAGGGTCGAGTGATCCATCTTGCCGCGGACTTCGACCCGAGGCAACTCGATGCGCAGGTACTGGCGATCGCG
>MGYR01000150.1:0-242 GCA_001801825.1 Gammaproteobacteria bacterium RIFCSPLOWO2_02_FULL_56_15 | reverse complement strand
GTCATCGTGGCCGTTTCCACGGGAGGAGCATCCCCCGTGCTGGCGCGGTTGCTGCGCTCCCGGCTGGAGAGTTTCATCCCGGCGGGTTACGGTCGTCTGGCGCGATTGCTGGGGGAGTTTCGGGAACAGGCACGGAGCAAATTCCCGGCGATCCGCGCGCGCCGGCGGTTCTGGGAGGAGATTATCCAAGGACCGGTGGCAGAGCTGCTTTTCGGGGGACAGGAAGGACAGGCCCGGGGGCT
>MGYR01000149.1:4269-6270 GCA_001801825.1 Gammaproteobacteria bacterium RIFCSPLOWO2_02_FULL_56_15 | reverse complement strand
GTATTCTGGTCAGCAGGGATGGGCTCTGGAGCGGGAGGGGTTTGCACGAAGGACCAGTTTTCAGTGCTGCTGTCGATGATCGTCAGTCGGTAGTCTCCGTCCTGGTTAGTGCGATTCTCCACGGTCACAATAAACTGGGGCGGAATGGCGGTTCCGCTATCGTTACTTACCAGGTTGCGGGATGTCCCGCTCCAACTGGCCGCGATGCCCGGGCTGATGGCGGAGAAGTAAATATTGGAATCGCGCGATTTCGGATTGACGCAGGAATTTGCGACCGGTGAGAATTGGGTCCAGTCTCCGTTAATGCCGCCACTCGGAAAGCCGACGTCCTGCGTGCTCGCAAAAAACGCCAGAAACGTTTGGGGATCTTCTGCCTGATTGGCAAACCGCCAGGCGGGAAGGTTCGGATTGGACGACCGGTCGTTGCGCACCAGCGGGACGGCAGGCGAAAGCGAGTTGTAATCACCAATAAACGGCACCGTGCCGCCCCCGGCAATCGGCAGATTTGGCATCAGGACGGCTGGACAACTGCTCCCCGATGGGCAACCCGGTCTGTCTAGCACCTGACCAGTCGTACTACTGGTGATGTACTTGCTCACTTGTTGCGAAGGCAACGTGAATTGCGGACTGCCGTTAACGAATTGGCCCTGCACCACCCGCACATCGTAGCGCCGGTCCCGACCGACCGGAAAGCATTGTCCGGAGGTGAAACAATTGATCGGGCGGTTCTCGCTGCGGGCGTCATAGTAAAGGATTTGGAAGACACCGCCGCCGGCCACTTCCAGCCAGGGCATGAACTGGAAGGTATTCTCATGCGGCCCGTAGTCCACCGCACGCGGTTCTGACCACCTCCCTCCGCCGTCGCTGGAATAGGTCAGAAAGATACGCGGGGTGTTGGTGAAGCTGGGCGGGCCCATCCGGCCGTTCGAGTCCGAATAGGCTTGAAACGCCAGCAGGATTCGCCCACTGGCATCGGTGGCCACGATCGGAAACGCGTTCGAGCGGGCCAGTTGGGAAAGCGTGGGAACATCGTAGGGGTAAAAGCCTGCCCCCCCGATAGCACGAGACGGCTTGGTGGCATTCCCTGACCGGTCGATTTTCACAAACCAGTAGCCGTTCTCATCGCCCAGAAACGCGCGCCAGAATACGTACACCTCACCATCGGACACGCAATTGACTCCAACGGGGCTGCAGCTAGGAGCGATGGCCGTTCCGTTATTGGTGTTGATAGTTCCGTTGATCTTTCCCTGGTTGAGCAGGGAATAAGTACTTCCACCGTCGGCGGAGAGAGCGCACAACACCTTGTTGCGGAACTTGCCTCCCTGCGTGCCGTTAAAGATGGTCCCACAGGCGTACAGAAGGCCCGCATCGGGCTTCGATCCCGGAGTTGGGTCGGGAACAAACAGAATGGAAGGCTTATCCAGATCCTGGCCCGTCGAGGAAGGGTTGCCGCTGGCGAGCAGCCGGGTGAAGTTGTATTCGAGCTTCCCCTGGCCATCGTCCGGGTCTGTGAGGCGGGCCACAAAAAGGAAATTCGTGCCATTGGGGTGCTGCGCTAACCCCAAAAGAAAGGCATGTCCACTGGTATCCCAGGCGACGGTTGGATCGCCGCACTTTTCGGAGCCGAGGATCGGGGAGTTCCCGCCGCCCGGCTCGGTCCCTGTGTTTCCAGGAAACCCGGGCACTCTCGAGTTCTTCCAGGTCTTGCCGCCATTGATAGAAAATGAGTAGCCGCACCAGGCACTCGAAGTGGGAGACAGGAGCGGGTTCTCGTTGACCACCGTCTGGTAATCAATGAATCCCGCAAGGATGTGATTCGGGTTGTTCGGATTCGCCGCCCCTTCCACCTCCACCTGTTTTTGATTATAGGGATCGCTGGCGACAACGTTCACGACCGGGCCGGGCACCTGCGCCGCCGCCGTGGTGCAAAGCATCCCCAGAGTTGCTGCAAGATGAAGAACCGTTCGAAATGAAAGCATCTTCATGTCTTCCTCCGTTGCC
>MGYR01000149.1:2804-4181 GCA_001801825.1 Gammaproteobacteria bacterium RIFCSPLOWO2_02_FULL_56_15 | reverse complement strand
CCCTTCATCCAGAGAGTGCTTAGATATTAGCTGGGCCGAGGGGTCGCCTGTCAATGACACCAATAGGCTATTTTCTCTAGTTAAAATTGACTACTTCGCGGTCCTGTTGGCCAGACACGGGTGCTTCTACAGGAGATTCTTTCTGAGCGCGCAGGCGACGGCCTGGGTCTGGCTGCGGAAGCCGCTCTTGGTGAGGATGTTTCGGATATGGTTCCGGACGGTATACTCGCTGATCGCAAGCCGACTCGGAATGGACTTGGCAGGCACTCCCCGGGCAAGCAGCCTCAGAACTTCCAGTTCCCTTTTGGTCAATCGGGAGAAAGGGTTGCCCGGTGGCAGTGAAACTGCCGGCTTCCGATAAGGAGGCCCGCCCTCTCTCCCCTGCTCAGCGCCGGCGAAGTTCGCGGTCAACCGATGGATGTGCTCCAGCAGATCCGTCCCAATGTCACCGCGCGTAATGTCCCGAAGCAAATGGTATGTGAAGAACCCGTTTCCTCTCGGCAAGGAAACGATGCTGACGTTCAACCGAATATCAGTTCCGGGTTTTGTAGTGGTGAATAATTCGAAATTCTGCACTGGCACACAACGGCGAATCCTGCTTTGAACGCTGCAATTCTTGCTGCAATGCGCTCTCCCCAACCGACCTTTGCCAGCAATCACCTCGTAGCAGTGCCTCCCCATCACCTCCGTAGCAGTAAACCCGAGGAGTTTCTTGGCACCCTCGTTCCAATAAATAATCTGCTGCTTTCCGTCAACAATGAAAACCCCGTCGGCGGTGTTACCCAGAGCTTGCAGCCATTTTGGAAAACGCTTCATCTCGGGTTTCCGTTCCTGATTTTCTGACGCCAGCAGTATACACCTTCGAGTTTCCCGCTGGACTGTTTCGGTTGCACTCTCGATGGCAGCGAACGCCTTTCCGGTATGCCGCGCGGCCGGTATTTGGAACTTTCCAGTGAACTTCTGTCAAGACAAACTCATGGTGCCATCCTCCATTCACTGTATTTGGAAGCGGAAGCGTTTGTCTACAGAGTGCGGTTCACACCCCTCGGGGGTTGGCGCAGAATTGAGGGTTGCACTGGCAAGATATGCGCAGTATACTCCCCTCAGGCGGGAGGGTAGGAACATGGATCCATTTACTGTGGCTCCGCCAAGCGACCCCTCGTCGATGCGACTGGAAGACGGCTCCCGTGTAGCGGTTGTCGGGGGCGGCCCCTCCGGTTCTTTTTTCAGCTACTTTCTATCCGAGATGGCAAGTCAGATCGGACTGGATGTCGCCATCGACATCTACGAGCCAAAGAACTTTTCCGGTTGTGGCCCGGCGGCCTGCAATATGTGCGGTGGCATTGTCTCGGAATCGCTTGTCCAGATGCTGGCCAC
>MGYR01000149.1:0-2578 GCA_001801825.1 Gammaproteobacteria bacterium RIFCSPLOWO2_02_FULL_56_15 | reverse complement strand
CGCGTGGAAAGCGTGGCTTGGGTGGGCGGCAAGCCGCGCCTAATCACCAAGAACGGCGAGACCCCCGAGTACGACCTGCTGGTAGTCGCCGTTGGAATCAACGGCCTGGGACCCAAGCTGCTGGAAGGACTGTACTGCCAACGCTCGTCGGGATCACTGGTGAGCATCATTGGCAAGGGACCCCAGCTGCTGGGAGACCTGGGCGTTGCCTACGGCCCGCCCAAGCTAACCAAGACCTTCATCTGCGAACTGCCGATTGGAGCGGAGAACATCCAGCGCTATCTGGGCAACGCCATGCATGTGTTCCTGCTCAACCTGCCGCGGCTGGAATTCGCCGCTCTGATTCCCAAAGGAGATTACGTCACCGGCGTTATGCTGGGCGAGGATATTGACAAGGAACTGGTGAACGCATTTCTCAACAGCCGGGAAGTAAAACGGTGTCTGCCGCCGGACTGGGAAATTCCGGCGGACTACTGCCGCTGCTCCCCTTCGATCAACATCCGCGGAGCGGCCCGGCCTCTGGCCGACCGCGTTGTATTTCTGGGCGACTGCGCCGAGAACCGGCTGTACAAGGATGGCATCGGAGGCGCTTACCGTGTCAGCAAGGCCGCCGCCCGCACGGTTTCCCTTTACGGCATCTCGGCCGAAGATTTCCGCCAGCACTATTTGCCTGCCTGCCGGAAACTGGCCACCGACAATCTGATCGGCAAAGTGGTCTTTTTTGTCACCCATTGGATTCAGCATCTCCGGTTCACGCGCCGCGGGCTTCTTCGCATGGTGGCCGCAGAACAGCGCAACGGCGCCCATGCCGGGATGAGTTCCGTCTTGTGGGATACCTTCACGGGCAGCGCGCCGTACCGGGATGTGTTCCGCCGCACGCTGCACCCTTCTTTTCTGATTCGTTTCCTCTACGCAATCGCTATGGCCGCTCTCCACCGCGATACGGCCCGCCAGGAGGCGTGATGCAATCGAACGCGTTAGGAAAAGTCTACCAAGCCAACGAAATCATTGTCCGACAAGGTGAAGTTGGCAATTGCATGTATGTGATCCAATCGGGGAAAGTGGAGCTGATCAAGGGCAGCGAGGGCCACGAGATTTTTGTGGGCGAGCTTGGGGAGGGCGACTTTTTCGGGGAGATGGAGCTTTTCGTCAAAGAGCCGCGCGCCGTCACCGTGCGCGCATTGAGCGAAGTGCGCGTGCTGACCGTCGACCAGAAACTTCTTCTGCGGAGAATTCAGGAAGACCCTTCTCTCGGATTCCGCATTATTCAGAAACTTTCTCATCGCGTCAGAGAACTGGAAACCGAACTGATAAACGCCACGCGCGCCCACCTGGATGATGCTCTGGAAATGATCCGCCACTCATCGCAATAAGCCAGATTCGGTGGGCACCGTGCTCCGGTCCGCAGGCCGGTGGCAGGCTGCAAGACACGCCTGCAATCCTGCTGTCCGCCCGGAACCTCGACCGCAATCCAGCGATCACCTACCGATCCAATCTGCCGGCAGGCACAGCGATGCGTGAATCTCATCAACCCGGTGTATCCTTAATCCTAGACCGGGAAATTATGTCTCATCAGAGTACGTTGGTTCTGCTGATCGGCTCCAGCGGTTACGTGGGCGGCAGGTTGCTCCGGGCGCTGGAAGCGGCCGGATGGCCGGTGCGCTGTCTGGCTCGGCGGCCGGAATTTTTGAAACCTCGCGTTGCCAAGACGACCCAGATCGTCGCCGGTGATGTGCACGATCCGCACTCCCTGCAAGCGGCCCTCGAAGGAGTGCACACGGTGTACTACCTGATGCAGGCAGCGGCTTCGAGCGAGTTTTCTGAACAACAAGAACGCTGGGCCGCCAGCGGATTTGCCGAGGCCGCCCGGGCCGCGGGGGTGCAGCGGATCATCTACCTGGGTGGCCTCGCCAGCCAGCGGCAACCATTAGATCCCTTGGCGCGGATTCAGGACGCGGGCTCCATCCTGCGCGATTCCGGGGTGCCCACCATCGGGTTTCACACCTCGATCATTATTGGGTCGGGCAGCTTGGCGTTTGAGATGGTCCGGGCGCTGGTCGACCGGCTTCCGGTGATGGTGACGCCGCGCTGGGTCCGGACACAAACTCACTCCATTGCCATCGAGGATGTCATCGCGTATCTGCTGGCGGCCCTGGAAGCGCCAGAAATGGCTGTCGGCGCCTTTGAAATCGGCGGTCAGGAATCGACTTCTTTCCGGGACATCATGAAAGAATACGGGCGCCAGAAAGGATTGAAGCGGATGATCATCCCGGTGCCGGTGCTGGCGCCGTGGCTTTCCAGCCTTTGGCTGGGGCTGGTCACCCCTATCTATCCGCGCGTCAGCCGCAAGCTGATCGAGAGCCTGCGCAGTGAGCCGCAGCAGAGCGAGACCCCGGCGTCAGAAGTGTTTCGGATCAAACCACGCGGCTTTCGCGAGGCCATCACGCGCGCGCTCAAGTACGAAGACCAAGAACTCGCCCAAACGCGCTGGTCGGACGCCCTTTCCTCCAAGGCGTTCGTCCCCAGTTGGGGCGGCACGCGGTTTGGGTCACGGCTGATCGATTCCCGTATGGCGCAT
>MGYR01000148.1:15087-16939 GCA_001801825.1 Gammaproteobacteria bacterium RIFCSPLOWO2_02_FULL_56_15 | reverse complement strand
CTGGCAACGAGACGATGGATCCAGGCCACCCAAAGTGAAACGGGCGGAATTCAGCCATGACCGCGAAAAGACCGCTCCTTCGGGACGCCGCACGGACCCCGTTAAGGCAGGGATGGAGCGCTTCCGGCTGGAAGTCGGCAAACAGCATGGGGTCCGTCCGGAAAACATCGTCGGCGCCATTGCCAACGAGGCGGGTCTGGACAGCCGCTACATCGATCGCATCACCATACATGAAGACCACAGTACGGTGGATCTGCCCGAAGATATGCCGCGCGACATCTTTCGGGATCTAAAAAAGACCTGGGTATCGGGTCAGCAGTTGAAAATTTCCCGGCTGGATGATGACAGAATCCAGCCCTTTCGAAAAAAGGAAAGGCCCGGGAAGCATAAGAAATGATGGAGAGTGAAATTGAAAACTGGCAAACAGTGTTTGGCGGCAAGCAGGTAACCGTACCCGTGTGAAAACGACCTGGATGAATGTATAGGAGGATTGCTCATGACTGAAACCTACCAGACCCCGGCCCCGTTGCTGGATCGCAGGATGAACCGAAGAACGCTCATGACCGGAACCGGGCGGACCCTCATAACCGCCGGCGCCGTTACGCTCGTTGCGGGCGCACCCGCCGCCATGGCGCAAGCGCTGCCCGGCGCCGCTGCGACGGCGGAAGACCCCGGTGCCTCTGCCGCGCGCGCGTCGCTGGAGGGCATGATGGATGCCTATCTTGATGCCCTGGTCGCCGGGGAGCCGGCCCTTGCCCCCTTCGTAAAGGAAGCCATCTTCGCCGAGAACGATCAACAGTTGCCGCTCGGTGATGGGACCTGGCGGACCATCGATCGCCTGGGGCGGTACCGGCATTATTTCGCCGAGCCGGAAAACGATCTGGTGGGAGTACTTGCCAACGCCTATGAAAACGGAACGGGCTGCATTCTGATCGTTACGCTCAAGATCGCGGAGCAAAAGATCGCCTGGGCGGAGCAGTTCGTGATCCGCGATCCCAACGGCGCCAGGCTCTATGAGGAACTGGGCCAGCCGGACCCGGTGTGGCTGGAGTCAATCCCCCCGGAACAGCGGCAATCCCGCGAGGCGCTGGAGGCCGCTGCCTGGATCTATTTCCAGTCCCTGCAGCGCAACGACGGCGCCGGGGTCTATCCATTCCGTGATGATTGCGAGCGCATCGAGCACGCACGGCGCACGGTCAGCCAGCCCAAGGTCGAGGGCTATGGCCATGCCGATACCGCGGTGGACTTTGTCACCCTGAAGGCCAAGGCGCAGTATGAACTCGGGATGATGGCCTTCGTGACCCGCATCCGGGACCGCCGTGCCTCCGTCGTGGATATCGAGCGGGGCGTGGTGCTGGGCCAGTCCGGCTGGGATTTCGACGGCACCCTGCAGACCATCCATTTCAAGGATCGGGACTGGGAGATCCCTCCGTACTTCCGGACCCCGCGCACCCACCAGGTGACCGAGGCCTTCAAGGTCATCAACGGGTCCTTTCGTTATATCGAGATGACCCTGATGGAGGTACCCTTCGGCACCCGGCAGGTGATCCCCGGACGGCCGATGACGGTGCGGCTCGACTATGCATCGACCCGCCCGGCGCCACAACCCGTTCGAACGAAGACCCGCGCGGACCTCAACAAACTCACCAACACTGTCCTGGACGCGATGATCCGCTGCTGTCCCTGCGATCTGCCCTTCGCGGATCGGGCCCGTTACACGGAAAACGGTGTGACCGTGACGCCGGGGGAGGG
The DNA here is from genome assembly GCA_001801825.1 of Gammaproteobacteria bacterium RIFCSPLOWO2_02_FULL_56_15. Taxonomy (GTDB): domain Bacteria; phylum Pseudomonadota; class Gammaproteobacteria; order Eutrophobiales; family Eutrophobiaceae; genus 2-02-FULL-56-15. The sequence goes on along the minus strand of MGYR01000148.1, from coordinate 15,187 downwards.
ATTATGGAAATCCCTGGTGGGCTTGCGCGACTACGGTATTTTCCTCGCCGATCCCGCCACCGGTCAGGCCGGCTGGTTCGGGGCGCTCGATGAATACGGG
>MGYR01000148.1:14384-15079 GCA_001801825.1 Gammaproteobacteria bacterium RIFCSPLOWO2_02_FULL_56_15 | reverse complement strand
GATGCTGGCCCTGCGCTTTCGGACCGAAGCCGGTCTCATAACGGAGCTGGAAGCGATTATCGCGCGGCCGGAGATCGAGGCAGCGGTCAGTCGGCGGAGCTCTCCGGATCAGGAAATCGAATTGAAGGGTGCGACCTTCAGCATGTTCGTGCCTCCTCTGCTCGCCGATCTCAAACCGGAGGGATTCCAGAGCCCGGCGCCCGCGCTGTTGAAACGTCCGAGCCGGATGTCCCGGCCGGATTTGACCGGGGCGGTAGACCGCTATTTCGAGGCCTTCACCCGCAAGGACGGGACACTCGCCCCGGTAGCCGAGGGCTGTGCACGCCGCGAAAACGGCAGCGCCGCGAACGGCAATCCGGAGGGGCCACAGATCGATCCGGCGAGGCCGGATTATCGTTTGTTCGCCCGGGATTGCGCCGGGGAGCTGGACGCCGGATTCCTCGCGGGACTGACCCAAGTCCGGGAACGGCGCAGCCTGCTGGTGGACGTAGAGCAAGGGCTGGTGCTGGATCTGGCGCTACTGGATAACCAGGGCGCGGCGGCCACTATCGAGATCAACGGCGCCGGACAGCTGACAGTCCCTGGTTCCTGCCGCAGCCCCTGGACGGACCTGCATGCCCAGTTATTCAAGATCGATGATGGCCGAATCGTCCATATCGAGGACCTGGTCAGGCGTGTGCCCTATGGCCAGGGTT
>MGYR01000148.1:10541-14372 GCA_001801825.1 Gammaproteobacteria bacterium RIFCSPLOWO2_02_FULL_56_15 | reverse complement strand
CCTAGCTCGGGTTGAACGAGGCAGGACCGGCAATTGCGCCGCTACCTGATATAATCCCTCTCTGGTCCTTCAGCCAGGTATCTACGAATGCAATTCTACGCACCTGCTGCTTACGATGATACGGCCCTCGGCTTCTCCGAGATTTCCACCGTCCCTCTGGCCAGCGCCATGGGGGCGGAGATCCGGGGTGTGGATATCGCCCGGGTGAGTGAGCGGCAGTTCGAGGAGATCCGCTCGGCGCTCTACCGTTACAAGATGATCTACTTCCGCAACCAGGAGATCTCACCGGCGGACCAGGAAAGATTCACGCTCTGTTTTGGACCCTTCGGCACCGATGCCTATACCCAGGGTATGCCGGGGCACCCGAATGTCCAGCACCTGGTCAAGGAGGCCGCCACGGTGGTGCCGCGCGTATTCGGGGAGACCTGGCATACCGACTCACCCTTCCTGCCCAGGCCACCGGCGATCAGCCTGCTCTATGGACTGGAAGTACCCCCCTATGGCGGCGATACCTGGTGGAGCAACACGGAACTTGCCTATAGCTTCCTAAGTGAGACCATGAAAGAACTGCTAGCCCCGCTGCGCGTGCATATGTCGGGGCGGGAGGTGATCCGCAACACGGTGGTCACCAGCGAGAAAGGCCGGAAGAAGGTGGGGGAGATCGAGATCACCATGGATCAGCAGCACATTATCGAGGGTTCCTTTCACCCGCTGGTGAGGACGCACCCGGCAACCGGAAAAAAGAGTCTTTATGTCGATCACGCCTACAGCCTGGGCATACAGGGGCTCGACAACGAGGAAGCGGCGGCGATCCTCGGTTTCCTGCAGAGACATATCACACGGGAGATCTTCACCTGCCGCCTGCGCTGGGAAAACCGCAGCTTCGTGATCTGGGACAACCGCAGCGTAATCCACTACGCCTTCAACGACTACGACGGCTACCGGCGCGAGCTGTACCGGACCATCGTGGAAGGGGAAAAACCTGAATGAGGGGCCTGCAAAGTACGTCCCGATCAATCAGCAGTTCATCAGCGGCATTCCAGCAGGGTCCGTTCATCTTCCTCTTCATCTTCCTCTTCAGAATCCAGGATGCCCATTTCACGCAGGAATTCCTCGTCGCCACCGGAGAGGATTTCCTGTAGATCATTAAGCACGATCACCTGCTCATTGCCCGGGATCGATTCACCGGTGTTAAAGATTGCATTCAGGATCAGATCGGCAAAAACTCCCACCTGGGTGGCCGAATCCAGCAGTGGATTAGAATTCAGATCATCACATCCGGTACAGGCGGCCGCATTGATGGTTACCGTGCCGGTACCGCTGTTGGCCAGGATCACGGCGTCGCTATTTGATCCGGAACCCGCTGTCAGGACCAGATCCGCAGGTGAGGTAGTGGTCCCGATACTGAGTACCACATTACCACTTACGGCATTGATCACCGTATGGGCATCGGCGCCGGCCCCGCCTGTCATGCTCATTTCACCTCCCACTTGCAGGTCCACCAGGCTGGTTGCGCTGATCTGTGCTTCCGACTCGTTACCGCCTCCGGCCTGTAGAACCAGGTTGCCCGTTATCGTGGCGCTGACCTGCACAGGGTCGATCCCGGCGTTGGCAAAATTGGCATTACCACCCTGAATGGTGACATCGATGACATTCGTGATATTTACATTGCCAGCAGACACCAGCTTGGCAAAGCCGCCGCTAACGGTATCACTACCCCGTACCGTCAGGTTATTCGTATCGACCACCTGCAGGTTACCCGCAGCATTGACCTGTGAGGCGGCAGCCGTGGCGCCACCTACCTGAACGGTAGCGCCCGACAACCGGATATCCTGGGCGCCGATCATAACCCCACTCACCTGCAAGGTGCCTCCGGTCGCCACCAGGTTGATATCGCCGGAGGTGGTCATCGAAGCCCCGAAATTGATGTTGCCGCTGTTGATGATGCCTATATCACCGCTGGTGGTTCCTGCTGGGATCGCCAGATTCGCAACCTGAGTCTCCAAGGGATCGGTAAAGGACCCGAAACCGGTCGGCGCTGTATAGAACAATGACCCGGCGGTGACGTTCAGGGCGGCACCGTTGCCATCGGCGATGGCATTGCCTTGCAGGTTCACGATGGAGCCTTCGATCGCCCCCAGGGTGAGCAAGCCACCGGTGCTCTGCAGGGTGACGGGGCGGCCCGTGTTGGTGATCGACGCCATCAGTGTGGGGCTCAGGTTGCGAATGGTCACGGCCCCGGCCGTCGTGTTGCTGACTGTGAGACTGTCCACCGCCACCAGCAGGTCGACCCCATTGGCCGCGTTGATACTTAGATTCGAAGCGATAATGTCCGGGACGGTCCCAATTGGTGCAGTCACGGCGCCGGTGGTGTTGATTGTGACCGGGAAGGAGCCTGCGTCGATGTCTGTCAATAATGAATCGAGGAAGATGTCTGCGCCGGACAGATCGGCCGCTCCTCCGGCAGTGACGCTGCCGCCGAGTCCGATCTGGAAAACTCCGATCCCGGCATCGAAGTCCACATCCCCGCCGAACAGGAGGGGCACAGAAACAAGGATACCGTTCGCCTGGAAATCGGCGCTGCCGGTGACCGAAAAGGGCGCATTCAGATTCAGCAGGCCGGTGCTGGTGATGAACACCGGCTGGCTGCTGGTGGCATTCAATCCGGACAGGACGGTCGGACCGCCGCCCGTGATCGCGAGACCGATCTCGCCAGTCGTCACCCCGTCGATGAAGACATTCGAAGCCTGCACTTCCAGGGGATCGGCCAGGCTGCCGAAACCTCCTCCCGCGCTGGTGACCAGCAGTTGCCCGGCAAGGATGTTGTCCGCCCCTCCATTGGCATCACTGATCATGCCATCGGCGGACAATTGTACCGGACCGGCTTCCACCTCGAGCACACTCAGAACCAGGTTGCCCCCGGCTGTAAAATAGATCAACGTCACAGCCCGTGCTGCTGCGGCCGGACCCATCAGCAGATTCCCCGTGAGATCGGCCATCACCACACCGGAATCGGATTCCACCGCTCCATCCAGGAGAATATTGCCTGACGATCCCAGTTGGATATCCCCTCCGGGAGTCAAGCCCTTGATCAGCACACCGGTGCCGATGACGAGATCGCTGCCGGTACCGGACGTACTGAGATCAATCAGGCCGGGAGCGGTGATGTTGGCATTGATCTGCAATGGTCCGTTGCTGGACTGCAGGGTTACCGTGCCAACCACATCGACCGGACCGGCGATGGTCAGCGCGCCCGTATTGCTGATACCGATATTGCCATCTGCGGTTGTCAATCCGTTCACCACCAGCGGGATACTGTTGACCAGGTTAACACTACCGCCGGGATTGGTAGTGGTGGCATCGATCTGCGCAATGGCATTGGCTGGATCGCTCAGGTCGATAAAACTATCCGAAAGCAGGCTTAGATAATCAGCCAAGATAGGTGTGTTCTGGGTGATGGAGCCTGCCGCGATTATCGTCACCAGGCCTGTACCGGTACTCAGACCATCGATGACCAGATTGCCTGCCTGGACCAGGCTCACCGGACCGCCATTGCTGGTGACATTGATACCGCCATAGAAATTATTGAGGCTCGGCAGATCGATCGCGCCGCCCTGGGTCGTAGCGCTCAAAAGATTATTTCCAATGTCAATCATCCCGGCGGTTCCCTGGATAATCGATCCCGCACCTGAGGCAATGGTCAGGGTGACGGCATCATTGGTGAGCAAGACGCCGTCATTCAACAGGATATCGCCGGCGCCCAGCATCGCAGCGGTGATGTCTATCACTCCCGGATCACCACCGAAATTTCCGATTGCCGCCACCTCCACG
>MGYR01000148.1:4259-10495 GCA_001801825.1 Gammaproteobacteria bacterium RIFCSPLOWO2_02_FULL_56_15 | reverse complement strand
CTGTGTTACAACCAATGCTAAGGCAATTGGTCCCGATGCCCGCAAAGGCCCCGGTGGCGCTGCCCCCGGTCAGGTTTACATCCCCATTGATCGGGGCGCTTTCCCCGATGACGACAACGATGGGCCCGTCATCGATGCCGATTCCGGCCAAGGCATCCACACCGTTACCGCCGGTAATCGTGAGTTCACCGCTGTCCAGCAGGACAGTGCTCGCGCCCAGTCCGGCTCTTGCATCCTGACCGTCTCCGCCGATCAGATCCAGGCTGCCCCCGAAATCCAGGTCCAGCGTACCCCCGGCATCGATGTCCGCCGATGCTTCCTGTCCAGGTCCGCCGCTCACGATTCCGCTGCCGCCGAACTTGCCGGCGATGTCCCCTGCGTTGGAGATGATCTCGGCAAAATTATTGAACCCTGTCGGTTCCGATCCCCCGATGATAGAAAGATTCCCGTCGATATCGATAAGGATATCGTTCCCGGCAGGATCAGTGGCTCCGATAAACGCAAAATTGTTTGACGATCCTGCGCCGGTACCGCCAACCAGATTCAAATCAACACCGCTGCCGGTACCGGTCTGGATGATGATGTCGCCCGCCAGGCTACGGATCCCGGCACCATTAAAATTACCCCCGGCGCCGCCGGTCAGGCTCAGATCACCGCCATCATTCAGGGTCAGCGTCAAGGATGAAGACACTCCCTGCTGCTCTATCACGGCAGAGTTGCCGGACGGACCCGTCCCATCCCCACCGATCAGGCTGATACCGGAAGGACCTGCACTGATTATCGAGCCGGAATCGGAAAATATTCCGGCAAAACTGTCATCTCCGCTCGGACCGCCCTGCAACAGGATGCCGTCGGTTGCGGTAATCGTTTGCAGCGCATTCCGGGTATCGATCTCGGCTTCATTACCGATGCCCATGCCGCCGTTGATGGCAATGAAATCCGCAGTAATCTGCGCCCCCTGGTCTCCCTTGATAAAGGCGCCGTTGTCATTGCCACCGAACCCACCGAGGATCTGGAACCCGCCAGCAACATTGATGTCCTGCAACCCACCCAGGGCCCGGATGCGGGTGTCATTATTGACTCCCGACGAGCCCCCATAAACAAGGAAACCAGAATTGACTGCTATGGTCTGGGTGGTAGCTGCTTCTATGAGTACGTTATTCAGCGTGCCCGTACCTCCGCCGAATATCATGATGCCCCCATCCACCGTGAGTTGCTGGGAACCGGCGCTCTTTACCTGTACCTGATTATTATCGAAGCCATCGCCGCCAAGCAGGGACAGTGAACCACCGTTATTGAGTGTGATCACCTGATTGAAAATGCTGCCCGATTGCTCGATGATTGCGCTGTTGCCTGTGCCGCTGATGCTGTTGCTTCCTCCAACCATCAGAATGCCATCGGCGCCGGCCGTAACCGACTGCTCGCCAAAGGCGAAAATCCCGGCGCCCTGGTTACCGACCGGTGCGTCACCACCAACGATGATGATGTCCTTCTGTACCGTAATATTTTGCGCGGTATTGCCGCTGCTCATCCCGGCCACGATGCCGCTCAGGCTATTGTCATCATCACCGCCAAAGATATACAGGGAACCGCTTTCACCCGGGTCACCCACGATAATGGTCTGGTTCGGGCCGTCGGCGCTGATGACGGCATAAGACGCATTCGCGGAATCGCCGATCTCCAGGAGGTTCAGGCCGCCGCCGCTGAGATGCACAGTCTGGTTGGCGGGCGACATACCGGTATCCGCGACATGGATCCCGGCGCCCCGGCCGCTCGCCGGATTGGAGGCCAGGATCCGGACGATATCGGCGTCGGCGACCGTAACCTGCTGATCGTTGCAGCCACCGCCGAAGCCGGGGCCCAGGCAAAGGATCCCGGCGAAAGAGTTCAGTCCGGCGCCGTCGTCCTCGATCACCAGGCCTTCCCCGGAAGTATTGGCGCCGGTGGTAGCGATGATCTGCGGCCCGGGGCCATTCTGTTCAATCATCGCCCCCGCGCCAGAGGCGTTGTAGATCTCGATAAACCCGGCTTCGATGTCCTGCATGGAGCCGAAACCTTCAATCTCGGTACTGGTATCCACGGCATTGGAGTTGGGGTTTTGTATGAACAGGCCATTGGTGACCGTTATGTATTGCGCATTACCATCGATGCGGGCCGCCGAATCATTGGCGGCTCCTGATGCCGGCATCTCCAGGATCAGCGTATCGGCGGTAATAGTCTGGGTCGTGCCGGTTCCATTGATCAGGGCCAGACCGAAATCACTGCCGCCGGTCAGTTGAATCGTTCCTCCGGGCGCGGCTATGGTCTGGTTAAAACCGGCCAATAGCTGGGTGATCACTGCCGGGTTGCCGGCCACCATACCGGTGCCCGCAACGAGCGCGATTCCACCCGCACCAGCCGTGACCGTCTGCTCCTGATCCGCGACGATCTCGCCACCGTTACCGTCTCCGCCATTGGCCCCCTGTACCAGGATACTGTTGGCCGCAGTGATGACCTGAGCCGCCCCTATGGTGTCTATCAGTGCCCTGCCGCCATCGCCGCCCATGACCTGAATATCGGCAGCCGTTATCGTGGCGCCCAGATTTCCATTGACCTTGGCGTCATTACCCGTTCCGCCGGCCCCACCCTGGATCCCGAACAGATTGCCCGCATCAATTTTCTGCAACCCGCCAAAAGCAAAAATCTCCGCCAAAGCCCCACCCGCGCCCGAGCTGCCGCCGATAACCATGAAATCATCCTGGACTGCGATGGTCTGTGAGCCACTGGTCTGAATCCGGGAAGGATTGGTGGTACTTCCCGCCTGCACGGTAATCGAACCGCTTTCCCCAGACTGTCCTGCCTTGATGGTCTGGTTGTCGATCGAGACGATCTCGACCAGCCCTTGTGCACCACCGGAACCGACCAGCAGCGTATTCAGTCCCGTACCCTGCAGGGTAATAGCCTGTGTGGAATCCGAGAATATCTGGGTAAACTGGCTACCGGGCTGGGCATCCATCCGCACAAAATCAGCATTGTTAACCGTAATGGTCTGCCCTGTACAACCGGAGGTACATTTGATCACGGCTTCGCCGGTACCCATGAGCACCAGCCCCTCATTGGAAAGATTCTGTCCTGTGGTGGTAATGACTTGGTTGCCCGCATTATTGAAAATACCGGTGGCCGCGGGACTGATCGATTCCGGTCCGGAATTGATCTCGATATAACCCGCCTGGATAGTCTGGCCGCCGCTCGAACTGAGCTGGGCGAAACTGTCAGTGAACACTCCATAAGCAGTAATTTTGAGGTCATCGATTACCGATATATCCATCAGCCCGACACTGTTCAGTGTGGCAAAGCTCCCAAGCCCCGAGCCGCCGCTGACATTGAGAAAATCGAGGTTGCTTGCGGTAATCGTATCGGCAATCACGAAGGTACTGGTATCATCAAGCAATCCCCCCTGTAGCTGGAATCCACCGGTACCCAGGCCATCGATCACCAGGTCACCGGACCCGAGATCGACGGTAAGCGGTATGAATGGTGCGCCGGAATTGTTGATGATCTGGATAAAACCCGGACTCATCAGCGACAGGCCCTCATTCCCCGCTGAAAAATCGAGATTGTTATTGATCAGGATCGAGCCGTGTGCAAGAGCCAGGGTCGTGGCATTGATATCGGTGGAACTCACCGAGGTTGCGAGTGCAAGATTACCCGTCCCGTCCGTCCTGCCAATCGTAAGAACGCCATTTGCGTTAATCAGTTGCAGCTCGGCGGGCGATAGATTCAGCCCTCCGGCCCCGCCAATCAGGATATTCTGAAACAGATTGAGCGGCCGGATCGTGACATCGCCGGCAGTGGCATTGACGACGGTGTTCAAAATGACATCATCCGCAGAGAGCATAATATCACCCCCGACACCAGCACAAATCGGACCGCCACTGCCGCCACAAGCAAGCGGCCCTGCTGCCGACGTGAGCGTGCCATTCACGTTGAGGAAGATATCGCCGCCGGCCACGGTCTCCAGTCCCTGAATAATGTGGAAGCCTCCGAAGAAGGTGCCACCGACCGTAACCCCCTGCAGCGGTGAATCGATGAAGATGCCGGGGGATGCAGCGTGAGTATGGGCAGCGATGGCGTTCAACTGTATCAGCAGTGGCTCCGCCCACGTCCCCACCGAACCACCGCTGGAGATGCCCAGGGGATCATGATCGATGAACAGGGAATTGCCGCTGATCAGGGCATCGTTTGATGCCCGCAGGATACTACTGCCGGTAATCCCATCGCCAAGCCCATTGATGCGGAACAGCAGGTCATTGGCGAAGATATTTTCGAGTACCATATCACCGCTCTGCCCCAGCGTGCCGATATTCAGGGTCAGATTGTTAGCGCCGGTATTGAGCGTGGCGCCATCCGCCATGCGGATCTCTGCCAGTCCCGCATCCCGGTCGGCAAGCACCGCTCCTGTATGATTGGCCACCACCGTCAAGGCGCCATTATCGGTCACAATGTCGGCATTGATGAGCACGCTACGCCCCGCCTGCAGGGTGAGATCACCCCCGGCGCCTGCATTACTGGTCACCAGCGGTTCATCGATGGTGATATCCGTATTGGCCTGCAGTGTGACCGCAGCCCCGGTATTGGTAATCGCTGTAATATCATCTGCATCGAAGGTGACATTCTGGCTGCTGTTCTCGATAAAGTTGTCATTACCGATCAGGGGTAAGGCGAGACTGATCCCCGGTCCACCCAGGTTAGCGACCAGGATGAATTTCGGATCGAACAGGACTTGGCCCGGGCTGCCGCCTGCTGCGCTCAAATCCAGGTCGCCCCGGTACCTAAGGCTGTTCTTGCCTGAGATCTCCACGAAACCGCCATCCCCACCCCCCGCACCGCCCCGAGCCGAGACCGAGCCCTCGAAGACCGTGGATTCATCCGACCAGACGATTACCCGACCACCGTCTCCGTTGACCGTGGCATCTGCGTTGATGGCAACATCGGCTGCCACCCGGGTGCGTTGCGCGTTATGCACCTCGGGATTATTGCCCTGATAATCCCCTCCAAGCAGCGCTTCGCCCCCGCCCTGGGTGCCGGAGACATCGATAGTGGAGGCGCCGAGTAACTGCACCTCTTCCCCCTGGATAACCACGCTCCCACCGGTCGCTTCCAGACCTGTGGCTGCGATTGAACCCGAGATACGGGTGGCGCCGGTTTCGCTCGCGATGCTGATTTCACCCCCCCGCGGACCGTTGGCCGTGATCGTCGCGCCGGGTCCGACCTCGATGCTTTCACTCGCAAATAACTGGATTTTGCCCTGCTCATCCACCCGGATGCTGTCCGCACGGATGGCTCCTTCGTGTTTGATGGTTCCGGCGAAGATGGCCGCCGCTCCGCCCCGGGCCAGCAACTCGCCCAGGTTCAGCACCTCGTTCGCCGGGGCCTCAATCTCATACACGATATGGTCCGAGTCCAGGCTGGCCAGGGTGACGCGCTCCCCGGCTGCCAGGATGAGTTGTCCGCCATCGGTCTCAATGATGCCGCTGTTCTCGATGTTCGGGGCAATCAGGTAGATATCCCCGTCAACACCCGCCTTGAGGTATCCCTGGTTTTGTATTGCACCGGCGCCTGCACCGGCAAATTCATTCGTCCCCGCCAGGAAGTCTTCATCCGTCATTTCCAGCGTCGAGGCCACCAACCCTGCGGTGTCGATCACTGCATCCGGGCCAAACACAATACCGTTACGATTGATGAGATACACCCGGCCATTGGAAAGAAGATTTCCCAGCAGGCTGGAGGGATCCTGACCCACTACACGATTCAGTACCGCGCTGTCCGCGGACTGCTGGATGAAACGAGTAGTCTCGTCGGACTGGATGGAAAACTCCTGCCAGTGCAGGATGGTACCGGGACTGTTGGTGATATCGAGCGTGCCCGCGTCCGGGCGGGCAAACTCCGCCTGCCCCTGCTGTACCTGCACACCGTCCGGGTTGGCCCACACGGCCAGTCCGAATAACAGGGCAGCCGAACCTGTGGTCAGCCGATACCACCTCTTGCCCCTTCCCTCTAGGGGATTATTCCAGAGCGCACTCATACTCGCCTTCCACGGTGATGGTGTCATTCAGCATGGCAAAAAAGCTGAAGCTGTCGTTGTTGATGTTGTTCAGGAATGGGTCATTCAGTTGGAATGGATCGATCCGCTCCAGACGCCACAGGCGCTGGCCGTCCGGCGAGGCAAAACCCGCCTCGCCCGCACCCAGGTCGAT
>MGYR01000148.1:0-4250 GCA_001801825.1 Gammaproteobacteria bacterium RIFCSPLOWO2_02_FULL_56_15 | reverse complement strand
CTCTTGCAGCATCGCGCAATACCCTTCGTAGCAGGCTACGTACAGGCCGGGCTCGAGGCTGGTCATCGCGGTCGAACCGAAAAGATTTTCGAGATCCACGGGCAGTGTATCCGGACGCGGTGCATCGGCAAAATCAGGGGGTATTTCGATAAATTCCGGCAGCAGATTCAGACCCCGGATCCGGGCGGCCTGGTCCAGTAATACCGGCGCGATGCCGGTGTCGTTCTCTGCGAGGATATCCCCCAGCCACACAAAGGCCACCAAACCGCAGTTGGTCGCGGTACCGACACAGGCCCCGAGCCACAGCAGGTCAAAACCCGTCCCCCGGATACCAATAGTGGCCGTAGCCGTGTAGACCTTGAAGGCATCCGGATTGCGATCCGCGATCGCCCCGGTCAGGGCACGCACCCCTCCCCGCACCAGCCGGAAGAAAGTACTGTCACTCTCAGGCTGTGCGGCCTGGTATGCATAATTCTCTATATCAAAACGGGTCTCGGCCTTTAAAGTGATCCGTGTACCATCACGAAACACCAGCACCCCATAGGAGTCGGCTGCGGTCTCCAGTTGTTCACCAGAGTAGACCGGCGCCCCCAGGCTCAGCCTGCGTTGTCCGCCTCCAGCCTGGGTGGCAGTCAACTGTCCCCTAATGAACAACACCCGACCGGCGACCTTGTCAGCGGCGGGTGCGGGTTTCCCTGTCGCAGCCTCTGAGCCCTCAGCCGCACAATCCTGCTCGCAGAGTCTGGCGTCAAATTCGGTGCCCCGGATACCGATGGTTGCCGCCGCGGTATAGACCTTGAAGGCCTCCGGGTTCTGCTTGCTGATCGAACCCGTGATCGAGCGCACTCCGCCCTTGATCAGTTTCAGGCTTGCCGCTTCGCTGCCAGGCGTTGCATCGAATTCATCAATGGAAAACACCGAGTCCGGACGCAGGGATAGGCGTGTTCCATCCGTCATTTTAATGACGGCAAAGCTGGCAGGACCGGCGGTGATGACATCCAGCCCATAGACCGCTTCACCTTTGCCCAACACCCGGATCTCCGATCCGTTTTGCGCCGTTACGGCTCCCCGGGCGAAGATTGTCTCCCCGACTGGATCACCTTCCACCGCCAGCAGAGGACCTGACAGGACTAATAACAGAGTTAGAAAAATAGATTTAAGGGCACCTCCAATATTCCCCATTTCGTCATTCCGGCGAAAGCCGGAATCCACAAGAATCAACAACCTGGACACCGGCTTTCGCCGGTGTGACGGATTATTAGTGGCTCTCTTAATTATTGGCAGCATGGCTTAGTAGCGAAAGAATATACTGAAATGCACTTTCTCACCGTCTTCGGTGGCGATACCGCGCAGCTTGTTAATCTCATGACCGTAATCGAGGCTGGCATTCCACTGCTCATGCCACTGCCAGCGCAAGCCCAAGCCCAGGCTGATCAGGGTCTCATTGTCGATTTGCCCAACCGCGGGTTGTTCGATGTCCACCTGGCCTGCATCCAGAAAACCCAGCAGTCGGATGGACTTGGCCAGTTGCGGCGTCCATACCACCAGGCGCAGGCGGTTGCCGGAATCCCCGGTGATCACCCGCTCACCAAAACCGCGGATGGAATCGACCCCGCCCAGGCCGAACTGCTCGCCGGCTACCAGCGGCTCACCGGCATACTGCCCAATCCAATCCACATTGAGGGACCAGTCCCGCGGCAGGGCCATGATGAAGCTGGCGCCGTAGCGCCCCGCCTCCCAGTCGCGCACGGCGCCGAAGCGCGCGGCACTGTAGATCGCATCGTTGTTGTTGCCGCCTCCAGGCAGGTTGTGCAAGTAACCGAGATAAAATGCCACCTTGGAGCGTTCAAAAGTGTAATCACCGCCATACTGCAACGACCAGGGTCGCGTACGGACATCAATCCCGACGGGTGTTCCGGAAAAATCAATGTTGTTCTCGAAATACCGATCCTCCAGGCCCAGGGTCAACCGGTGCCGGTAACTGCCGAAGTTTCTGAAGGTATGGCGGAATTGCGCACCGAAGAAATCCCCCGCCCCGCTGATTTCGAAAACCTGCGCGACCACACCGCTGTCCACATCGGAGTGAGAATAGAAAACCGACAGGCTGCCTGAAAGACTATAGAGGGGATAGCGGTAGTTGACGCCATACTGCTGCACCTCCTCAAAATGATCCGGGGAGGTGGTGTAGCTGAGCGTCAGCGTATCATCCCGGTTCAGCAGGTTACTGTGCTGCAAACCGGCAGAGAGCCGGAACTCCCCGGTTTCTTCCGTGCCGGTATTGTTCAGTACGGAAAATATCTGCCAGGGGCGCCGGTCCTGGACGGCGATCTCCGCATCCACGCTGTCCGGCGCATCGCTCTGCTTGAGCCGCAGCATCAGTTGCTTGGCCGGATGTTCGTTGGCGACCTGGATCTCCCGCGTCAGGACCTCTGTGTCGGGCGCCGTGCCCGGCACCAGTCCCGGCAGGGATGCCCGAATGTTGTCGGCCTGGAAATGCTGGTTACCGGTTACTTCGATATTGGCCAGTCGGAGGACGATAACCTGCAACCGGATCTGATTCCCATCCAGGGTCTGGGGGGGCAGGATGACGCGATGAAAGGAATGACCGGCGCCGACGATCGCGCTTTCCAGCTCCGCCGCTGCCTCGACCAGCCCTTCCAGTCCCTCATGATCCCCGAGAAAAATATTCAGGACCGATCTGGTCTGCTCCGCGGACAGCGGGTTTTCCCCCTCGACGAGGAACCCCTTGATGTTCAGGCGGATCTGCGGGACGGCGTCGGCTGCCCTGCCAGGGAAAGGAATCGCCAGCAAGGCCGAAAATGCCAGTATTATCACCAGTAATTTCATCAAAACCTGCTCATCCAAAATAACCCGCTATCCTTTCCGCTGATGATTAGTATTGTACCTTCTCACCATGCTCTGGTATACCCGCGAGCTTCACTTGCTCGTGTGCGTATACACCCCGTCCCAGTCCTCCCCGGGAGGATGCCTGCGGAATTCGCTGATCCTTTCCAGATAGATGGGGTACAAAACTCTTTCCGGCGAGAGCTGCTGCAACTGCCGGAACATCATCTCGGCCTTATCCCAGTCCTGCATACGGTAATGATGCTGGGCTTCGCTGTTGAGTCTGATCTCGGTCAGCACGGCTGCGGACACTTGCTCAGCCAGGGTTATCGGTTCATAGATGGGTATCGGTTGATCCTTGCCCTTGACCTTCACGATGTCGAGTTCCCGGTAGACATAATCCCCCAACGCCTGCTTGGTGGCTTCACCGACCATGATTTCAACTCCGTAACCCTTGGTCAGGCCTTCCAGCCTGGAGCCCAGATTGACCGCATCCCCCAGCACGGTATAAGACATGCGAAACTTGGAACCCATATCCCCCACACTCATGAGGCCGGTATTGATACCGACTCCAATTCGCAACTGCGGCCAGCCCCGTTCCTTGAATTCCTCCCGGATTGCATGGAGTCGTTCCAGCATCGCGAGTCCCGTCTCCAGCGCATGTCTGGCATGGTGCGGATCCGCTACCGGCGCGCCCCAGAAGGCCATCACCGCGTCCCCGATATATTTGTCGATGGTGCCCCGGTGGTCATAGATGATCTGGGTCATCGGCGTGAGGTAGGCGTTCAACATCGCGGACAGGTCTTCCGGTGTCAGTCCCTCGGAGATGGAGGTAAAATTACGTATATCCGTGAACAACACCGTCATTTCGCGGTTATGTGCATTCTGAGTATAGCTGGTCGGGTCAATACTCATTTCCTCCACCAGTTCCGGCGGGACATACTGGCCGAACAGGCTGGACAACTGCCGTTTGCCGCGGCGTTCAAAGAAATATCCATAGGACATGCTGAGCAGGTAAATAATCATGATCAGCAGCAGACTCGACGCGAGTGAAACAACCAGTTGATTTGACCAGAAATAGAAGTTCAGTCCCGTGGTCACGCCGAGCGAGGCCACCGTGAACACAGTTGCCGCCACCGGACTGAGAAACGGCGACAACAGGGAAAGCAGTACGCCAGTCAGCAACAACTGGATAGACTCGATCCCCCTGGTATCGACAGGCAACGTCATGATCCTGTTTTCCAATATGCCTGTGATCAGGTTGGCATGGATCTCCACCCCGGGTAGTTCACGACTCACCGGTGTGGGACGCAGATCCACCAGGCCTTTGGCCGAGGTGCCGACCAGTACGATGCTCCCCGCTAACAACTCCGGATCCGCCTGCCCCCGGATTACGTCCACCGCGG
>MGYR01000147.1 GCA_001801825.1 Gammaproteobacteria bacterium RIFCSPLOWO2_02_FULL_56_15 | reverse complement strand
CTCCTATTTCGATATCGGCGTCAACTGAGCAACACATCGGCAATCCCTTCCCGTGCTTCAGGCATCGGAATACTCTTATTTCGGAAGACTTGGACGACCGCAGGACTTGAACATCCGATATTTGCCCATATCTAGTGGGGGAACGGAGCAATCACACAGGAGTATTTGCCATCATGCGCCCAGAGAAACTGACTACCCGTCTGCAACAGGGTCTGGCTGAGTCCCAGAGCCTTGCGGCCGGCCGGGATCACCAGTACATCGAACCGGTACACCTGATGACAGCACTGATGACCGGTGAAAACAGCGGTCTCGGTCAGTTATTCAGGTTGGCCGGGGCCGATATCGAGACCATTACCAGGCGCCTGTTGGCCAGTCTGGACCGTTTACCTTCGGTACAAGGCATATCCGGGGATATCCATATCTCCAGAGACCTGGAGCGGCTGCTGAATGTCGCAGATAAATATGCACAACAGCGCAAGGACGGATATGTCTCCAGTGAGCTGTTCGCCCTCGCCGCCGTGGATGACAAGGGCGATCTGGGCCGGCTCTTGCGTGAAAGCGGACTTGACCGACGCCGGCTGGAAACCGCCATCGCCTCGCTCCGGAGCGGCCAATCCGTCAATGACCCAGCCTCGGAGGAACACCGGCAGGCTCTCCAGAAATATACCATCGATCTGACCGAACGGGCCACCCTCGGTAAACTCGACCCGGTTATCGGACGCGATGATGAGATCCGCAGAACCATACAGGTATTGCAGCGACGCACTAAGAACAACCCCGTACTGATAGGGGAGCCCGGCGTCGGCAAGACCGCCATCGTCGAAGGCCTGGCACAGAGAATTATCAACGGTGAAGTACCCGAGGCATTGAAGAGCAAGCGCCTGCTTTCGCTCGATATGGGTGCCTTGATTGCAGGCGCCAAGTACCGGGGTGAATTTGAAGAAAGGCTTAAGGCCGTTCTCAATGAACTGACCAAACAGGAAGGGCAGATCATCCTGTTTATTGACGAAGTGCATACCATGGTCGGGGCAGGCAAGGCGGAAGGTGCGATGGATGCCGGCAACATGCTGAAACCAGCACTGGCACGGGGTGAATTACACTGCATCGGGGCAACCACCCTGGATGAATACCGCAACCACATAGAAAAGGACGCCGCCCTGGAAAGGCGCTTCCAGAAGATTCTGGTCAATGAACCGGATCTGGAGGATACCATTGCCATCCTGAGGGGATTGAAAGAACGCTACGAGGTCCACCATAACGTCCAAATCACGGATCCGGCGATCGTCGCGGCGGCAACCCTGTCGCATAGATATATAACCGATCGCCAGTTACCCGACAAGGCGATCGACCTGATCGACGAAGCCGCCAGTCGGATCAGTATAGAAATTGACTCCAAACCGGAGTATATGGACCGGCTCGACCGCCGTCTGGTGCAGCTGAAGATCGAAAGGGAAGCCCTGAAAAAAGAGACGGACGCCGCTTCCAAAAAACGACTGATTCACCTGGAGACGGAAATCACAACCTCAGAGCAGGAATATTCCGACCTGGAAGAGATCTGGATGGCCGAGAAGGCCACGCTGCAGGGGACACACAGCATCAAGGAAAAGCTGGAACAGGCCCGCCTCGAATATGAGACAGCCCGGCGTGCGGGCGAACTGACGCGCATGTCGGAATTGCAATATGGTGTGATTCCGGAACTGGAGAAACAGCTCGAAAAGGCCAACCACACCGATATGAAAGCCATGAAACTGCTGCGAAACAAGGTGACCGCCGACGAGATCGCGGAAATCGTCTCCAAGTGGACCGGTATCCCCGTCAGTAAAATGCTGGAAGGTGAGCGGGAAAAGCTGTTGCGCATGGAGGCAGTCCTGCACCAGCGGGTAATTGGTCAGGACGAGCCGGTCAGCGCGGTAGCGAACACGATCCGGCGATCCAGGGCGGGAATTTCTGATCCGAACCGCCCCAATGGCTCCTTCCTCTTCCTCGGTCCCACCGGCATCGGTAAAACCGAACTGTGTAAGGCACTCGCGGAATTCCTGTTTGATACAGAAGAAGCCATGATCCGGATCGATATGTCGGAGTACATGGAAAAACACTCGGTGGCCAGATTGATAGGCGCACCACCCGGATATGTCGGTTATGAGGAGGGCGGTTATCTGACGGAGGCGGTGAGGCGTAAACCGTACAGCCTCATACTGCTCGACGAAGTGGAAAAAGCCCATCCGGATGTTTTCAATATACTCTTACAAGTCCTGGATGACGGGCGCCTTACGGATGGGCACGGACGAACCGTGGACTTCAGAAATACAGTCCTGGTGATGACATCCAATCTGGGTTCGGACCGGATCCAGGAGATGTCGGATGATGCGGAATATGAACTCATGAAACAAACGGTCATGGGTGTTGTAAGCCAGGCGTTCCGGCCGGAATTCATCAACCGTATTGACGAGATCGTCGTCTTCCACGCACTGCAACAGTCCCAGATCCGGGCCATCACTGACATCCAGGTCAGTCGCATTGCTGAACGGCTCAGGCAGCAGGATATGGAGATTCAGGTCTCGGACAAAGCCAGGGAATTCCTGTCGAGAACCGGGTTTGACCCGGTCTATGGCGCCAGACCGCTGAAACGGGCGGTACAGAACTGGCTCGAAACCCCCTTAGCCAGCGAGATCCTGGCGGGCAATTTCAGCCCGGGTGAGATCATCCATGTGGATTATGCGGAGAAGCATTTGGTATTTCACAAATCTGGACATCCTTTATCCAAGGATTATCAACGGGATAAGACCGCCTGAGGCCTGTATCCCGATGGGTTGCGCGAGCCGGCGCACCCCATCGATTTCTTCTGTTTCCGCTGTATATTGAGATCACTCGCGTACGCCATACGATACCGGTCTTTGATAAAGGTATTGGTTATTTTCTCCATATAATCTAATATTTACACGTCAAAGTGCATGATTACAGGTAGATACTTCTATGGCGGTCACAGCAAACAAGATTCATCTCAGCGGTCTGGCCAGGAAACTCGTTGTCGACGGATTGCTTGACGACGCCGCGGCCCAGGATCACTACCAGAAGGCGATGAAGGAGAAAAAACCCTTCGTCTCCTACCTGGTGGAAAACAAGATAGTCGCCAGTCGGGATATCGGCATGGCAGCGGCGCAGGAGTTCGGTATACCACTGCTTGATATCAGCGCTCTCGAACTCGATATGGAAACCATCAAGCTGGTGAAGGAAGACCTGATCAAAAAACATCATGCGCTTCCGATATTCAAACGCGGTAAGCGGCTTTATGTAGCGGTCTCCGACCCTACCAACCTGCAGGCACTCGATGAGATCAAGTTCGCTGTCAGTATGAATACCGAGGCGATCTTGATTGAGGAAGACAAGCTCAGCAAGGTCATCGAAAAGACCCTGGAGGAGATGGAAGGCGGCTTGGGCGGCGACATGGACGAAGATGGACTGGAGGACCTGGACGACCTTGAGGTCGCCGAAACGGGCAAACAGGCTGATGAGGAATCGGATGTTGATGATGCCCCGGTGGTCAGATTTGTTAACAAATGCCTACTGGATGCCATTAAAAAAGGGGCATCAGACCTGCATTTCGAACCCTATGAGAAATATTACCGGGTCCGCTACCGGATTGACGGCATTCTTACCGAGGTGGCCAAACCGCCGTTGAGCCTAGCCGGCAAGATCGCCGCCAGGATCAAGGTCATGTCGAGACTGGATGTATCCGAACGTCGGGTTCCGCAGGACGGAAGGATCAAGCTGAAACTCTCAAAGTCCAAGTCCATAGATTTCCGTGTCAGTACCTGTCCCACCCTGTTCGGGGAAAAGTCCGTCCTGCGTATCCTCAATTCTGATTCCTCTGCACTGCAGATTGATATGCTGGGCTACGAGGATCATCAGAAGAAGATCTTCCTGGAAAACCTGGACAAACCCTACGGCATGTTTCTTGTGACTGGACCGACAGGCAGTGGAAAAACGGTTTCCCTCTATTCCGGGATCAATATTCTAAACCAGGTGGACGTAAACATTTCCACGGCTGAGGATCCGGTGGAAATCAACCTGCCCGGCGTGAACCAGGTACAGGTGGATGAGCGTACGGGAATGACCTTTGAAAAAGCCCTGAAGGCCTTCCTGAGGCAGGACCCTAATATCATCCTCGTAGGGGAAATTCGTGACCTCACCACAGCTTCCATCGCGGTCAAGGCAGCGCAAACCGGTCACATGGTAATGTCGACCCTGCACACCAACGACGCGCCGCAGACCCTGACGCGTATCAAGGACATGGGTGTTGCCCCCTTTGCCGTGGCCACCTCTATCAATGTGATCACTGCCCAGCGACTGTGCCGGCGCCTGCACAAGGAATACCGTGTACCGCTGGAGATGCCGAAGGAAGCACTCCTCGGGGAGGGCTTTACCGAAGAGGATATCGCCAAGGGATTCAAGGTCTTCCAGCCTGTCACAGGGAAGGAGGATTGCCCCAGTGGATATAAAGGCCGCGCAGGCATCTATCAGGTCATGCCCATCAGCGATACCATGAAACGGCTGATCATTGAAGGCGCGAACGCTGTACAGTTGGGCGACCAAGCCGCTATAGAGGGCATCTGGGACATCCGGCGTTCCGGCCTGAAAAAGGTGATGGATGGGATCACTACCCTGGCGGAAGTAAATCGTGTAACCGTAGAGTAAAAAACATATGGCACAAGCAGCAAAGGCAGCTATGTTTGTCTGGGAAGGAACGGACAAATCAGGCAAGCGGGTAAAAGGGGAGATGAGCGGGCAAAGCGATGCCTTGGTCAAGGCAAACCTGCGCAGGCAGGGCGTTAATCCGCTCAAGGTAAAAAAGAAACCAAAATCCCTGTTTGGCGCCGGCAAGGCAAAGATCACACCAAAAGATATCACCGTGTTCAGCCGACAACTGGCCACCATGATGTCCTCAGGCGTACCCCTGGTGCAGGCCTTCGAGATTGTGGGCCGTGGGCATGAAAATGCCAGCATGCAAGACATGATTCTCGGGATCAAGGCCGATGTGGAGGCCGGCAACAGCCTGGTCGATGGCCTGAGAAAACGCCCGCTGCAGTTCAACGATTTGTACTGTAACCTCGTACAAGCAGGTGAACATGCGGGTATCCTGGAAGCCATCCTGCACAAACTGGCCACCTATATGGAGAAAACCGAAGCGCTGAAATCCAAGATAAAATCCGCGTTGTTTTATCCCGCTGCGGTTATCGTCGTGGCGGCAATCGTCGTAACCATCCTGATGATCTTCGTGATACCCCAGTTTGCTGAACTGTTCGCTGGATTTGGAGCTGACCTGCCGGCACTGACCCAGTTTCTCATCGATGCATCGGATTTCTTCGTCGCCTACTGGTGGGCTATTTTCGGCGTCGTAATCATTGCGATCGTGGGGTTCATTGAGGTTAAGAAACGCTCCATTGTCGTAGGACAATACCTGGATCGCATGTCGCTGAAGTTGCCGGTCATCGGCGAGATACTGGAGAAGGGAGCCATCGCCCGTTTTGCCCGCACACTGGAGACCATGTTCGCCGCCGGTACCCCGCTTGTGGAAGCGATGACCTCAGTGGCAGGTGCTACTGGAAATATCGTCTTCTACAATGCCAGCCTGAAAATACGGGATTCGATCGCGACCGGCACCTCGTTACAGGCCTCCATGCGGGATACAGGACTGTTCCCCAACATGGTGGTGCAGATGGTGGCGATCGGCGAAGAATCCGGTGCTATCGATGCCATGCTGGGCAAGGTGGCGGACTGGTACGAACAGGAAGTGGATGATGCCGTAGAGGCACTGACCAGCCTGCTCGAACCTATGATCATGGCCTTCCTCGGCGTCGTTATCGGCGGTATCGTGGTCGGCATGTACCTCCCGATCTTCAAGATGGGTGCCGTCGTCTAGACCCTTCCGGATGTCCTGATGTCCCGGGTATCGGGGAAATCCGCGTCTTGTCATGGCGCCTGGGTCCGGCGTGCGGCGCCGTTGTGCTGTACCAGTCAAAATATAACCGGATATTCCTTTAGTAAATGCAACTTCTGAATTACCTGCAGACAACGCCTCCAGCCTATTATCTCTTGATGGCCGTCATAGGCCTGCTGGTGGGCAGCTTTCTCAACGTAGTGATCCACCGGCTTCCAATAATGCTGCAACGCAATTGGGAAAAGGAATGCCGTTTGATCCTCGACATCAATTACGGTCAGCCCCGGGTACCAGAGCCCTACAATCTGTTCCGGCCTCGCTCCCGATGCCCCCACTGCAATCGCATGATCAGGGCAGTTGAGAACATACCGGTACTCAGTTATCTCATGCTGCGCGGAAAATGTTCGGGCTGCGGGGCTCCGATCTCACTTCGCTACCCCATGGTGGAGGCGATAAGCGGTGTTCTGGCGCTGTTTCTGTCCTGGTATTTCGGTTTTACGATCCAGGCTGTGCTTGCCCTGGTCTTCAGCTGGGCATTGCTGAGCATAAGTATTATCGACCTGGATCACCAGTTGTTGCCTGATGATATCACCCTGCCTGTTTTATGGATGGGTCTGCTGGTCAGCCTGTTCGGTGTCTTTACCGACTTGGAATCCAGCCTGATAGGCGCAATGGCCGGTTATGGTATTCTATGGAGCGTCTTCATGTTGTTTCGCCTGGTGACCGGGAAGGAAGGCATGGGGTACGGGGATTTCAAGCTGCTGTCCGCACTTGGTGCCTGGCTGGGATGGCAGATGCTGCCGCAGATCATCCTCCTCTCTTCACTTTGCGGAGCAGTCGTAGGCATCACCATGATACTACTTAAGCGGCAGGAAATGAGCCGACCCATACCCTTTGGACCTTACCTCGCGGCGGCCGGATGGATCGCGCTGATCCTGGGGCAGGAATTGAACTCGATGTATACCCGCTGGGCATGGTCGCCTTGACACCATCCCTGAGAGTCGGCCTGACTGGCGGGATCGGCAGCGGCAAAACCACAGTATCCAATCTATTTGCAGGGCTTGGTGTACCCATCATCGATGCGGATCGGATTTCCCATGATCTGGTCAGATCAGGGAAACCAGCGTACCTGAAAATTCTCCGCGAATTTGGCGTGGATGTAGCTGGGGAAGGTGGTGAACTGCGGCGTGATCATCTGCGTCGGATTGTATTTTCTGAACCCGAGAACAGAAGGCGGCTCGAGGCGATCATTCACCCTCTGGTACGCTTGGAAATTGCACAACAGGCTGCTTCCGCGCCTTATTCCTACTGCATCATCAGTATCCCTCTGCTTTTTGAATCGGGTAAGGGCCAGAGCGTGGATCGCGTTCTCGTTGTGGATGTGTCTGAATCTACACAGCTGCTTCGAGCCAGCCTGCGTGACGGCGTGAGCGAAGACTCCATCAAGAAAATTATGGACACCCAGGTCAGCCGAGCGCAGCGCCTTGCAGGCGCCGATGATGTCATCCAGAATGACCTGGGTCCCGAACACCTCTGCCGGCAGGTGAAGAAACTGCACGATAAATATCTTGTAATCGCAACAAATTCGCTACAATAAGCCGGCAGACCCATGAAATCAAAGCCACTGCCGGGATTGGAAATACCAGGTTTGAATACTCAAATCATCTATGAACAACCGCTGAGTGAGCGGGTGCGATCCTTTCTCAGGATTGAGCACCTCTTCAAGCAGGTGGAGCACTTCATCAACGGGACCAATGAATGGGAGAATCGGCAAACCCTGATATTGTTGATGGAGATAGTAGATTTTCTCGCACGCTCGGATCTGAAGTCTGAACTGATGAAGGAACTGGAACGACATGCCAATACACTCTTGGCACTGGACGGATCCCCTGGTGTGGATACCAGCCGATTACGCAAGATCCTTGATAATCTCAATTCCAACCTTTTCACCCTGCGTGACAGCGGCTGCCAGCCGGGACAGGCACTGCGCCAGGATGAATTTGTAACCTCTGTCAAGCAGCGCATCGCGATTCCAGGCGGAACCTGTAATTTTGACCTCCCGAATTATAATTTCTGGCTACACAGGCCGCCTGAGGAACGTACAAATCAACTAGGACTCTGGTTGAAGGATCTATTGATCATTAGAAACAGTATCGAACTATGCCTCCAGATGATACGAAACAGCACCAACCCGACTAACCGGCAGGCGGAAAACGGATTCTATCAGCAGATAATTGAATCCAGCGTGGCATGCCAGTTGATCCGGGTGCTGTTGCCAGCCGAATCTCTGTGTTTCCCTGAAATCAGCGGGGGTAAACACCGTTTCACAATCCGTTTTCTGGAACAACCAAAGACCTCGAATCGACCAGTGCAAAGCAAGTCCACAGTCAGCTTTGAATTACACTGTTGTATCCTATGATCGCCCGCTGTCCGAACTGCGGTAATCCTGTCAGTATAGATAAAAGGAATCCGTGGCGGCTATTCTGCGGCGGGCGCTGCTCATCTATCAAGGAGGCGCCAAGCGGATCGCTTTAATTACGGGATGATCCGCAGCCGGAAACTGCCCAGGATCCAGTGAGTCGATATCCAGCCACCTGATAACCTGTCCCTCATTACCTTGGCAAACACCAGTCCACTCGTAAACCGACCATACATCCAATGTTACGGATTTTTCCGGATAATCATGATCAGTCTTGATGAGAGGCTCTGCGGTCTTCACCTCGATATTAATTTCTTCCCGCAGTTCCCTGACCAGGGCGGTCAAGGGCTCCTCACCCGGTTGTAGTTTACCGCCCGGAAACTCCCAGTATCCTCCCAAGTGACTGCGCGGGAGACGCTTCGCTACCAGGATCTGGTCCCTGTGCCGGTTATAAATAACACCGGCGACCACATGCACTCTCGACCTGATTCTCGGGCTCCCTATTTGTCTCCTGTTCTTTCAGGTTCTGTATTCTGCATTGATCCGGATATACTCCGCTGAAAGATCACAGGTCCACACGGTTTCCTCGGCATCCCCCATGCCAAGGTCTACAGTAACAAAGATTTCATCCTGCAGCATAGCCCGCTTGCCCTGATCCTCGGTATACTCCGGGGTACGCATCCCCTTGGCGACAATACAGACATCGTTCACCTGTATCGATACGCGACCTATCTCGAGATCCAGGATACCGGCCCGACCCACTGCCGCGAGGATTCTGCCCCAGTTGGGATCGGAGGCATGGCAGGCAGTCTTGACGAGCGGTGACTCGGCTATGGCATAGGCTGTCCGAAGACAATCCAAGGAATTTCTACCTCCGCTTACGGTTATCGACAGGTATTTGCTTGCGCCTTCTCCATCACGGATTATAGCCTGCGCGAGATCAAGGCAGATTTCATGGAGAGCGGCATTAAATAAGCTGTATCTCTCCTGGTTCCCAGCTTGAATAACGACTCCGCTCTTTCCTGTAGCAACCAGAACACAAGCATCATTGGTCGATGTGTCTCCATCCACAGTAATCCTGTTAAAGCTCCTGTTGACTGACTGTTGCAACATGGACTGCATAAGCCCGTGGTCCAGTTGAGCGTCCGTGGCGATGAAGGCAAGCATGGTGGCCATATCAGGCTTTATCATCCCCGAGCCCTTGGCAATCCCTGTCAGGGTTACCTGCCTTCCATCCAGGACGACCTGTTTGGAGACGGACTTGGCGACGGTATCTGTGGTCATAATGGCGCGGCTGCAATCCCTCCAGTTGTGCTCATCGAGCCTTCCAAGCATTGCGTCGACACCCTGGCAAAGCCGATCCACCGGCAGGTACTCGCCGATAACTCCAGTGGAAAAAGGGAGAACCTCCTCCGGCCTGCACCCGCCCTTTTCGGCAAGATACTCACATGTGCGCCGGGCATCGAACAGACCGCGTTCGCCGGTGCCGGCATTGGCGTTTCCTGCATTGATAAGCAGGTATCGGGGATGGGGTATTACGGCGAGATGCCGTCTTGCAATCTGCACCGGCGCCGCACAAAAGGCATTCTGCGTAAACACTGCCGCACATCCGGAATCCCTGCTCATTTCGAACAAGACCATATCCAGTCTCTGCTTCCGGTAAATTCCCGCAGAACAGGCGGCAAGCCTGATACCGCCGACCGGAGCCGGGTTGGCAGGCTCACTCAATCCAACCGCCATAATCCCCGCATCCCGATATCAGCACTCAACTTGATCAAGAATCGCCAATCTGGAAAAATTCCATGCCTACGCCAGCCTGCCGTGACATTGCTTGTATTTTTTTCCGGAGCCACATGGACAGGGTTCATTGCGTCCAATCTTTCTTTCATTTCTGACGTAGGGTGTGGCGGCGGTCTTGCCGCCTCCCGCATGACCCGCCAATGGCTCAGGTGAAGCCGGATGACTATAGGATATCTTCTTCTCATCAGGTTCCTGTTTTTTCCCGACGAGCTCGATATCCCTCTCCGTTCGGAACTGTACTTTTGCCAGAATTTCTATGACAGCGTATCGAATCTCCTCAAGCATGCGGCCAAACATTTCAAAGGCTTCCCGCTTGTATTCCTGCTTTGGGTTCTTTTGTGCATAACTCCTCAAACCAATACCTTGGCGGAGGGAATCCATCGCCACAAGGTGTTCCTTCCAGTGTCGATCCAGTATATCGAGCATGATATCCCTTTCCAGCCTGCGCAACAGATCGGCTGGGACACCGGATGCCTTCCTTTCCAGAAAGGCCAAGGTTTCAGTGATGATCTTTTCCCTCAGGGTCTCCTCCTCGAGTGCCACATCCTTCAGCAACCAGTCACCGATATCATGGCGGACATTGAAGGTGCGTTCCAGAGCATCGGTGAGTCCGGGGATATTCCATAACTCATCATGGCTGCCTGCAGGTATATACCTGTTGATAATTTCCTCGATGACTCCCATGCGCATGTTTTTGATATCTTCACTGACATCCTCCTGTTCCAGCAGCTCATTACGCCACTTGTAGATTTCCTTTCGCTGGTCGTTGGCGACATCATCGTATTCCAACAGGTGTTTACGGATATCGAAATTATGTCCTTCCACCTTGCGCTGAGCATTCTCGATACTTCTGGAGACAAGGGTCGATTCTATGGCTTCACCCTCCTGCATACCCAGTTTCTGCATGATGGCAGCCACTCGCTCGGAGGCGAATATCCGCATCAGATTATCTTCCAGTGACAGATAAAACCGGCTGGAACCCGGGTCTCCCTGCCTGCCGGAACGGCCGCGGAGCTGGTTATCGATCCTCCGTGATTCATGACGTTCCGTACCCACGATCCTGAGCCCTCCACTGGCGATCACCTGCTCATGTTTCTTACGCCAATCCTCCCTGATCCTCGCAGTCTGTTCAGCATCCGCTTCCACCAGCTTTTTCAGTTCTGCTTCGTAATTGCCGCCAAGTACTATATCAGTGCCGCGTCCAGCCATGTTTGTAGCGATGGTTACCGTGCCTGGGCTGCCGGCCTGGGCTACGATCTCTGCCTCTTTCTCATGGAACTTGGCATTAAGCACCTGGTGGCGGATCTTCTCCTTGGCGAACATACCGGAAAGCAGTTCCGATACTTCAATCGAGGCGGTACCGACCAGCACAGGTTGTCCTCTGGCGATACAATCCTTGATATCCTCCATTATCGCCTGGAACTTTTCCCTGGCGGAAATAAACACCATGTCGGGCTGGTCATCCCTGATCATGGGTACATTGGTCGGTATTACGATAACCTCGAGTCCATAAATCTGCTGAAACTCATGAGCCTCGGTATCGGCCGTGCCGGTCATGCCGGAAAGCTTTGCATAAAGGCGGAAATAATTCTGGTAGGTAATGGTGGCCAGCGTCTGGTTTTCGTTCTGGATCGAAACTCCTTCCTTTGCTTCTATGGCCTGATGCAGACCGTCGGACCATCTTCTGCCGGGCATGGTTCTGCCCGTAAATTCATCCACGATGACAACTTCATTGTTCTGGATGATGTAGTCCACATCCTTGGAAAACAGGGAATGCGCTCTTAGTGCGGAGTTCATATGATGCAGTACGGGTAAGTTTACCGGATCGTATAATCCCTGATCCCTCCCTATGATGCCTGTATCCTTCAACAGTGCTTCCGCATGAATATTGCCATCTTCCGTCAGGTAGGCCTGCTTGGTTTTTTCATCAATGCTGTAATCGCCCGGGCCATCCTCTGTCATCTGCCTGGCCAGTTTTGGGATCAGTTTGTTAATGCTCGTATACAGATCCGATCTGTCGTCAATGGGCCCGGAAATAATCAGTGGCGTCCGGGCCTCGTCTATTAATATGGAGTCCACCTCATCGACAATGGCAAAGTGCAGCTCCCGCTGGACCCGCGCATCCTTGCTGAATTTCATGTTATCCCTGAGATAATCGAAACCAAATTCATTGTTGGTGCCGTACGTGATATCCGCGCGGTAGGCCGCCTTGCGTGCTTCATTGTCCAATCCTGCAACGATCACTCCGGTACTCATCCCAAGGAAGCTGTAGATTTTACCCATCCACTCCGCATCCCTGCGGGCAAGGTAATCATTGACCGTAACGATATGAACACCTTTGCCACTGAGGGCATTCAAGTAGGCGGCAAGAGTGGCAACCAGGGTTTTCCCTTCCCCCGTGCGCATCTCGGCGATATTACCTTCATGCAGGACAACGCCGCCGACCATTTGTACGTCAAAATGTCTCAACCCGAGGGTGCGCTTGCCTGCTTCTCGCACCAGTGCGAATGCCTCCGGCAGGATCTCCTCCAGTGACTGCCCGGCGAACAACCTGTTCCTGAGTTCCCGGGTTTGCTCTGGAAAAGCATTGTCCTTTAGAGCCTCAATCTCTGCCTCGAATGTATTGATCCTATGAACGTCGTTCTGGATCCGTTTCAAAACCCTGGCATTCCTGCTGCCAAATATCGCTGTAATTATTCTTCTGAACATATTATTCGCATGGTATTTGCTGATCACTTGCACGGCATAGAAATCAGCATGGAGGTTGAAGTTGTAAAGCTAAACTGTGCAGACCGGGAGGAGTGGAGTTACTTGGAAACAATATACTCTTTTGGATTCACCTGTTTGCCATTCCTGAGAACCTCGAAATGCACATGGGTTCCAGTGCTTCTGCCTGAGTTCCCCATAACCGCGATTACTTCACCCTTGTCGATTTTCTCCCCAACAGTTACGAGGTTGATCTCGTTGTGTCCGTAACGGGTGACGTATCCACCAACGTGACTGATTTCAATCAAGTTTCCATAGCCGTATAAGGGGCCAGACCAAGTGACGATTCCTGCCGCCACAGCGGTTATGGGTGTACCCGGTTTGCCTGAAAAATCCAGCCCTTCATGAAACTCCCTTTTGCCTGTAATCGGGTCGTTACGGTACCCGAACGTTGATGATATCCACCCTTTGGCCGCTGGACTGCCGTCGGGTTGAGTCATTTCCTGTAAACTGCGATTGATCAACATGGATTCCATCGCAGTCAGCTTCTCGCTACGATCCTGCAGCATCAGTTCAAGCTGTTGCAGCGAGTCGATGAAATCTTCGACATCGATGGATTGCAATCCCTGTGTCCTTTGCGGGCCACCCAGTCCCAGCGGGTTGTCAACTGAAAAATCCATATCCTCGATTTTGGCCATATCTGCCAGTCGAGTGCCTAAGGCATCCAGGCGCATCACATGCCCTTGGAGGAGACTGAGCTTACCCGAGAGCGCATCCAGAGATTTCTCCGCCTTGGTTCTGATCTCCTCAAGCAGCCGCCGCTGCCCGTCCAACTCATCCTGCCATGTGGCGGCGGTCTGCGCACGTATGGAAAACAAGAGAGCAACGGATTGTTCGCCGGCGTACTGGAAACCCGCAAGAAACAGGCCAGCGGCCGCAAGCAGCACTACCAACGCTACAGACAGCAGCCCAGTCTTACCCAGCCGGAAGCTGACCCGATGACTTGCATTGCCTGAAAAAAATATGATCTGCATGAGTTAAATATAATAAACTGTGCTCTCTATGATGCCTGACCTAACCGGCAATCGGGCTGCTTTCATTACTACTTTCCTGCAGGATGATTCCGGGACACTGAATACTCTGTACAAAAAAGCCCTGGTACTAGCCAGACTGCAAGGCCATCTTCGATCCGCGCTTGGCCCTCCCCTGGGTCTGCATGTTTCAGTTGCAAACCTCGTCGGTGAAACCCTGACGCTCTACAGTGACAGTCCGGCCTGGGCTGCCCGGCTGCGGTTCAGGATCCCCGATATGTACAGGATTGCCGAAAATTACGGATTTGGCAATCTGAAATCCATCCGTATCAAGGTGCTTCGGATAGACAGTGCCTTGTCGCAACAAAATGTGAAACTTGTCCTTTCAGAGAAATCCGCCACTTTATTATTGAATTCGGCGGAATCGATCAGGGATGAACGGCTGCGCCATTCACTGGTGCGACTGGGATTACACTCCCCCCGACCTTCCCGGGCTTGACGCACCGGGCAGTTCAATCTATGCAGCAGGCAACGGCTGCATGAACGATATCGGCAATTCCTTGTGGTCTTCAAAGCTGACCACTTCAACCGCTGCCTTTGTGGCCAGCAGTTTACGCAACAACTTGTTATTCAATTCGTGCCCGGATTTATACCCCTCGAATGAACCAATCAGGCTGTGTCCGAGCAAATAAAGATCGCCGATTGCGTCGAGTATCTTGTGTTTTACACACTCATCCTCATACCGCAGGCCATCCTCATTCAGGATCCTGTATTCATCAACGACAACGGCATTATCCAGACTCCCGCCAAGCGCCAGATTGTTTTGCCGCAGAAGTTCAACATCCCGCATGAATCCGAAAGTCCTGGCCCGGCTGACTTCCTTGACAAAGGAAGTGGTCGAGAAATCGATCTCCGCATGGCAATTTCTGACAGTGAAAGCAGGATGGGAAAACTGGATAGTAAAGCCCACCTTGAAGCCATCGAAGGGTTCGAACATGGCCCACTTGTCGTCCTCTTCAACACGCACGGTCTCACGTATCCTGACAAACCGCTTCGGTTCTTCCTGCTCCTCGATACCCGCAGACTGGATTAGAAAAACAAACGGGCCGGCGCTGCCGTCCATGATCGGGATTTCATCCGCACTGGTATCGATATAGGCATTGTCAATCCCGAAACCCGCCAGGGCGGACAGCAGGTGTTCAACAGTGGATATCCTTACTCCTTGTTTTACCAGGGTTGTCGATAATTTGGTATCACCAACATTTTCAGGACAGGCCCTGATCTCGACAACGATCGGGAGATCCACCCGGCGGAATACAATCCCCGTGTTGGGTGGCGCTGGCCGTAGGGTTAGCAATACTTTTTTACCGGTATGCAACCCGACACCCGTAGCCCGGATGACATTTTTGAGTGTTCTTTGCCTGATCATCGCATAGGTTTATTTACCCCTACAGGGGGTATTTACTCCTCTCCAACTGGCTGTTTTACGGACAAATCTTCTCACTGTCAAGACTATGACAATAATTACCTACAACCAAACGGTAGAATTATATCCCTAATCGGCCTGTCGGCGTAGGAATGCCGGGATGTCCAGGTACTCCTGAGACTCCAGCAGGGCATTATTCCCCGCCATCGGCGCCATATTTCTCATAATTGTCGGTCGTTCGAGATCCTTATAGTTGACAGCGGTAGCGGGTGTGGATACCAGTTTGACCCGGCTACTCTCGTCCCTATCGGCAGGTTGGCCGAGTCCGGTAGCTACGATGGTTACTCGCATTTCCCCGCTTAATTCAGGATCAATGACCGTTCCAACCACTACTGTCGCGTTTTCCGAGGCGAACTGTTTGATCGTACTACCGACCTCGTCGAATTCGCCTATGGAAAGGTCCATGCCGGCGGTGATATTCACCAGGATGCCCCTGGCGCCGGAAAGATTGATATCCTCAAGCAGGGGACTCGAGATTGCAGCTTCCGCCGCCACGCGGGCGCGACCTTCACCCTGGGCCTTGCCGGACCCCATCATGGCCATGCCCATTTCGGCCATTACAGTCTTGACGTCGGCAAAGTCCACATTGATCAATCCCGGACAGGTAATCAACTGGGCGATGCCCTGTACTGCGCCGAGTAGAACATCATTGGCCGTTGCAAAGGCATTCAGCAGACTGATTTCCCGGCCAAGTACGCTCAGCAGTTTCTCGTTGGGGATGGTAATCAGTGAATCCACATACTGACTGAGTTCCTTGATCCCATTTTCCGCTATCTGGGCGCGTTTCTTGCCTTCAAAGATAAAGGGCTTGGTCACCACCGCAACCGTCAGAATACCCATTTCCCTGGCGACCTGTGCAACGATTGGTGCAGCGCCCGTGCCGGTCCCGCCTCCCATTCCTGCAGTGATGAAAACCATATCCGAGC
The DNA here is from genome assembly GCA_001801825.1 of Gammaproteobacteria bacterium RIFCSPLOWO2_02_FULL_56_15. Lineage (GTDB taxonomy): Bacteria > Pseudomonadota > Gammaproteobacteria > Eutrophobiales > Eutrophobiaceae > 2-02-FULL-56-15. Next base: position 2,172 of record MGYR01000147.1, on the reverse strand, counting down.
CTTCCAGCACATCCATGATTCGGTCACGATCTTCCAGGGCAGCCTGCCGGCCCACATCGGGATTTGATCCTGCACCCAGCCCCTTGGTAACGTTACTGCCAAGTTGCAGTATGGTGCGCGCACTGCAATTTTTAAGCGCCTGGACATCTGTGTTGCCACAGATAAACTCAACCCCGTCAATGTTGGCGTTAACCATGTGTTGTACGGCATTGCCGCCGCCGCCACCGATACCGATCACCTTGATTACCGCTAACTGATTTTGTGCATCGACCAATTCAAACATACACGTTATCCTCCAGTTGGAAAAAATCAGAAATTGCCATGAAACCAGCTTTTCATACGTTCCCACAAACTCTTTGCACCACCATCAAGATGCAGACTAGGCATGGAATCCTGTATCTGCCGCTGTCCGAACATCAGTAATCCCACACCAGTCGAATAGATCGGATTTCTGACCACATCCGACAATCCACTGACATGTTGGGGGACGCCGATACGCACTGGCATGTGGAAGATTTCTTCCGCCAGTTCCACAACACCCTCCATCTTCGAGCTGCCCCCGGTCAACACCACACCCGCAGCTATCAAATCTTCGTAGCCGCTGCGCCGTAACTCGTTCTGGACCAGGGTAAAAAGTTCTTCATAACGCGGTTCAACCACTTCGGCCAGGGTTTGTCTGGCCAGACGCCGCGCCGGACGATCGCCCACACTGGGAACTTCTATCGTCTCCTCCTGGCTGGCAAGCTGTGTCAGGGCACAGGCGTAACGCACCTTTATTTCCTCCGCATATTGTGTCGGTGTGCGTAGCGCGACCGCGATATCATTGGTAACCTGATCGCCGGCAATGGGGATCACGGCTGTGTGATGTATGGACCCTTCAGTGAAGATTGCAATGTCTGTAGTCCCTCCACCGATATCCACCAGGCAGACGCCAAGATCTTTTTCATCTTCCGTCAAAACCGCGTAGCTTGATGCGAGTTGTTCCAGAATGATATCGTCCACTTCCAGACCGCAGCGTCGTACACACTTGACTATGTTCTGGGCCGAGCTGACGGAGCCGGTGACCATATGCACCTTGGCCTCCAGCCTGACTCCCGACATCCCAATCGGCTCCTTGATGCCTTCCTGACTGTCGATGATGAATTCCTGGGGCAGTATGTGCAGGATCTTCTGATCCGCTGGTATGGCCACGGCACGCGCCGCATCGATGACACGGTCCACGTCACTGAGAGACACTTCGTTATCCCGGATGGCCACGATACCGTGGGAATTCAGGCTCCTTATATGGCTGCCGGCTATACCTGCATAGACGGAATGTATCTCGCAACCAGCCATCAGTTCCGCCTCCTCGATGGCCCTTTGAATCGTCTGGACAGTGGATTCAATATTCACCACCACCCCCTTCTTGAGTCCCCGTGAACGGCATGATCCAAGACCAATGATTTCTATTTCATTGCCAGGGTTTATCTCTCCCACGATGGCAACCACCTTGGAGGTTCCTATATCCAGTCCGACGATCAGATTCTTCTCTGTCTTTTTAACCATGGTTATTCAGTTCCGATTCCACTTTATTCTCATGCTGTGACTTCCAGCGAACGGCAAACCCATTCGTGTAGCGCATATCAATGACATCGATATCTTCCTGCCGTTTGCCTATCTCTGTTGCTGCCAGATCGGAAAACCTGAGAATCCGCGCAGACACATCCCGTCTACCCAGCAATACCCTGATCCCCGATTCCAGGCTGAACGACCATGACCAGCGCTTATCGAGCGTAACACCGGCAACACTCCATCCGCGCCGCACCAGTTCCCCATTGATCTGAAGATACCGGTTCAGGATCAGTGCCTGAGTATTGTCCGGACCATTGAACAGGGGGAGTCCATCAGGGATGGAGACTCTCTCAGGAAAGAACAGATCCGCCTCCGGGCTCACGAGCCCCCTGTCTCCCCATCGGGCTATGACCTTTTTTTCAACCACCCGGACCACCAGTCCATCCGGCCAGACCCTGCGTACGGTAACCTCGTCCACCCAGGGGCTGGAAAACAACGTGGTCTGAATCAGGTCCACATTGACATTGAAAAAACCATCCCTCACCACATCGATAACACTGTTTCTGAGCACATCGGTGGACAAATGGAGGAATTCACCTTCCACCCTTACACTTTTTATTG
>MGYR01000146.1:5402-8685 GCA_001801825.1 Gammaproteobacteria bacterium RIFCSPLOWO2_02_FULL_56_15 | reverse complement strand
TGACCCAACGTATCAAGGTGGCCGACTTACCCGAGTTTGACGCCACGCCGTATCTCGACGGCGAAGCGGCAATTGCGGCTTACCTCACGGATATTTTAGAAGCAAACGATTCAGCTTTGCTGGCGTCGGCCTTGGGAGATATCGCTCGGGCGCGAGGCATGAGCGAGATTGCCAAGGCATCCGGCCTGACCCGCGAAGCCTTGTATAAAGCGCTCAGACCCAATGCAAAGCCACGCTATGACACCATCGCTAAAGTCTGCGGGGCGCTGGGAGTACGGCTGGTGGCACAGGCAATTCATACTTAGTAAACGTTGCCCGGATGGAGTGAAACGGAATCCGGGATCAAGTCGAACACTGGTCCAATGTCAGCACTATCGCATTGCGGTCGTGATGTATTGGTGATCTATCCGAAAGATTGGGCGGAAATTGAAAAGCAAGCAGTGATCACCCTGGCATGAAACCCGGATTTCGCTTTGCTTCATCCGGGCTACGCTCGCTGATCCGCCTTGGTCGGGAATACAAGGACAAGCGCGAGGTCCTGATCCGTGCGCTTGAGACGGGTAAAAAGAGCGGCATTTCCAATCGCGCGGTTAGATGCAATCTGGAAGGAAGTAAAAACCCGGCCTAGATAAATGTATACTCTCTCACGGCCGCTGCCATGGATAATGCTAAGAGATTCCACCGGCTCATCAGCCCATAAAATAACACAAGTGCGGAAATCAGATTGTGAGACTGCCGAATACGGATAAAGCAATCATCTCGAGGGAGAAACTGGAAAACTATTTGCTTTCCCCGGTCCATCCGATAGGGCGATACAAGGCAGTAATTTTTCGTTCCCTAGGTTACACTCAGGATGATTGGGAAGTTCTCGACAGCAATCTTCGGGAGCTACTTGGACAGGACGCTAAAGCGAGTGAAGAAACAGCATATGGCAAGAAATATGAAATTCGAGGGTCAATCATAGGACCGAATGGCCATTCGGCAGCTATAATCACCGTGTGGGTAATATTGCATGGTGAAGAAGTGGCACGGTTTGTCACTGCGTATCCGGAGGAGTAGTTAATGGACATCAAAATACTAGATACTGTTGTCTTGTTGAAAGACCTGTCGAGTCATGGATTGAAACGTGGCGATATCGGCGCAGTCGTGGAAGTCTATTCACAGAAAGGCATTGAGGTTGAGTTTGTCACCGGCTCTGGCAGTACCCAGGCGCTGGTCACATTAAATTCAGAAGACGTTCGTCCCATTGGTCCAGTAGACATTCTTGCAGTCAGACAACTCGACGCGGCATAGGGGATTACTGAGGGCCGGAGTGATTTATTTTCAACCCGCTGGTCCACATAAATCATTCGACTGCGCGCCTTCGGCGCCAGCTTGAACCCCGGATACCGCTGCGCTTCATCCGGGCTACGCTCGCTCCAGAACCTCACTAAACAGGCTGCCGCAAAATCGATCTGACCACTGCCCATAAAATTGTAATTCTCAGGGTGTGGCATGGGCGTGAACAGCGTTCTCGATGATTTTTTATCATTAATCAGCCATATGAATCCCGTAGATGGGTGAAGCGTAGCGTAACCCATCGCCATGAGGGGACCGGCATGGATGCTGGGTGCACGGACTTCATCGTTCCCACGCTCCCGCGTGGGAACGCATAGCTCACCCATAAAACAGCCAATCCCCCTCCGAACTCCTGCCACTCCCACGCGGAGCAAGGGAGACAGAGGGTAAAAGAGTGAGGCAATAGGCAAGTAAATATTGTCATCCTGAGCACGGGAATAAGCCGTTAAATTGACAAAGATTGCCAATCTATGCCATTCTTTTGGCAGGAGGGCACAGTGATGGCAACCATGAATGTTTCCATACCTGATCAAATGCGGGAATGGGTAGAAAGCCAGATCGCAAGTGGTGTTTACAGTAATGCCAGTGATTACATCCGCGATCTGATCCGCCGAGATCAGGAATACAAGGACAAGCGCGAGGTCCTGATCCGTGCGCTTGAGACGGGTAAAAAGAGCGGCATTTCCAATCGCGCGGTTGATGAAATCTGGAAGGAAGTAAAAACCCAGCATAGATAAATGTATAAACTCTCACAGGCGGCTGCCATGGATGTTGAGAATATTCTGAAGAGATCGTCGATAGCCATGAAAATCTGGGTGGATGCGGATGCCTGTCCGGTGGTGATCAAGGACATTCTGTTCCGGGCGGCGGAGCGGACCGGGATCCCGCTGACCCTGGTCGCCAATCAACCCATGCGCATCCCTGCCTCTCCGCGCATCCGCTTTCTGCAGGTCGCTTCAGGCTTCGATGTGGCCGACAACGAGATCGTCAAACAACTTGCCGCAGGGGATCTCGTCATCACCGGGGATATTCCACTGGCGGCGGCGATTGAGAAAGGCGGTCTGGCACTCAATCCCCGTGGCGAACTCTATACCACCGACACTATCAGAGACCGCCTGACCATGAGGGACTTCATGGATACCCTGCGGGGCAGCGGCATGATTACTGGCGGCCCGAAGGCGCTGAAACAGGGGGATCGGCATGCCTTCGCGAGTCAACTGGACAAGATATTGACCAGGCTGGTGGGAAATTCCTGAGGCGGCATCCCTCGAATCCGCTGTCTGCCTTCTACGAAAAGCTCTTGCCGCTGCGCCGGGTTTTCTCTGATAGTGACCATATCGTATTGGACTCACCTGATTTTCAGCTTGTGGTCCATGCGCTGCCACCGGATATCGCCCCGCTGATCGTCATCCAGTCTCCGCCGGAGCGCCGTGAGAAAACGGCCATCAAACTGTTCTTCACGGTCGCGAGTGTTGCGGTTGCGCGTGCTGAGGCAGTGTTACTCGGGGCGATATTTTTGCCGAGCACTGGCATGGTCCCGGATTTGTCGCCTACAACGGCTGCGATCCCGAGGGTAATATTTTCCAGGTGCGTGAAGTCTGGTAGGGTAGGCACGTTTTCTGTGCCCACGCGATTGGGTATGTCGGGGAAAGTGTATCCTCAATATCAAGTCAAGAGAAGATGACAAGTACAGGAATTTTCATTCGACCGCTATATTTTGGATCAGTCAGAGACTATGCTGGATTTCAATCTATAATCAGCATATATATAGAGACATAACCCCTCAGACCCGTGGCGTGGATCCCGAAACGGGTCTCATCCCTGAAACCTTTATATCGGAGGCGCTTATGAAAAAGTTGTTAGGCATTATCCTCTTTATCGCAGTCGGCTTGGGCTGGGGCCCGGTCGCGGTTGCCCAGCAAGCGGAACAACCCAAGGGTGCGGA
>MGYR01000146.1:476-5382 GCA_001801825.1 Gammaproteobacteria bacterium RIFCSPLOWO2_02_FULL_56_15 | reverse complement strand
AGCAGATTACGATCGATGACATCGATGCGGCCATCCACGCGTCCATCGACGAGCAGTCCAAAGCGGACGGAATGTTTCACGTCCAGGATACCGTCTTGAACAAGACCTGGAACCTGAAACTCGACAAAGTGCACAAGGACAAGCTGACCGCCATGAGCAGCGACACCTACTTTGCGTGCGTCGATTTCAATGCCGATGACGGCACCAAGGTCGACGTGGATTTTTACCTGAAGAACCAGGATGGCAAACTGGCGGTCACCGACACCACGGTGCACAAGATCAACGGCGCGGCCCGTTACATGTATGAAGAGAAAGAGGGTCTCTGGTCGCGGGTCGAGGCCGCCGGTAATCCGTCGGAATAACATCCAGGATACTAACCTCCGGCGCAGCAACAACATCCCGCGCACGGGCGCGGATCCATGACCCGGTCCGGTAGACGATGACCCCGCCGCCGACCCTTGCCATGCGTTGCCCGCGCGCGCCCGATCCGGAATTCCTGATCCGTAGCTTCGAGCCCGCCTATCTCGCCCTCCATCGCAGCGGGGAACTCCAGAAGCGCGTGGCGGCGGGCCTGAAAGAACTCGAAGACTGCTGCGCCTGCCCGCGCAACTGCCACGTGAACCGCCTCGAGGACCAGGCCAGGGTCTGCGGTACCGGTCGGTGTGCCATCGTCTCCTCTGCCTTCCCGCATTTCGGCGAGGAGAACTGCCTGCGCGGCTGGAACGGCAGCGGCACGATCTTCTTCAGCCACTGCAATCTGCGCTGCGTGTTCTGCCAGAACTGGGATATCTCGCAGCGAAGGAACGGCCGCAAATACACGGCGGAGGAGATCGCCGATCTCATGTTCTTGCTCCAGAGGCGCGGCTGCCACAACATCAACTTCGTGACGCCCGAGCACGTCGTGCCGCAGGTCATCGAGGCCGTGGCCGCCGCTGTGCCGCGCGGACTGAACTTGGCCCTAGTCTACAACACCAGCGCCTACGACTCGGTTGAATCGCTGCGGCTGCTGGACGGCATCGTGGATATCTACATGCCGGACTTCAAGTTCTGGGAGCGCGAGAGTGCGCGCAAGTACGTCAAGGCCAAAGACTACCCGGAGCGGGCGCGCGCGGCGATCCTCGAGATGCACCGGCAAGTCGGGCCGCTCAAATTCAACGAGGATGGCCTTGCCCGCCGCGGCCTGCTGGTCCGCCACCTCGTCATGCCCGGCCAGACCGTGGAAGCCACGGCGATCTTCAAATGGCTCGCCGAAGAGGTTTCGCCCGACACCTACATAAACATCATGGACCAGTACCGGCCGGAGTACAGCGTGGCGGAGGAGGGGAGCAGCGGGAAGTATGCCGCCATCGCACGGCGACCGACGGCGCAAGAATTACGCATTACCGAGGATGCTGCTAAGAAAGCAGGGTTATTCAGAATCGACACGCGATAGTCCGTCTGACTTATGCATTATCGGAGCCGGCTTTTGACTTGACTCATCCTGATATCTCGTTTGTGCCGGTTGAGATCTTTACAAGCAGCTGTTGTAGAGTCTCAACGTTTATATCGAATTTATAGTGTTCTGCTTCACAGATCTACGATGCATAACATCAGACTGTTGCGGCCCGATCGACTAGGTACATGGTTCTCTATCAACCTTTGCGGTAGGCGTTGCAATATTCAGGCTCTTCATGCGGCCTTCCTCGTAAGCTGCGACTCGATCATTTTGTCGCCTTCAGCGCCAGCTTGAACCCCGGATTGCGCTTTGCTTCATCCGGGCTACGGTTACCGGGCGATACTTTCAACGGGGTTCGATGCGCAGGACGGCGCCTGCCTGTTCGTCGGTGACTACGTACAAGCAGCCATCCGGACCCTGGCGGACGTCGCGGATGCGTTGTCTGAGATCGACCAGCAGGGATTCCCGGCGCAGTTCTTCCATGTTCTCGTTGAACAAGATGCGTTCGAGGTGGCCGGTGCCGGGGATCTCGCCGGTACGCAGCGCGCCGACGAAGAGATCGCCTTTCCATTTCGGCAGGGCGTCGCCGGTGTAAAACACCATACCCGAGACGGCAATGGCGGGCATCCAGTAAACCACCGGTGGTTCATAACCTTCGTGGGTCGGGCGGTCGCCGGCCTGCCAGGGACCCAGGTAGGTGCGGCCCAGGCTGACCAGGGGCCAACCATAATTGCGGCCGGGACGGATGACATTGACCTCATCCCCGCCGTTTGGGCCGTTCTCGTTCTGCCAGATCTCTCCCGTGCGCGGATGAATAGCCAATCCGAGGCCATTCCGGTGGCCGTAGGAATAGATCTCGGGCTTGACGCCATCCTGATCGGCAAAGGGGTTGTCTGCCGGGGCGCTGCCGTCATCCCGGAAACGGAGCACCTTGCCGCCATAGGCTCCCAGGTCCTGGGCATCGCCGCCGCTGGTGGTCATGATCAAGCTGCCGTCCGGCATGAAGGCGATCCGCCCGGGTCCGTTGGTGTAATCGTCCGCCACCCAGAGTTCCTGGAAGCCGGTCAAGGCCTGGCCATTCCACTGTCCGCGGCCCAGGGCGATGGCAGACCCGCCTTCCGGCATGGGCTTGGTATAGGTCAGGTAGATCAGGTGGTTTTCCGCATAGCGGGGATGCAGGGCAAGGTCGATATAACCATGGATGGCGCCCGGCAGGCCGGATCCGCCCGAGAAGTGGGATGCCGGTCCGCCGGTCACCGGTTCCGGGTCCAGCACGCCATTGCGGAGCAGGCGCAGTTTCCCGTGCCGGGTCGATACCAGGATGGTTTCGGCATCCGGAAAGGCGAGGCTGGTGGGAAATTCGATTGCCCGGGTCAGCACGACGACACGGATATCCATGGCCTCGGCCGTCGGGTAGAGGAACGGACCCTCCGGCAGGGTCTGATTGGCGAGACCCAGCGGCGCAACGGGCACGCCGCCCTGGTACGGGATAAGCTGCTGGGCCTGGTTGTCCGCCGGGACAACAATCAGACAGATGCAGAGGAGGGTGAGACTGAAGTGTTTCAGACGAGAAATGCTTGGTTTTGTTATTGACATGGATGCTGGTCTCCAAAGTGCGAGCTGATTGTCCGACCAGACAAAGCAATTGCAGCCATGACTGATCCTTCCCCGCTGCAAGTATATACAGGATCCTGGCTATGTGGCACCAACGTGAACGTCATGGGTTACCAAACTTTGAATCAACATCCATGTTCTTATGATGAATACGAACAATCTCAATTTTGCTGACGACCCCAGCTTTATAAAAAAGAATATGGCTTCCCTGCGGGAATTTTCGGTAGCCTGTTTTTATGTAATCGCACGCCTTACCCATCAACGGTGTGGCCGCTTGCAAATGAAATGCATCATCAAATTGTTTAATGTACAGATTACGCTGCTCTCTGCCCCAACGTTTTTCTGTAAATCTAGCAATGGCTTTCAAGTCCGCCTTTGCCTCATTGGTCAGGGCAAATGGCTTCATCCACTCACTGTTTCATCCATTTCAGAAATAAACGTCTCGTAGCTATATTCAGCAGTTCCGCTTTCTTCTCCTTCTGCCAGCATATGGCGCAATGCCTGCAGCTTGCTCTCTGTGTCTTCAAGCAGTCTCAGCCCTGCTCGCACCACCTCGCTGGCCGAGCCGTATCGGCCACTCTCAAGCTGGTGGGTAATAAACTCATCAAAGTGCTCGCCAAGGGTTATGCTTGTGTTTCTAGCCATTTCACACCTCGTAAGTACCAAAATGTACCTAATTTTGGTATAGAACCCTTAAGAAGTCAATCAACTGTGCGCCTTCGAAGGCAGCATGAACCCCGGATTCCGCTACGCTTCATCCGGGCTACGCTCGCTTCCTCGACTATTCGGATTGGCCAGCGTTTCGTAAAGAGCTATGGGACTGGTGGGGATATAACAGATTTTGCATATCAGCATATACTCTGACTCCGAACTTCCACAGCGATTCAATGGGGGCCATATGGTCTGCTTCATGAAGATTTCACTATCCGTATTCGGTGCGGCGCTTGCGCTGATGACCGGAATCGCCGAAGCCCAGAGCCCGCTCGTGGTTGAAATCGATCAAAGGGCCATACAGCTTGAAAGCAAGGTCGTCGCATGGCGACGTGACATTCACCAGAATCCGGAGCTTGGCAACCGGGAAGTGCGGACCGCAAAGCTCGTTGCGGATCACCTGCGAAATCTTGACATCGAAGTGAAGACGGGGGTCGGGTACACGGGTGTAGTGGGAGTGCTACGGGGCGGATTACCCGGCCCGGTCGTGGCGCTGCGCGCGGATATGGACGCGTTGCCGGTTACTGAGCAAGTGAACGTTCCCTTCGCGTCGAAGGTAAAGACGCAATACAACGGACAGGAAGTCGGCGTGATGCATGCGTGCGGACACGACAATCACGTGGCGATTCTGATGGGCGTCGCCGAGATGTTCGCGGGAATGAAAAATCAGCTACCGGGCACGGTGAAGTTTATCTTCCAACCTGCGGAGGAGGGCGTGCCGGCCGGCGAAGAAGGTGGCGCTGATCTGATGATCCGCGAAGGCGCGATGCAAGATCCAAAGCCTGACGCTATTTTCGGGTTGCACGTTATGAGTCTGGCCAACGTGGGGCAGATCAGATACCGTGCCGGTAGCGCCATGGCCGCTTCAGATCGATTCGTGATCACGGTCAAGGGAAAGCAGACGCACGGAGCAATTCCGTGGGGCGGCATCGACCCGATTGTCATTGCAGCGCAGATCGTGCTCGGCCTGCAGACGATCGTCAGTCGCCAGATCGATGTCACGAAGGCGCCGTCCATTATCACTATCGGAAGAATTCAAGGCGGCGTCCGCAACAACATCATTCCCGATGCAGTCCAGTTGGAAGGAACCATTCGCACCTTCGATCAGGACATGCGGGCCGATGTCCACCGGCGGATTCAACTGAC
>MGYR01000146.1:0-196 GCA_001801825.1 Gammaproteobacteria bacterium RIFCSPLOWO2_02_FULL_56_15 | reverse complement strand
GTGGACGAGGCCGTGCTGCCACTTGGCATGCGCACCCTGGCGAATCTGGCGGCCGATTACCTGTTCGGAAAGGGGATTCTTCAGGGCCAGAGTAATTAAAATTAAATCACTCCGGCCCCTTTAATACCCTTTAATTCCTCTCATGAAGATTAAGTTCATACTCCCGGCGTTGACGGAAGCTGAAAGTTCCTTCTGG
>MGYR01000145.1:11167-16983 GCA_001801825.1 Gammaproteobacteria bacterium RIFCSPLOWO2_02_FULL_56_15 | reverse complement strand
TCATGATCAGCCAGCAGAGTCAAGGTTACGTTTCCACCCGTGGTATCTATGCTTGTCGCTGCGGTGACAGTGACACCATCCTCAGCCCACACCGTTGTGTCCGCCGCGAAAGTACCAGATACAGAAGCTGTCAGAGGATCAATAACGAACTGCCCACCTCTGTAGCCCGGGGTCGCAGAACCAACCACTTTACCCGCAAAGGCCACATGGCCGGCCGAACTCAGTTCTGCCGTACCGCCATCCCCTGATTCCGCGCCACCGGAGATGTCGATCACCTGACCGGGCCGGGCCTCGGCATTGCCATGGGAATACATGTAGATGTTGCCGCCGTTGGACTCGACTGCCGCCCCCCTGGCCTCGATGACACTGTTCTCGCCCAGGGTCAGGCTCTTACCCGCGATGATCTCGATATTTCCGGCCGTGGCGTGATCATCCGCATTGACCCTGACGGCTCCGGAATTCGTTATCGTCTCCGCCTGGATGTTGATAGTACCGCCTTCCCCGCCCTGTCCGGAGGCGTCCAGAGTGCCCGTATTAATGAGTGAATTGCCATTCCCGGAGGCCACCAGGCGGATGCTGCCGCCCTGGTTTTCGATCCGCCCGGCGCGGATGATGCCTTCATTGTTGACCACATTGGTGAATACATCCTGAGCGGCTTTCCCCGCCAGCAGGACGGTGCCTCCCTGGGCGGCAATCTCACCGGAATTTCTTACCGCATCGTCGAGGGAAGCAGCGTTTTCCAGCACGGCCTCATCAATGGCGAACTGGAGCAGGCCGTCCCCGTCGAAATCCATGGTAAGCTTGCGTCCTGCGACCAGGTTGACCGAGCCTGCTGTGGCGAGGATGACCCCTTCATTGCGCACGGCGCTGCCCACCAAGGAAACGGAACCTCCCGTTGCCGCGGCGATGACTCCCTGGTTGACCACCATGCCACCCTCGGCGTCCACCGGGGCCTGGAAGTTATAATTGCCGGCGAGGAAATCCTCGTCGGTGATGTTCAGTCCGGAGGCGATGAGCGAGCTGACATTCACATGGGCCGTGGGACCGAAAAAGACCCCATTGGGATTCACCAGCAGGACATTACCGTTGGCCCGCAGGGCGCCGAAGATCTGTGTGGGGTTCTGGTCAAAGATCCGGTTCAGGGCAGAGGCAGTAGGACCTGGCTGATCGAACTGGACCAGTTCATGCTGGGCGATGTTGAAGCTGCTCCAGTCAATGGCGATATTCTGGGTGTGTTGGGCGATCAGTGTGGTATTGGTGTTAGGAGTACTGATGTTGCCGCTGCCGGTGACGATAGCTCCGCCCTGGGGTGCGGCGAAGACTGCCCCGGCCTGGAGTCCAAGCAACAGACCGGCGGGGAGGCTGGCCCTGCGAAGATAACTCGCCAAAGGCTTGAGTTGTGGTACCTGCAGGGGATACTGAGGCAACCGGGCTGATGACTTCCTGCGGCTCCGGTTAACCTTGTTTTTAAGTTGGGCCAGTCCACTTTTTTTCATACATCGATTGCCTCTGCGGTTGCACTCATGCCATGAAACCAGCCGTTAGTAACAGGATTATACTTGTTATTCCGAGAACTGGTTCTCAGTATGGAATGTTTCCGTCATTTTCAATAACAATCAGTTAGTTAACAGGTTCATAACGCAATTCATTACACAGGACTCGGAATTCCTGTTAACCAATCGCAGGATTTCAGAACCTGTAGGTGAAATCGCCCCAGATCTGCGGGTCACGTTGGTTTGCAGGCGGATAGGACCCGCCCATGGGCCAGGCGAATATCAGCCTTGATTCCAAGGTGCCTTGTAAAATCAGTTGCCCTTGGAAACCCAGACCCTTGAAGTTGGCATAACTCTTGGGAACGCCAACCAGAATGTTCTGGTTTGGGACGATGCTTATGGGCTTATTCAGACGGCCGATGGCATGGTCATAAAAAACTCCCAACGACACGAGTTCACCCCAGGTGCGATCGGCAAAGGCTGCTTTATTTGTGATAAACGGGACGGGATGGGTCAGTTCAACCGAACCGAATAATGCGCGATCCAGCAACAGTTCGGACTGGGGATGTGCGCGTACGTTGTCCGGTCCGCCCACGGAATATTGCTCCATGGGGACCAGGAGATCATCCGACCACTGGAATTCCGCGCGGGCCAGCAGGTTAAAACTCCAAGGGAGAGTCTGGAGACGCATGGCGCTGGCGAAGATCTTGGAGAATTGTCCGGAGGCGTAAGCCCTACCTACGTTCGCATTACCCTGCCGGCCAGGACGCGCCGGCGGATCAAAGTTATCGGAATCATCACGTGACCTCTGTAATGCAGCTTGGTAATCTCCATCGGAACCCATGGAACCGAGAAAATTATTGAAGCCATGGCTATACTCCAGTTCGAGGAAATTGATACCCTTGAAACGGATATCCACGTTATCGAAGGTTAGTCCAACACCCACCACGGACAGTTGGTCATGGGCAGAGAGATTTACTTTCTGCTGGAAGGTCTTGGAGGTCTTGTGATACAGGGACACCTCCGAGGACAGGTTATATTGCCTGCTTCGTACCCACCGTTTCTCGAGACCTATGCCCATTTCTTTTGTTACACCATTAATTCCCTGAGCCTTCAATTTACCTCCGACATCAAACTCATTGGTGTTGTAGGCTGCTGAAAAGCGTGTACCGAAGGGCATGAATCGCTCATAGTCAATGGCATAGAAGGTGTTGTTCTTTGGCTTGTAGGTCTGCTGCATGGTCACCGACAGACGATCTGAGCCGCGGGTGGGGTTGTTCCACTCCACCACCGGCCGGAACCGCGCCCGACCGGTATCTTGCAGACCGTGGTTGTCGGCTCGCAGGGAGACATCGTATTTCTTCTCTTCCTGTACCCGCAGCACGATGTCAGCAGTGCCGATCTGACGGCCAGGCTGGAATACGCCAAAGACACTGAGCCCGGGGTAATCAGTAAGAGTGAGCAGGGCCGATTCGATTTCCTTGTTGGTTACCGGTTTCCCCACCAGCTTTTTGAAGGGTCTTTCGAGAACATCGGTGGAGAAATACTCATTGCCTTCAGTAAGCACCCTGTCCAGCTTCCCTTCGTAGATCTGAATATCGACCACGCCACCACGGACTGTCTGGACCGGAACCACTGCCTGCGCCAGGATCAGCCCGCGCTCCCGGTAGTAGCGAGTTACAAGCTCCGCCACATCTTCCAGTTGACCAATGGCAAAACCCTCCGGATGTTCCCCGATCTGTGAATCGAGCAGCGCTTGAATCTCGTTCAGACTGATCTCCAGATCCTCAATATTCCTACCATCCAGTAATCGAAATTGTTCCACAACCACTCGATCCCCCTCATCAGTTTCGAAGGGTCGATCGATCACTGCAGGAATTTCCAGTTGCGGAATGGCTCGTGTGTCAGGGGTCACCGGGCGACCGGTTTCCTCAGGTCTTACCGCGCCAGGGCGGGCGGAGTCGGGAATGTCCAGTTGGGCATATGCATCAACTGTAAAGAGAATGTATAGAAATAGTAACCAGCGCACCAGCTTGTGATTGTTTGTCCCCATCCCCCTATCTCTCGAACACAGACTTGATCTTAAATTTTGTCTTCGTATCAATCAGTTGCGTATCTGCACCCAGCACCTTTGAAACCTTGATAAGGCAAATTTACAACATTTATGACATAAACATCGAAATCTTCATGCAAATATATCAGTAAGCACTGAAACAAGTAAAGAATATTTACACAGAAACCATCAGAAAAAATCTCTCTTATCTACTGATATTATTAATTATTTTAAATGTGGCGTAGAGTCAGTAGGGATTTGCCTCGCCATAAGCTTGTAGATAACGCTGCAGACTTCCATCATCTTTTGCAGGTAAAGAATCAGGGTTCAAACACCCACTAACCGGGTCGGGATCCACCTTATTCTTCCGAATCCCCCACATTCAACAACTGTTTACGCCAGGTCTCTATATCCTCATCATTCACTACGACTGGATAACTTTCGGTTGCCTTGTTGAAAATCGCCTGGCGTAGCTGGGCATTGGCCTGTTTCTCTAGCAGATCCCTGACCTCGGACTCAATCTGTTCCAACTTTAATTCCTGCCTGGGGATCAGTACTCCACGCCTGAGTATATGGATACCCTCATCGTTAAGGATGGGATCGCTGACTGCCCCTTCCGCCAAACTCCGCAATACCTCACCAAGCCCAGGTCTCATATCGGAGAATTTCAAAAACCCCATATAACCGCCATTTAAACGGCTGGGATCGTGTTGCGAATACTGCAGTGCCGCAACCCCGAAATCAATCTTGGCGGAGCGAATTTCTTCGGTAATTTTCCCGGCCAGGGTTTGTTGGCGTTTGATTTCTTCATTATCCGAAGGATCCTCCACCTTGAGAAATATCTGCCAGACATGTAAACGGTCCTCAAGTACGAACTGGTTGCGGTTACTTTCATAATACTCTCGAACCTGATCCGCAGTCGGGAAATCACCAGGTATTTTTTCGGCCATGAGACGATTTAGATAGGCTTCGCGAAGGACATTTTCCCCCATGCGCTGCATCAGGAAAACCACGTTCTGATCTTCATGTATCTTATTTGCCCTGGCTGCTGCGCTCAGGGAAAGTGCAGCGGTTTCCTGTTTCACAAAGCCTGCAAACGCCTCTGGATCCTTGAGGTATTCCTCTTTCTGTCGCGGGTTTACGTTATCAAATACCTTCTGTAATTCTTCAACCCGGAGTACTATCGATGCAGTTTCCGTGGATGGCGATGCCTGCTGGGTATCCTCGGTGTTTTGCTGGCCACTTTCCACATGCGTTTGACCGCTGCCAGCTACTGGCGCGTCGTCTGCACGATCACAGCCTACGAGCAGCATCAATGAGAGAATCAAGTAGCTACAATATTTTTCCATGGTCTTGCTCACGAGTAATTCACCCGTATGTGTCATAATCCTGTTTGGCCCGTGAATATCCTACAGAGATGGTCCGACTTCGACAATAGTGGTACATCTAACTATTATAGAATCAGGATTTTCCCTTTAGGAATAATGAGGTATGATGCTGGTTATATAATTGAGCGTAGCTATAATTTCAACAGTAGTATGTTATCGCTACTACAGATGATCAAACCGGGGCCCCACGTTTAGAGGAAAGCAGCGTACCTAACAGGCCTCATGGAATATCCGACAGCGTGTGAATTTGACTTTATGACTATGATTTATCGATTATCAATTAGTTTATCCGGCCCCTGGATATGATAGAAACATGAGTCCCAAAACATTAAATATGGCAATCCTATTTGCCGATGTCAGCGGCAGTACGAAATTATTCGAGACTTTGGGAGATGCAACAGCACGCAGCAAGATAGCCACTTGTCTGGATACACTGAGCCGAGTAACTGCAGAATATAAAGGAACCGTTATAAAAACGATCGGCGATGAGATTATGTGTACATTCCAAACGGCGGATGATGCAGCAAACGCCGCCTGTGATATGCATGAAGCTTTGGACGTTGACGTGACAGAAGGAAGCATCGCCACTCATACCGCGATACAAATCAGGGTGGGTTTCCATTACGGCCCCGCGATCATGGAAGGTGGGGATGTCTTTGGCGATGCAGTAAATGTTGCCGCCAGGATGGCGGCCCAAGCCAAAGGTGGTCAGATTATCACCACACAATCTACGCTCGACCTGTTATCACCCGCGCGGCGGGCGGGCAGTCGTTTTGTGGACCGGGCGCCTATCAAGGGGAAAAAAGAAGAAATCGAAATTTATGAAGTCATATGGCAGGAAGAAGACGTCACCCGGATGGCTACTGGTCTATTGCAGGACCT
>MGYR01000145.1:206-10902 GCA_001801825.1 Gammaproteobacteria bacterium RIFCSPLOWO2_02_FULL_56_15 | reverse complement strand
GGCAAGATCAGTCTGGGTCGGGCCTTTGATGAAGGCCCCACTGAAGTGGTCCACTTCTCACACACTGGCTAACGAAAACGAGCTATCCTGTTCACCAGACATGATTAACCTGCAGATACATGAACAAGGAATCGGCAAAGTGGTAAATACACCCCGCGTGCGTAGAATCTGAATCTGCACCATGCCGATACCTAAACCACAGAATTCAACAAAACCTCTGAGTTGGTCTTCCTTCGGCAGGACTGATACCGGAAAGGTGCGCAGGCATAACGAGGATTCCATGCTGGAACGTCCTGAAATCGGCTTGTGGGTGGTAGCTGATGGCATGGGAGGACATGATAAAGGCGACGTAGCCAGCCAGATGATCATCGAACACATGAAGAAAATGCATGAGGGAACTTCCCTGGTCAATTTTATCGATGATCTGGAAACCGGCATGCAGGAAGTTAATCGGGCATTGATCGAAAAGGCAAAGTCTTCCGCAAGAAAATCCACGATTGGCAGTACGGTCGTGATCATGATTACCTTTGACAAGTATCTGATCTATGTCTGGGCTGGAGACAGTCGGTTGTACCGTTTGCGGAACGCAGACCTCAGGCAGATCACCACCGATCATTCACAGGTTGAACTCTACGTGGAGCAGGGTCTTATCACCAGGGAAGATGCACTGAAACATCCACACGGCAATATGATCACGCGGGCAATCGGTGCGATGGAAGATCTTTACCTTGATATGGATATCCAAGAACTCGCCCGCGCTGATCGCTATCTGTTGTGCAGCGATGGACTGACAAAACATCTCCAAGACTTTGAAATTCAGGAAATGTTACAAAATAGCTCAACAGAGGAATGTTGTAATTCCCTGATTGAACTGACCTTGGAACGCGGGGCAGGTGATAATGTTACCGCGATAATTGTAGATATCGAATAAATGAACAGCTTGAGGTAAAGACTCGTGGCCGACTTCAAAGCAGCGCTGGAAGCCTTGGCGGAAGGCAAACTTGAAATTGAGGTGCTGAACAAGCAACTGGACCGTTTGTTAAAAGAAGAGCCGAAATATGCCAACCGCATGCTGACCCAGCTCGATGATATCTATGGAAAGAAACGCATCAATGACAGCGCCTATGCCAGTCTGAAACGCCAAATCAATCAGTACCGGAGAGCACACGCCGAGGCAACTGAATCTACCTCCGAAAGTTCCGGGTCGGATTCCACTCTTTTCGCCCGTGAAGATAACTTCGCTCCGGAAGAACAGGCTCCTTCTGCCGGAGAAGAATCCACACAGATCATCGCAGATGCAGACCGCGCTAAAGCCATCGGCACGGTAACGCGTACCCAGACCAGCATGGTCGACTTCGACTTGAGCATGCCGGATACCAACACCGCCACACCTTCCATGACCAGCGCCACGGGACCCGCGGGTACCGAGTGGCAGCAACCACAACCTTCCGGATACCAACCCGGGCGAGAACTGGGACCGGGAGACATCATCAAGGAACGGTTTAAGCTGATTGAAGTCCTCGGCGTAGGCGGTATGGGTAAGGTATTCAAGGGCATCGATTTGCTGAAGGAAGAGGCGCGCGACAAGAACCCCTATGTCGCTATCAAACTGCTCAATGAAGATTTTAAATCACACCCGGAAGCATTCATCTCCCTACAGCGCGAATCGAGCAGGCAACAGAAACTGGCCCATCCCAATATTGCCACGGTCTATGATTTTGACCGGATCGGCGGGCCGGGTACCCCCGTGTTTATCACCATGGAATTGATGATCGGTCAGGATCTCAGCACCTACATCAAGAAAACGGCCCGCAAACAAGGTGGTCTGCCCTTCCCGGAGGCCTTCAACATTGTCAAGCAGCTCGCTGCAGCGCTTGAATACGCCCATGAACGGCGCCTGGTCCATTCCGACTTTAAACCGGGCAACGCATTTCTGTGCGATGACGGCACGGTCAAGACCCTCGACTTTGGCATCGCCCGGGCGGTCAAGAATCCAGTCACGGGAGAAGCGGAAAAGACCCTCTTCGATCCAGGTAAACTGGGTGCATTGACACCGGCCTATGCCAGCTACGAAATGCTGAATGGTGAAGAGCCCGATACCAAGGATGACACCTATGCCCTGGGTTGTGTGGCCTACGAGCTGTTAACCGGCAAGCATCCCTTCAATAAGCTGCCGGCCACCACGGCCAAAGAGAATGGGCTGGTGCCTCCGACGGTCAAAGGCATAAATAAGAAATCCAATCGTGCCCTGCGCCGATCCGTTGCTTTTCTGCGGAAGGACAGGAGCCCCAGCGTTACCCATTTTATCGAAGAGTTTGAAGGCAAAGCCACCTGGTATAAGAATCCCATCGCCATCGCCGCCGGCATACTCCTGGTCATCGGTCTCATCGCCATCAATCCGGCCCTGAATTATCTGCACAACCGGGAAATCCAGGAAGTGATCAGTCAGATCAACAGTGGCGATCCTCAGGTCATTCGGGAACAACTGGCGGCTACCCGTACTATGGAAAAGACGGATCAAGCTACGATCACCACCGACGCGCAGGAGGCCATCCAGAACTACTTCACTGTGGAGATCAATGCGCTGATCAATATAGCCGGTGATGATTACAATTTTCCCCAGGCCCAAACCATACTGACACAAGTGGAAGAATTCTATCGCGGTTCACTATACCTTCAGCAACAAAGGGATACGATCGAGTTCAATAAACGGCAGAAGATCACAGATCTCTACACTGACTATATCGCGGCCTTGGGAGACAGCAATTCCATCGACAATACCAGGAATATTTTGAACATTATTCGTAATCAGATCGATCCTGCCCATTCTCTCCTGACCGACCCGCGCCCCGCCAATGCCTATTATGGTCTGGCCAACAATGCGTTTATTGAAGGCAATTTCGACCAGGCCCTTGGTCTGATCACGAGGGCACTGGAAACTGCCCCGGGCGAGGCCCGGCTGGTGGATCTGCAAAGCAAGATTCAACAGGCAGTGCGGATTGCCGAACTCAATCGCACGCTGACGGAGGCCGAGCCACAAATGGTGGCGCTGGATGATTTCAAGCCCTACCAGAGCGAGATCATAGAGCTCAGTACTCTCAGTACGAATCAGGATTTACCGGTATTAAGCAATATCACCGCAAAATTGCGCACCGCATCCACGAACGAATTGAACCGAATCCTCACACAGGGTAACCGCAGCGAAGCCGAAACCCTTGTGGAAGAATATGAAAATCTGCTGAGTACCATGCTACTCGGCAGGGAACTGGCGCAAATCAAACTAGCCCATTTGACTGGTGCAGAACGCAGCCAGGCTATCAGCAGTATCGTCGATGCGGATGTGGCCGACATCGAGAGCAAACTGACGACACCGAACGTCGATGACACCCGCTGGGAGACCGACCTCCTGGCCAGTGTCCGGGAACTGGACAGTTTCCGGGAAGAGGATCAATCCATTGCAACCGAGCTGCAACAATACCGCGAGCGCGTAGCAGCACTGTATATCGCGCGGGCCGATGCCATCCTGGAAGAAAACCGTTTCGATGCCGCCACCGCCATGGCCAACCGGGCCTTGCGCTTTGCGCCGGAACTGGCTTCCCTGACGCAGCTCACCGGCCGCATCCAGGCAGGAGAGGAAGCCTTCAACAAGGATCGAAGGGTGGCCGGGTTGAAAGATGATCTCAAGATCGTGGCCGAGGGTGATCGGGCTACGAATGCCGAGGAAAAATATCGTGAATTGCTTGGCGAACTGGGTAACAACGACCCCTGGCTGGCGCAGGATGGACGCCCGCTGCTGGTTGCGATGTATACCCGCCTGTCTCAGAGCCGGAAAAACGCCGGCAACAACGAGGAGGCCTACAGTTTCGCAGTGGCCGGTCTTGAACATGATGCAAGCAACAGTATTTTGATCAGTTTGCGCGATGATACCCGCGTCGATGTCTACATCGCGGAACTGAACCAGTTATTCCAGACGGCGACCAGCCTCGACGTACAGGACGTGAGTGAAAAAGTAAGGGCCATTGAAACCGGCAGCCCAGGCAAATACGCTGATTTCCTGCGTCAGGCGGAAAGCTCGCTGGCCAACACCATCAACCGGCTCAACCAGAGCGACCCCACTGGGGCCGGAGATCTGGCAGTCGCTTCATCATCGATTTTTCCTTCCAGTTCCACATTGTCTGATCTTGCGAGAGGCGTCTCTGCTACCTTTGAGGCGTTGGAGACTGATCTTAAACCGGGTTTCGATTCCCTTGCCGCCGGCAATCTGAGCGCCGCCAGCAGTGTCATCCAGCAATTTGCGTCAAGACACAGTGGGCAACCCCGCTACATCACCTTGCAACAACAGCTCGAAGCCCGGATGCGGGAGGCAAATAACCTATATACTCCCATACCGGCCAGTTTTACTGACGCCAAGCAGATATCCGATCGAAACCAACGCCGGTCGGCACTCACATCCATCAGAAATGATTTAAGCAAGGTGCGCAATATCTGGCAGGACAGCCAGGACTTTAACAAGACCCTGGATGAAATCAATCTTGCACTGGCCGGAACGCAGGCGATGCAGCGTGAGGCAGAGGTAGCACTGGATACGGCCACGGCGGCGGCCAGCACAGAAAGCTGGTCACCCATGGCCAGCGATCGACCCTGCTCCACGAGTCTGGCCGGGTTCGGCTCGCGCTCTCGCGCCGTCTGCTACGATTTCGTCGGCCAGGGTGCGCGCGGCCCGCAACTGGTTGTTATCCCCGCGGGTGGCGAGAGCGCCAACCCCTTCGCCATCGGCCGCTATGAGGTTCGTATCAACGACTGGGCGAAATACTGCCATTTCAGCGGTAAATGCAATCCGGAGACAGACAAGGATAAACAGGATCTCCCCTTGGCTGGGATCTCTACCCAGGAGATTGAGGATTATCTCAAGTGGCTGTCCGAACGCACCGGTAAGACCTACCGCTTGCCAACCAAGGCGGAATGGGCCTATGCGGCCACCGCCAACGGCAATCAACCGAAGAAAGATGTGAATTGCCGGGTGGAAGTGCAAGGCAAACTCCTAAAAGGCACGGGCACGACCAAGGTCACAGATGGGCAGCCGAACGGCTGGGGCATGATCAATTACATCGGCAACGTACGTGAGATTGTCAAGGATGGCGGCGCCATGAAGGCCGCCGGGGGAGGTTTCAGCGATGCGCACTCCGAGTGCGACATCTCTCTGGAACAAACTTTCAGCGGACAGGCCGATGAAGCAACCGGTTTCCGCGTGTTGGTTGAAGATATTACCGGCTGATCACTCAACAACGAAAGCAAACTGATCATGGCCGACAAGACGCTTCGAGAGCTTGCCCGGAGTTATTCTACCGGTGAACTCCACGAGCTAACCTATCGCAAGAAAAGAGCCGAGTTAATCAACGGCATACTGCATGGCGAAACCCCTCTCAGGGAAAATGACTATTCACCCATTATCCTCCCGAAACTGGGTGAGAAAGTCGACATTACAGAGCGCAAGCAGGAAAGGAAACCCCAGGATCCTCGTCAGGAAACTACGCCCGCAAAGAAAACTTGGCCACTCCCTCTCTCCTGGATCGTCAGTGGTGGATGCGCACTTGCCTTGGTCATACTGCTGATTTTCATCTTTGCCGAAGAGGCTGATGACACCTCCGGGGCCGCAGTCACAGTGGTAGAGCAAGCCACACCCTCCCTCATACCGGAAGAATCCACCCCTACCCTGCCACAATCTGCAACCGCACCGGTGGACGAGATCGGGATTGAGGACGCCAGAATGATTGTTCAGGTTCCCCCGTCACCACCTGTACAAACAACAGCGGACGAGGCCACGGAAATTGCATCAGCTGCTACAGCAGAGGGTGAGTCAGCGCCGGGAGCAGCCCCTGAACTTATAGATGAAGGTGGCAGTGAAGAGGTCATTGCAGAAGCAGTCCCAAGCTCCGTTACGGATCAAGCTGCGGAAACACAGGGCGTCAGTGAATCGATTATAGACGAAGGGACCGGGACCGATATCAGCGAAGCTATTGAGTCCACAAGCAAGGTAGAAGCTAAGGAATCAGAAACCGCAGCCATTGCGGCGGAAACAGCAGTACCTAAGGAAGAGAAAGCTACACCAACCTCCGCAGCCGGCGCCACTGCCGATTCCACACGCCAGGACACCGGCAGTGCCTGTAAAATTTCCTTGCTTAAGAGCCGGCGACCTTACTGCAGGGACAAGATAGCGGGCCTTGGCGACGGGCCTACCATGGTTGCCATACCCGCAGGTCGTTTCCTCATGGGTGGAACGGAAGTCACTGAACAACCTGTCCATGAAGTGAATATAGGCAAGGCCTTTGCGATGTCGGTCCATGAGGTGACCTACGGCGAATACCTGCAATTCTGCGAAAATGCCAAAAGAAAATGTCCGGATCAGCCCTGGACTGGCAAGGATTATCCGGTGGTCAATGTCAGTTGGTCAGATGCGATAGCCTACACGAACTGGCTTTCAGAAAAGACGGGTCAGACCTACCGACTGCCAAGCGAGGCGGAATGGGAGTATGCCGCTAGAGGCGGAACGACAACTACCTATCCATTCGGAGAGGAAATCGATATCAGTTTCGCGGTCTTTTCCTATCAAAACAAGCTGAACTCCCCACTCCCCAAAACGGATCGAAGCATTAACCGCAATCCCTTTCGGCTTTATCATATCATCGGCAATGTCAGAGAGTGGGTTGCCGACTACTGGAATGGCAGCTACACGGGCGCCCCGACAGATGCCAGAGCGATAACCGAGGGTGACTCGGGTAACCGTGTGGTCAGGGGCGGCTCTTACAATGATTCTGCCGCGGAGTTGCGATCGGGGGCGCGCATGTACCTGCCGATCGATAGCGCCGACAGCTACACCGGTTTCAGGGTGATTCAGGAGATGTAATCGGGTCTTCGAAATCCTCGAATTCCGCCGCACCGGATTCCCGATCATTGATCATATTTTCTCGGCGATTGAAATAGGCGCTCTTGGTAAATTCATATTCATCCAGGGCTGCTTCCGTGACCAAATTTCCGGTTCCTTGCAAATCAGCCTTGAAATCAATGTAATTCATGGATAACAGCCCTGCCTGGTGCGCCGCCTCCGGGACATAGGCAACCGGTGACAACAAGGCACTGTCAACTCCATACCCCGCCGCATCCCTTATGGTACTAGAACCCAGGAAAGGAACTACCAGATAGGGTCCGGAACCGAATCCCCACTTTGCAAGAGTCTGACCAAAATCCTCGTTGTGCTTTGGGAGTCCCATAGGGGTAGAAACATCAAAAAAACCTGCCAGACCCAAAGTGGAATTGACAACCAAGCGGGAGAGATCACTAATGGCCTGGTTCAGCTTGAATTGCAGTATATCGTTTACGATCACTACGACATCATTAATGTTGCTGAAAAAATTAGAAACGCCTTGATCTACGAAATCCGGGGTTATCGCCTGATAAAATCTGGAGATTGGATGGAATACCGCTTTATCCATTCCCTGGTTAAAATTGTAACTGGTCCGGTTGAAACCTTCGAAGGGATCGCGAGGATCGCTGTTCATTCCCATACTTGCGCATCCATCCAATAGTACAATTGACACCATCGCTGCCATTACGGTACACAGACGGAAAAAATTCCTGTTCATAATTGTTGTTCCCTGAGTCCAAGTGTATTAGAAAGATTGCATGTGTATGGCATGCTTCTGATTCTTTGTTCTGAGTTGCTCTCGGGACTGACACGGGGATTCGAATCAGCGTAAAATAACAGGCTCGATTCTATCTTCGTAAAGATCATTTTATATGAATATTCCATTCGTACAAAATCCGTGTCCTTTCTGTTGTAAGGAAGTTCTTGACGTAAATCACTCCTGAGAATCTGTTATGAAATACCAAGGGGATGGGGATATCGATCCGGAAGAGCTGGAAAAATTCAGCGCTGCGGCACAGCAATGGTGGGACCCTTTGGGTGATATGCGCACTTTGCATCACATGAACCCATTGCGACTGGCCTATATCGACAATGCTGTCCGGCTGGCCGGCAAGAAGGTGCTGGATCTTGGTTGCGGGGGTGGAATCCTGGCGGAAACCATGGCCGCCAAAGGCGCTCTCGTCACAGGACTGGACCCCAGCGAAAAACTCATCGAGATAGCCAGACAACACTCCCAACAGACCGGTGTGAACGTGGAATATGTTCCCGGCACGGCCGCCCGTTTTGCCGAACAGTACCCGGCAAACTTTGACGTCCTTACCTGCATGGAACTCCTGGAGCATGTTCCGGATGTATCCGCTCTGATTGCCGCATGCGCAAACCTGCTCAGGCCGGGTGGTCAGTTGCTGCTCTCGACATTGAATCGCACCTGGAGATCCTACGTTGCTGCTATTGTCGGTGGAGAATATATTTTGGGGCTTCTGCCCAGAGGTACACACGATTACCATAAATTCATCCGCCCGGCCGAATTGGGAGAAGTATTACGCGCGCATGGTTTCATTGTGCAGGATATCTCGGGTGTGTTATATCTACCAGGCCTTAACCTGTGCATGCTGACATCCAGCCCTGGAGTGAACTATATGCTCCATGCCACTTACCTTTGAGATCCAGTTTTGCAAAACACTATCGAATGCGTCTTGCTTGATCTGGATGGAACGCTTGTGGATTCCGGCCCGGATCTCGCCGGAACATTGAACAGCTTACTTTTGGAAGAAGGTCGCGAACCATTTCCATACCAGGAGATACGTCCTACCGTTTCTCATGGGGGCATGGTGATGATCGAAAGCTTTTTTGGCATCACGGATAATGAGCCGGAGTTACGGCGTTTGCATAGCCGCTTTCTCGAAATTTATCAGTCCAGGTTGTCCCAGGAAACTGTGCTGTTCCCAGGGATGATCGAGGTACTGGACACGCTCGAATCCATGGCCACGCCCTGGGGAATCGTCACCAACAAACCGGCGCATCTTACTGCTCCATTGATGCGTGCGTTGACTCTGGACGATCGGGCTGCGTGTATCGTCTCTGGAGACACTCTGGAATACAGCAAACCCCATCCGGCGCCGATGCTGCACGCCTGCCGGATAGCAGGACGTGAGCCTTCGAAGACGTTATATATAGGAGACGCCAGGCGCGACATCGAAGCTGGAAGCAACGCCGGTATGTATACTCTGGTCGCTCTGTATGGCTACCTGGGCGAGGAAGACAAACCCGAATCCTGGGGTGCGACCGGCATGATTGAAAACCCGATGGATATTCTCGAATGGTTAAACAAAATCAACGACCGCACACTCCATCCCGCGTAAATGGGAATCTAGTTTAGCGAGATTTACTCCTTGCCGGTCGTCGTTTCCGTGCTGGTTGAGGCGATGCTCATCGCCCTGGCCGGCGGTGCAATCGGCATGGCGATTACCTATCTGGCCTTCAACGGACTGCAAGCCTCGACGATGAATTTTGCGAACTTCAGCCAGATCACCTTTGCCTTTACCGTGACGCCGAGGCTGCTGGTCCAGGGGCTGGTTTACGCGCTCACGCTGGGTTTCCTGGGGGCCTGCTGCCTAGCCTGCGGGCCGCGCGATTGCCGATAATCACAGGTTTGCGGGAGATGTAAGACAGCGGCCGTATAATGTCAGCCTGAGTGCCGCAACTCCTCACGAACAACCCGGCGCAAAGTTTCCTCAAGGGGTTCCCGCCTTTGCGACATGTACTCGCGCAGGGCACGATTCATGAGCGTCTGATAATTACCGCCCCCGGCGTTATCGACCTGGGTTCTGAACCACTCGATGACCTCATCATCCAGACGGATGGTAATGCGGGTTTTACCGCTCGCCGGCGCTACCACCGGTCCGCGCTTGCCTTTACTGAAATCGTATTCCTTCCTCATTTGGCGCCCTCGTATCTCTTTCGTTCGCTGTTTGATGCTTTTCGCGAGGATATGATCCTGATTTCATCCCCGCGCAGTGTAAATATCGTAATTAATATTCGTCCAAATGCATCGCTTCCGACTGCAATGAATCGCTCTTCATCTTCAGAATCTGGATCCGGGATAGTTATGGCAAGTTCGTCTTCCAGAGCCATAACTGCATCTGCAAAAGCGACACCATGCTTCCCTACGTTTATCCTTGCTTTTATCGAATCCCATCGATATTCCATACAGGAATGGTATGCACAAATGTGCACTAATGCAAGTTGTGCGGCAAACATCGACGGGTTTCAACTAGTCGTGATCAATGACCGTGCAATGAATGCAATTACGGCCGGATTCATGCTTCCCTGGTCAAAGACATCCAGTAAAAAATAGGGATGGAAATCGGGTCGTACTTGCCGAAAACAGGGAACGAGGCGTATTCTTTTGATTTTTCTAGGGGTATTTGCGGAAGGATATAAAGCCCGACGGCTATTACACCGCCGGGCGGATACAGAATCTTTCGATTCTTTATTGTAGCAACGGCTCTCACCCCGGATGAGCTACAGCTGCATTATCAAGGAGAATGGCCATGACTGGCAAGCAGAAAGTTGACGGTCCCATCACTATCGGTCTGGACATCGGCATCGCCTCGGTTGGCTGGGCAGTGCTGGGGGAAAACCGCATTATCGATCTGGGGGTGCGGTGCTTCGATAAGGCGGAAACAGCAAAAAAAGGCGAATCCCTCAACCTGGAGCGCCGCACTGCTCGGCTCATGCGCCGCCGGGCATGGCGCCTCACGAAACTGGCGC
>MGYR01000145.1:0-167 GCA_001801825.1 Gammaproteobacteria bacterium RIFCSPLOWO2_02_FULL_56_15 | reverse complement strand
TTCTAAAGCAACAACCAACGAAAGGTTTCAAGACTCCAAACCTCTGGAAGCTGCGTGTTGAGGCACTTGATCGAAGACTGGAAGCCGAAGAATGGGCGCGCGTCCTCTACCACGTGTGCAAACATCGAGGGTTCCACTGGATCAGCCGCGCCGAAGAAAAGAAGGCT
>MGYR01000144.1:4565-5577 GCA_001801825.1 Gammaproteobacteria bacterium RIFCSPLOWO2_02_FULL_56_15 | reverse complement strand
ATCAGCTACGGCAATATATAGATCTCTAAGATCGAGCACGGCGACGCTTCTCCAGGCTCTCTGCCAACAATCCGGCGCTCTGCTCATCCAGGATCTGGACCAGACTGCGTGATAGAGACGCGAGTCCCGCGTTGCCAAAGAGCAGCGGGATGGCGATACCCAGACCCAGCACAGTGGCAATCATCGCCTGGCCAATCCCGGTAGCCATCAATTTCGGATCACTGGAGCCGGATTCGGTGATGCTCTGGAAGGTCAAAATCATTCCCCAAACGGTTCCGACCAGACCCAGTAGCGGCCCGGCTGCGACAGCCAGCCGCAACAACGCCTGGAACCTTTCCAGCTTGGGCACTTCGTGGAGCACCGCTTCGGAGATCCGCAACTCGGCGATATCCACATCCTCCTCGATACGATTCGGCTCACCCTGAAATGCCAGCATCACCCGTCCCAGGGGATTACCACGGCGTGGGTGATCAAGATTTCGTAATTGCAGGCTTACCGCAATGCGGACATAGATGAGATAAAACACCTGGAAGAGAAACGCAAGTGCGCCTGCAACCCCGACGGCTATGATGACATAACCCACTTCGGCCCCAAGATCGATGCGTTCTTCAATAGTCGGGCGCTCCACGTACATGGATAAGAGCACGCCTCTGGAGGGGTCCACAACCGCCTGTACATACCCTGTAGTTGCATTCTGAAAGCCTTCTGCAATCTCCATGAATTTCGCCGGCAACTGGCGGGTGAGCACATGCAGTGTTGACAGACTGGACAGATATCCCAGAAATTTTCCGTCCGCAATGGCCGTAAAGGGTCCAATCCTGGTTACTTTGGCACTGACCCGATCGCCATTGGGTTGCACCACACCGGAGTCAAAACTGGCGACAGTTCCGCTTTCAGTCATTTCCTTCTGCATCTCCAACCAAACCCGCTCCAGTTCAGTAATCACTGGAACCGTCTTCGATTCCGAAAAAGTACGCAGGAAGGTCACACGGTCTTCCTGTGAAGATTGGTT
>MGYR01000144.1:0-4276 GCA_001801825.1 Gammaproteobacteria bacterium RIFCSPLOWO2_02_FULL_56_15 | reverse complement strand
CAGGATTTCCCCTCCTGTGGTGCAGGTACAGGCACAGTCAGCAAATCAGGCGCACCATCCTTCTTGGCAACGCGTCTGGCCTCCTTGACAGCATCGGCATAGCTGTTATCCAGAACCCAGGACTTCTTATACTCGTCCCAATATCCGGTTTCCGCACCGTCCAGGGTCTGGTACATCAGGGAGACCCGCCCCAGCTTGACAAACTCGACTGTTTTCTCAGCCCCACTCTCGCCGATTTTACCCTGGTAGGCCTCCAGAGTCCTCCCATATTCAAGTTCAATCTGGTAGGCTTCCAGGATCCGGCGGTATTTCTCGGAAATTGCAACATCCGATCGCTGCAACAATTCCTTGATGGTTTCGACGCGGCGGTTACGCTCTTCCAGCAGGAACGGGATATCCAGGGCAACGAATTGTTCCAGAGTATCCACCATCTTCTGCATCAATGGCAGGACTTCCCGGTTCGTTGTTTCAATATCAAGCAATTGCTGCTCAATTCCCGCGATTTCCTCCTGCTGGGAATTGACCTGCTTACTTAGTGTCTCGTTATATTTCGTGAGACTCTCCGTCTCCGCCACCAACTGAACGTATTTGGTCGCAAGGTCCTGCTTCCGGTCCAGGGTTTGGTTAATCTGCTGTTGAGATGACTGGGCGGCGGCATCCACTTCCCTCTGCTCTGCCGCAACGGTTTTCAGGGTCTGCGCCCCGGCATTTGCAATCATCCCTGCTGTTATGAATGAAAGTATCATGGCATACAGGTGACGCATACATTTCGCACTGAATGGAATCATAAATTGAATCGCCTCGCTATCAATCGATTAGAACAAGTTGGTTATTACAATTGAAGTAAATTGGATCTGTGCTGGCCCGCCCCGGACACAGACACTACAAAGAAGCCGATTGTGAATTGACGTTGTGATTTCAAGATACCTCCCCCCGGATTAGCTTTTATACGCCATATCATATCACTCCACCTTGCCTAAATGACTTCTCTAGCTTAGGTAGTCATTTTCACCATGATTCCCCCAGGCAAAACCTGATGAACCAATCGAGCGGTTATTGCAGTCAGGAAGGATACAACTTAAAAAGCAATATGGCCAAAATAAATATAGATATTATTGCTTAACATTAATCCGAAATATGGTACTCGTGCAAGCACGATTTTTCCTGGCCTGGAATCAGGCCGTCGACCTACCGGCGATTTTCCAATCTATCTTACTGATTTGCAAGGTACCCGGGGGTAATTTTAAACAGATGATCTGTATTGACTAGCCGGTAGCCTGAAGTTGCATCCGGCAGCATAACCTTTCTGCCTGACGCCGGATTTTTATTCTATCCACCACATCCTGACTACTACGCCTTTCCAACAGGCCTTGATTGGCAAGACGGATATCAGCCTCGGATACGCGTCGCTCGGTACACAAAGCAGTAGTAAAGCAGCAGCAGAATTGCCATGACCCCAAGCACTGAGAGGGTGGTAAGCCTTAGTGATGCCTGCAAGGCTTCTCGATTCCGTCCGGCCTCCATGCCCAGCCAGGCAAGTACGGTACACCAGATTGCCGAGCCTGCAAGTGTCGCCAGACTGTAATAGCGGAAATCAAGGCACAGTACACCGGCCGGAATTCCGATGAGATGGCGTATCACCGGAAGCAGGCGAGCAAAAAAAGTGCTTGCCGGGCCATAGCGCTCCATGAAGCGCCTCGCAGTTAGTATTTTTGCTTGCCCCAAGCCGACATATATCCCATAGCGCAGGAGCAAGGACCAACCCAGCCACCGCGACAACCAGTACATGATGGCGGCGCCTGCCCAGGATCCCACTGTCCCGGCAATGATTATCCCCCCCAGCGACATGCCTCCATCTCGATAGGAGACGTATGCGGCTGCCGGTATGATTACTTCACTTGGAATCGGAACCAAGGTACTCTCCAGAAGCATCAGTCCTGCAACCAAGAGGTAGCCGCCGCTTTCGAGGTTTGTCAGATACCATTCAGAAAAACCCAGAAGTGAATCAGTTACCACGTGGATGCCGACTCAAGCAGGAACAAAATTGGGGAATTGACAGCATAGGTGTACAAAATTATATTTACCGGGATCCAAAAACCTGTCTGGTTTCAAACAAGAAAATAGTGGTAAAAGCCGAATCACGATCAGATTTGGCCTTTATACTAGCCAAATTATTTAGCAGAAGCTATCCACAGCCACCATTTAATGTATCCAGTTCTTAGCCACCGGATATCTGTTGCTGTTATGATAAACACTGAAAGTGACATTCCTACCGGGGACTTGTATGCACCTGAGGTTCTACCTGCTTTGCTGTGTCCTGATGCTGCTCGCGAATCCTATTAACGCACAGGACTCCGGAGTGCCCAATGAATTTACCTGGGACCTGGCGGAAATCTATCCCTCGGTCAAGGAATGGGACAAGTCACGGCTCGCAATACATTCCAATCTTGATGAAGTTGCGGCACTGAAAGGGACACTGGGCGAGAGTGCTGAACATCTCTATCGCCCTATGCAGATGATCTCCGATACCTATCGCCGATTGCTGCGGGTCTATGCCTATGCCAGTCTGCAAGCAGACGAGGATCTGCGCGATAATACAGCTCAGGAACGCAACCAGCTGGCGGAGGCCATGCTTGCCCGCTTTATCGAGTCGACCGCCTGGGTGTCACCGGAGATCATCCGTATAGGCCGTGATAAGATCAATGCGTACATCGAACAGGAACCAAGGCTGGCCCCCTTCGCCCATGACCTGGACAACACATTGAGGCGGGCTTCTCACACTTTGGGCGATGAGGCCGAACAGGCGCTGTCCTATTTTACACAACCGCTTGATGCCCCCTCCAATATCTACAGTCTGCTGGCCAATGCGGACATCCCCTTCCCGACACTCAAGCTTTCCGACGGGAAAGAACACCGCATCGACTCCCAGGGCTATGACTATTGGCGAGCGAGCATGAATCGTGAGGACCGCAAGGCAGTATTTGATGCCTTCTGGGGCAAATGGAGCGAGTACCGGAACAGTGTAGGAATGGTTCTAAACGCCCACATCCAGGCACAGGTAGCCCTCGCCAAGGCCCGCCACTTTCAAAATGTTCTGGAGCGGGAGTTGTTTTCGGACAACTTGCCGCCCGAGGTATACCGGACACTGGTAACAGAAGTGAATGAGGCCCTGCCGACACTGCACCGTTATTTTCGACTCAGGGCTCGCATGCTGGGTGTGGATCAGATGCACTACTACGACATCTATCCTCCAATTGTCTCCATGGATCGAAAATTCGACCTGAAAACCAGTAAGGACATTACCCTGGAAGCCATGTCGATCCTGGGTGAGGACTGGGTCCACTCGCAACGGGAAGCCATGAATCAGCGCTGGATGCATGTCTATCCCCAACGGGGCAAGCGCTCGGGCGCCTACATGAACGGCAATATCTACGATGTGCATCCCTATCTCCTGCTCAATCATCAAGATAACTATGATTCCCTTTCCACCTTGTCGCACGAATGGGGACATGCGATGCATACTCTTTATGCGCGACAGATCCAGCCATTCGAGACGGCGAGCTATGCCACATTCATTGCCGAGATTCCATCCACTTCCCTTGAACTGATCCTGGAAGAGCATATGGTAGCTAAGGCCGGCTCCCTTGATGAGGAGTTGTTCTATCTTGGCTCAGGACTGGAGAGATTGCGCGGAACCTTTTTCCGACAAACCATGTTCGCCGAATTCGAACTGAAACTGTATGAGACTGTGGAACAGGGTGAGGCACTCACTGGCGAACGGATCTCTGCCATCTATGGTGAGCTGCTGCGGCGGTACCACGGCCATGATCAGGGTGTAGTTATTATCGATGAACTGTACAACAACGAGTGGATGTTCGTACCTCATTTCTACAGAAATATGTATGTTTTTCAGTACGCGACATCCCTGACTGCCGGTACAGCGTTATATAGCAAAATAGTCACCGATGGCGAACCTGGTGTGCAAAATTTCAAGGATCTCCTGCGTGCCGGAGGCTCGGATTATCCTTATCGGCTGCTGGTACGGGCCGGCGTCGATCTGGCGACGCCCGGTCCTTACCGCGCCATGGTTGCCCGTATGAATGAGATTATGGACAGGATGGAGGTCCTGCTGAACAAACGAGCGAAGTGAAGCCATCGATCCTGCTTCCCGGACCGGATACCGCACCTGCCCCTTATGGTTACTTCAATCCTTGCAGTTGTTCGCCGCCTGCCCGGTCAGGCAGGGGCTGGTGTTGTCAGGCAGGGGCTGGTGTTG
>MGYR01000143.1:7872-8046 GCA_001801825.1 Gammaproteobacteria bacterium RIFCSPLOWO2_02_FULL_56_15 | reverse complement strand
GAGCCTGATCGAGACCACCGTACAATCCGCGCTTGGCGCCCCGGCCGCCGAGTGGCCACCGTTTCCCGCCCAGCAGATCAATCCCCGTACCCTGGGAGGTATGTACGATATTCCCAACCGGAAACTCCTGAATCATCACGTGCCCGGGCTGGATTACCTGAAAGGGGCGTGGCT
>MGYR01000143.1:7653-7783 GCA_001801825.1 Gammaproteobacteria bacterium RIFCSPLOWO2_02_FULL_56_15 | reverse complement strand
CGCCGGAACATCAGTGAGCCTCACTGGCTCGGTGTACTCGATGGGGCGGCAAAGGCTGCTGGCTGGCAGGATGCCCCGGCGGCCCGAAACCTGGCGCAAAGCGGGACGGTCCGGGGACGGGGTATCGGCC
>MGYR01000143.1:4279-7553 GCA_001801825.1 Gammaproteobacteria bacterium RIFCSPLOWO2_02_FULL_56_15 | reverse complement strand
TGCCGGACGGGTGGTGAATCCATCCAATGTGGAAAACCAGATCATCGGCCAACTCGTGCAGGCCGCGAGCCGGATGCTGTTCGAGGAGGTGCGCTTCGATACGACCCAGGTCACCAGCCTGGACTGGAACTCCTACCCCATCCTGCGGTTTGCGGATTGCCCGGCGGTCACCCCGGTGATCGTGCAGCGACTGGAGGAGGCCCCATCCGGGGCGGGGGAGGAGGTCATGGCGGCAACCGCGGCGGCCATCGCCAACGCCTTCTTTGACGCCACGGGGAAACGCATGGGGATCTTTCCCTTTACGCCGGAGCGAGTGCTCGGGGTGCTGGCTGGATGATCAATAAGATCGTGTCTTCCCTCGCGGAAGCCGTCCGGGATATCGGCGACGGATCCGTGATCCTGCTGGGAGGATTCATCGATCAGGGAACGCCTGATCGTCTGCTGGAAGTGCTGGCGGAGAGAAGGCCCAGGGACCTGGTCATCGCCACCAATAATCCTTCTGTCAATGGCAGGGGACTGGCCGTCCTGATGCAGGCAGGCTGTGTCCGAAAACTGATCTGCTCCTTCCCACGGGCGCCGAATTCCGATCTGATAGAGGACCGCATGCGTGCCGGGGAATTGGAACTCGAGGTCGTACCTCAGGGCACGCTGGCGGAGCGGGTGCGTTCGGCCGGCGCGGGGATCCCCGGCTTTTATACCCGGACCTCGGTGGGCACACCACTGGCCGAGGGGAAGGAACACCGCGATTTCGAAGGGGAGACCTATGTGTTCGAAGCTGCAATCAAGGGGGATTTCGCCCTGATCAACGCCCACCAGGCGGATCGTTGGGGCAATCTCGTCTACTCGGGGTCCTGGCGGAATTTCAATCCCGTCATGGCCATGGGCGCCAGGATCACCATCGCCCAGGTGCGGGAGATCGTGCCAGCTGGTGAACTTGACCCGGAAACTATCGTCACACCGGGTATCTTCGTAAACCGTGTGGTGAGGCTGGAGGACTGAGCCATGACCGAAAAGCTGTCCCGTTTACAAATCGCATGGCGTCTCGCCCAGGATCTCGAAGAGGGTCTCGTGGTCAACCTGGGCGCCGGCATGCCGCTCACGGTATCCAACTATGTCCCTGCCGGCCGGGAAGTGATCTTCCACAGTGAGAACGGCGTTCTGGGCATCGGGCCAAGACCCGCAGCGGGCAGGGAAAACCCGCAGTTGCGAAATGCCGGCAATCAGCCCATCACCCTGCTGCCGGGCGGCTCGCTGTTTCATCATGCCGATTCCTTTACCATGATTCGGGGCGGTCATATCGACGTATGCGTCCTGGGCGCTTACGAGGTGGCCGAAAACGGCGATCTCGCGAACTGGATCCTGCCGGACAGTCCGAGGGCCCCGGCCGTGGGCGGCGCCATGGATCTGGCGACCGGGGCGAAGCGGGTCTTTGTCATGATGGAACACTGTTCCAAGGAAGGCGAGCCGAAGATCCTGAAAAAATGCAGCTTGCCGCTCACCGGCCTGGCCTGCGTAAGCTCCATCTATACGGATATGGCAGTGATTGATCGGGACCCGGATGGCTTGGTTGTCAGGGAGATGATCGCCGGGATGGATCTTGCCGGTCTGCAGTCGGTGACAGGCGCAAGCCTGCGTCTTGCAGATCACTGGCGGGTGCTCAGCGCCCCTCTACTCTGACGCCTCCCGGCTGTGGTGATGGATGCACCACTACCAGGCTGCACAAGTAGCACCGACGGGAGAATTATCAGCTAAGGGGGCTCTGCACAAGTCTAAAAGATAGTTGGGTTGTCATTCTGGCACTGGATTACAACATTCCAGTACAGGCTCCGGCCAGAATCCAGTAAAACAATTGTCTACTGGATGCTGGTATTCACCAGCATGACGGTGAGGATACTTAATCAGATGTTCCCTAATGTGACACAAGGGGAGTCCCGGTAGATGAGTCTAGGTCCAATCATAATCGACCTGCGGGGAGTGGAACTGGAGCAGGACGAGCGTGAGCTATTGCGGCATCCACTGGTCGGCGGCGTCATCCTGTTCTCGCGAAATTTCAGGGATATTCCTCAACTCTGTGAGTTGTGCGCCGGCATCCATGGATTGCGGAATCCGCCCTTGCTCATCGCCACCGATCACGAAGGTGGCCGGGTACAGCGATTTCATGGGGAGTTTACCAGTCTGCCCCCCTGCCGGGTTTTCGGCCGGGAATACGATACCAACCACAACACCGGGCAGGCTCTTGCAGAGCAGGCCGGCTGGTTAATGGCGTCGGAACTGCTCTCGACCGGAGTGGATCTGAGTTTTGCACCGGTGCTGGATCTGGATACCGGAGCCAGCCAGGTCATCGGTGACCGCGCCTTTCATCATGACCCCGACATCGCCGCCATGCTTGCCAGGCGCTTCATGAAGGGGATGAAGGATGCAGGCATGGCTGCCGTCGGCAAGCATTTCCCGGGTCATGGCAGTGTTCGGGAGGATTCACATCACGCCATACCCAGGGATCCACGCCGATATGAGGATATCGCGATGCTGGATCTGGTGCCCTTCGAGCGCCTGATCAACGCCGGTCTGCCTGCCATCATGCCCGCCCATGTGATCTATCCGGCGGTGGATGAAAAACCGGCGGGTTATTCCTCGCGCTGGATAGCCGATGTGCTGCGTGGGCAACTGCGGTTTCAGGGGACCATCTTCAGTGATGATATCAGCATGGCGGCTGCTGGAGTGGCGGGCGATTACCCGGATCGTGCAGCCGCAGCGCTGGCAGCCGGATGCGACATGGTCCTGATCTGCAATAACCAGCCGGCGGCATGTCAGGTACTGGATGCCCTTGACTATCAGCCACATCCCATCCTGCAGGCCAGGCTCCTGCGCATGCACGGTCGCGGGACCGGGATAGCACACGCTGCACTGCGTCAAAGTACCGGATGGCGGTCGGCGGTCGAGCGCCTCTCGGAATTGCACCGGGCGCCGGAACTGGGTCTGGGAGATGATGCGATCCAATCCTGATCAATGGTTCAAGGTCCTGTGCGGCCTCCTGTTGACTGCCGGCGAATCCGCCCTCGCCTTTGAGGCGCCTGAATGCCGCACTCTGGAGCTGGAGGCCTACAGTTACTCGGGGCCGGCTATCTATGATCAGGGGCTGTTGTGGAAGCTCACCGGAAAAGCATCACGGCCCAGTTATCTTTTCGGGACCATTCATGTCACTGACAGCGAAATCCTGGATCTTCCCGGGCCGGTGACGGAGGCCCTCGCCGGCAGCAGTATCTTTGTAATGGAA
>MGYR01000143.1:3972-4163 GCA_001801825.1 Gammaproteobacteria bacterium RIFCSPLOWO2_02_FULL_56_15 | reverse complement strand
CAGGGATTACTACCTGCCCTCCGAGGCCGTGGCCTCGATGAAACCCTGGGCGGCATTTCTGACCATGAATTATCCCCCTGGGGCTGGGACTGTGCTCGATGAGATGCTGATGAACCTGGCCGTTGGCTACGGCGCCTCAGTCCATGGGCTGGAGTCCATGCAGGAGCAGCTGGATATCTTCGATGAGCTGC
>MGYR01000143.1:3662-3914 GCA_001801825.1 Gammaproteobacteria bacterium RIFCSPLOWO2_02_FULL_56_15 | reverse complement strand
TGATGACATCGCCACCATGAAAAGTATGTATCTTGCCCGTGATCTCAAAGGTCTGTATGAGTACAGTAACCGCTATTCCTACCGGGATGATCCGGTATATGAAGAATTAATGAACAATCTGCTCACTCGCCGAAATCATGTGATGGTTGAACGGATGCTGCCCCACCTGGAGGCAGGCAACGCATTCATCGCCATCGGCGCCATGCACCTCCCTGGGGATGAGGGGATCCTGAATCTGCTGCGCGAGCGCGG
>MGYR01000143.1:2154-3655 GCA_001801825.1 Gammaproteobacteria bacterium RIFCSPLOWO2_02_FULL_56_15 | reverse complement strand
CTGATACCTGTCTACTGAAGGGCACCGGAGGAACTCCGGCTCAAGTTGCAATTCCGCCGGACAAGGAGTAATTTTTCATCGTTGTTTATTAAGAATAACCAGGCAGTATCACTGATAGTCTGGAGCCGTAAATGGTGCAGGGAAGCCAATAACATATCGCATGGCCTCGTGCCAATGCTCCCGAAACAACACATACCATCAGAGTGAGAATGACATGGAAAACGAAAATGCTCGCGAAGTATCCCAAGACTCAAAAAATATGGCGGTGCTGATTTGGGTAGGCACCATCTTTCTCAGTTTCATCCCCGGATTGGCCTTCTATCTAATCAAGAAGGACGACCCCTACATCCTGGATCAGGCCAAGGAGTCATTGAACTGGTCGATCACGGCCTGTATCGGCTATTTCGCCGGTTTCCTCCTGACCTTTATAGTGATAGGGGTGTTCATAATCCCGCTTGTGATTCTCTGCAACCTTGTGTTCAGCATTATGGGTGCGGTCGCCGCCTCAACCGGCAAGGAATTCCGCACACCCTTCGCCATCCGGCTGATTAAATAATCCAGACGAAGCAGGGAACATAGTCATCCCGGAGCGCCGTCAGGCGCATCCGGGATCCAGTGCAACCGAGCGACGCAGGATACTGTTCTTCATCAGTGCCGGTCGCGACCTGCCCGCTGGCAAACTGTCGAGCAGTTACCACCGGAGTTGGCCGAAACCATGGACCAGGAGGACGAGCCCCCCGAAGCCTATACGGTACCAGGCAAACCCGACGAAGGAATGCCGGCTCACAAAACGGAGCAGCCACCGGATGGTGAGCAACGCACTCACAAACGAGACGGCAGAACTGAGGAGGAGCATCTCGATGTCGGCGCCGTTCAGCGCTTCGCGCATCTGCCAGAGCTTATAGGCCGTCGCGATCAACAAGGTGGGAATGGCGATAAAGAACGAGAACTCGGTGGCTACCCTGCGGTTCATTCCGATGAGCAGACCACCCAGGATGGTTGCCGCCGCCCGGCTTGTGCCGGGGATGAGTGCGAGCGCCTGAAAGAGACCAATCTTGAGCGCATCGCCGGACCCCATGTCGTCGACCGACTGCAGCCGCACAACATGCTGACGGCGTTCGGCCCAGAGGATCAGTACGCCGCCGACGATCAGGGCCATCGCGACGGGGAGCGGAGCGAAGAGGAGGGCTTCGATCCTGTCCCCGAAGCAGAACCCAAGCACTGCCAGGGGTACGAAGGCAATCGCCACGTTCAGTCCGAAACGGCGCGCAACCCGGTCTTCAGGCAGTTTCCGCATGGTGTCCCACAGGCGTCGTCGATACTCAAAGCATACCGCGAGTACCGC
Source organism: Gammaproteobacteria bacterium RIFCSPLOWO2_02_FULL_56_15 (assembly GCA_001801825.1). Lineage (GTDB taxonomy): Bacteria > Pseudomonadota > Gammaproteobacteria > Eutrophobiales > Eutrophobiaceae > 2-02-FULL-56-15. Next base: position 2,310 of record MGYR01000143.1, on the reverse strand, counting down.
CGCACCCTGGATCACGATAAGCAGGCCATCGATCGATTTGCCTTCCAGGCCTAAAAGGGAACTGGTGAGGATCAAATGGCCAGTCGAGGAGATGGGCAGAAACTCCGTGATTCCTTCGACAAGACCAAGGAGTAGCGCATCAAACCAGGTCATAAC
>MGYR01000143.1:1830-2020 GCA_001801825.1 Gammaproteobacteria bacterium RIFCSPLOWO2_02_FULL_56_15 | reverse complement strand
TCCAAGGGGACGAAATCTGCCGCCTCGTGGATCCGGGTCACCAGCAGGTCTTCCCCTTCCAGCCGGGGATCTTTCGTGGTGACCAATCCCAGGATGACCTGCTGCTGTTCCAGCGTATGCGCAAGCGGTGCAAAACCGCCTGCCCGCGGTGAATCGAACTCCAGCAGGAGGGTGTTGATATTGCTCCAGC
>MGYR01000143.1:1078-1730 GCA_001801825.1 Gammaproteobacteria bacterium RIFCSPLOWO2_02_FULL_56_15 | reverse complement strand
GGAGATCCCGGCAAACACCTGGTTGTCGAACTCCGCGTCGGCGATGAGTTCATGGGCCATGTCATGCCCGTTCGCCTCGAAGGCCTGCCGGCAGGAGGGATCGATATGCCATTGGGCATAGTTCGGGGCATCAAGCTGGATGTAATCGCAACCCAGGGACAACAACGGCTTGATGATATGTTCCCGGTAGAACTCCACGATGGCGGCGATGAAATCATCCGCAGTCGGGTATGCCCGGCTCGAGTATTCCGGGTGCCAGAAGATCCGGTGCCACGAGGGGGAGGGGAGGTTGAACTTGGTGCGGGCCTCGGCATGCGCCTTGAGGAAAGGGTATTCCGCCCGGACGATATCCCGGTTCAGGGACATCTTGCCGGTGATGAAAGGATCCCGGGTGATGTTGAATTCCTGCCGCAGTGTCTTCCCGTCGAGGGCCTGCCCGGAGGGTGATTTCCACAGGGACCACCACAGGGCGTCTGCTTCGAGAAATTCAAAGCCGTTGACCACCGCCTCGTAGATGGGGTCTTCCCGCAGGGGGATGAATGCGACCCAGGAATTGCGCCGGTATTCGCCGTCGGTGATGATTTCGATGCCGGCCTGTTGCTGCTGGTCGATCGCCTCCAGGACCGCCCGGTCCTCGATCTCCCGCAGCTTC
>MGYR01000143.1:0-1046 GCA_001801825.1 Gammaproteobacteria bacterium RIFCSPLOWO2_02_FULL_56_15 | reverse complement strand
CTTGGCGGACAGGAGATAGTCGGGCCGTATCAGGCTACCGACGACATCGGTGTGGGTGGGGCAGCAGGGCATGTCAGTTCTCCTCAGCGTAGTTTTGTATGGGTGCCCCCGGCCACGGGCGCGGCATCAGGTCGGGACCGGGAGGGAGGAAGCATATAATAGCGAGACGGTCACGCAAAACGACAGAGTTGGCCCGGGAGGAGTCAGTGTGACTGTAGCCACTGGTCAGGCGTGAGTACTTCGGTGATCTCGCGGGCGCGTTCGAGCATCTCCGAGTCCAGTGTGATCAACGGCGCCCGGCGTGTGACCGCGAGGGCGACATAGACGGCATCGGCGCCGCGCAGTCTCCGGGAACCGGCGATCTTCGCCGCTTCGTGTGCAAGCGCAGCATCCAGCGGAACGCTCTCGATCCAGCGCAATGCCCGGATGATATCGACGGCATCGTGGCCATCCCTGGGGGTGCCGGTACGCCGGGCGATCGCGCCGGAGACCTCGGGCCACGCCAATACGGGAATGACGAGGCGGAATTCCTGTTCCAGCAGGGCAGTGATGCAGGCCTTGGCAACGTCATGATGCCGGTCAAGGACGAGAAACCTGGCTACCCATACGGAGGCATCGACGATCATGCGCCAAGGTCGCGTCGCTGTTCACGGATCGCCGCGACCGCATCCTGCGGACCCTGCCATACAGTGGAAATTCGGTTCGCCAGGCGATCAAGTTCGCGGTTGAATGCCTCGATCTCCTGCTGTTTATCGCCCTGGGAGGCCGGCAGGGTGGGCGCGTCAATCTCCCGCCGCAACAGGTTTGTCAGCCATTCTTTCATACTCAGCCCCTGCAGGGCTGCTGCGGCCTTGGCCCGGCGGAAGAGTGCATCCGGCATTTCAATTGTGGTTTTCATTATCCCGGTCTCCATTAATAGGGGATTATGTATTTTATGGTATTCCCATATAAGTAGTGTTTCAAGTCAGAACCGCCGGAGCTCCTTTTGGCAGTCCAACGGCCACCGCCTTAGAATGCGTGGCATGCCAGTAAGAAAGATCATCACC
>MGYR01000142.1:8676-9826 GCA_001801825.1 Gammaproteobacteria bacterium RIFCSPLOWO2_02_FULL_56_15 | reverse complement strand
CCTCGCCCATCCGCGCTGTGCCCATGTTGTGGGTCGCCGGAAAAACGTCCTTGAGATCAAAAACCTGCTCGGCGCCCAGCGAGCGGTATAGTTTATTGCACTGCTCCAGGCCGTAATGCAGCATGGCGCGGTTGTTGGGATGATTAGTGTAGTGGACGACCGGCACCGGCAGACCATACTGATCCCGGCGCTCCGGATGTAAACTGATCCGGTTGTCAGCCGTGGGCAGGTCCTCACCCATGATCATGACGGTGGCGTAATTCCGGTATTTCTCCAGGACACTGGTAAATTCATGGCCCCACTTCCCCTGCAGCATCAGGTCGGCCAGACTCCCCGGCGACAAACCGACGGTGTGCATTTGAAAACCGCCGGAGAAACCCCGTGCGGGGTCATGACGGGTTTCATCGCGAATAACACCCGCGACCTGTGGCCCTTTGTAGATATGGACCTCACCAGGCATGATGCCGACTACAGCCGCGAGCATATGCCGCATGTAATTGCGTCCCACCTGGTCACTGGTGTTGGCCAGACCTTCGGGGAAATGGGTACTGGCGGAATTCAGCAACAAGCGGGCAGTTCCCGGAGCATTACCAGCCACGCAGATAAAGCGTGCCTTTTGTTCGTGCATTTGGCCCTCTGTATCAAGGTATTGCACAGCAGTCACCCGATCCCCCTCATGCAGGATCTTCATCACCATGCTCTCGGGTCGTAGTTCAAAGTGATCGGTTTGCTCGGCATCCCGGATCTGGGTATAGAGAGTGCACCACTTGGCCTGGGTAGCACAGCCGCTGGTGCAGAAACCCAGTTGCAGGCAACCACCGCGGCCGTCCCTCGGTTCGGGATTGATGGCCATGCGGTTGGTGTCGATGTCGGTATAGCCGAGCTTGCGCCCGCCGGCCTCCAGGACCTTGAAATTGTTGTTGCCGGGCAGCATGGGAATACCGTTGGTTCCGGTCACGCCCATCATGCGCTCGGCCCGTGCATAATAGGGTTCCAGATCCGCCAGGCTGATCGGCCAGTCCACCAGCGAGGCGCCCGTGATCTCACCATAGGTGGAGAGGGCGCGCATCTCATGAGCCTGCAACCGCGGTGTCGCCGCGGTCCAGTGCATGGTGGTGCCGCCCACGGTCTTACAGATCCACAGCGGGAA
>MGYR01000142.1:7385-8587 GCA_001801825.1 Gammaproteobacteria bacterium RIFCSPLOWO2_02_FULL_56_15 | reverse complement strand
CCAGCCAGGTGAATTTGGGGAACATGGCGGCTTCGTCATTGACGATATCGACCGGTGCAAGACGCCGGCCCGCTTCCAGGCAGACCACGTCGATCCCCTGTTGCGCCAGTTGATTCGCCAGAGTGCCGCCGCCGGCGCCCGAGCCGATGATTACGGCGACGGAATCGTCCTCCAGGGAAAATTTGTAATCGCTCACTTGTTCCCCTCCAGCCAGTCGATGTCGTTGAATCCGCGGTTGAGATAGCCGCCCTGGGCCAGCGCGTTGCCGCCGTAGCCGATCAAGGCCCAGACCTCCGGCTGAACGTAGAGGGTCGCGCGCGCCGTGTCCCTGAGTATCGCGAAGAACGGATCGTCCTGATGTTCGGCGAGGATCTCGCCCCGCATGGCCGGGTCCAGTTGTCGCCAGGAACCACCAGCATCCTGATCCAGCGCCGCTGCAAAGGTGGCATATTCCTTTTCCTTGCCTGTCAGGCCGGGTTGCACGATCCCCGCCACCTTGACATAAAAGGAATCCGCCAGGGCATCATGGGGAAACAGATCCCGCACCAGGGTGCTGAGGCTGAGCATAGCTCGCTGCTCATTCGGGACAACGGGTTGTGACCAAGCAGCCCGGGTTGAGAATCCACCCATAATGGCCGTGCAGGAGATCAGCCGGGCGGTCTGGGATAGCAGCCGGCGGCGGGAGAGTCTGGGCATAAAGGGGATCCTCACTGTTACAGCAAAGATGAATGATGCAATATTATTATTTCTTCTACATCACACCGAATCTACCATAGTCCGGGTGCATTGATAAGATACATGATGTATTTTTGGAATACTCTTTGATCCAGTCATCCAGGAAAGCCCGCCAGGGCTCTCGCCAAGCCGTAAGGGGAGCGGCATGTCTATTGTTTTCTTGGCGTGCTTGGCGGCTTGGCGAGAACAACAGCCGAGGAGCCAAAATAAAAAAGGGTGCTTCCCTTGGCGGAAAGCACCCCTGGTCCTGTATTACCCGAGTCTGCGGGTAACTTCTAATTCCTGACCCGCAGGGTCAGGAACCATTCCGCCGGGTCAGGCCCGGCGGACTCCTACCATTACTAGAACCTCGCTCTTGCCGACAGGTACCACATGCGCGGCGCGTTGTACGAGGCCACGATCTCGCCAGCCGCCGGGTTCGTCGAGCCAACGGTCAGATAGCGTTCGTCCGTCAGGTTCGTCACACC
>MGYR01000142.1:3949-7371 GCA_001801825.1 Gammaproteobacteria bacterium RIFCSPLOWO2_02_FULL_56_15 | reverse complement strand
CGCCTCAGCAGCGGGGTGTTAGGAGCCGTGTTCTGCATGTCCGCCGTCTTCGTGTAGTCCATTATGAGCAGCACACTCGAGTCGTTGACAAACTGGAACTCGTAACTCGGGCTGATGGTGACCTTGTACTCCGGTGTCTTTGGCAGTTCGGTGTTATAAGTGAATCCACCCCAGATCGGGCTGTAAGACGAGCCGTTCGCAGGTGCGCAGACATTATTGGCGTCGGCGTTGTAAAGCAGGCAGTCTTCCAGCCTGACGTACTCGGCGTCGAGGAAGCCTGCATTCACGTCCAGAGCAAAGCCGTTGTCAAACACCGACTGCAGCTCTATTTCTACGCCCTTGATTTCCGCATCACCCGCGTTCTGGTAGACGGGCGACGGACCCTGCTGGACGTTGATCTGGATGCCATCGTACTCGCTGTAGAACGCCGCGACGTTCACCCTCAGGTGGTTGTCAAACCAGTCTGATTTAAGGCCAATCTCGTAGGTGGTGTCGAACTCGGGGTCGAACCGCGCGTCCGACGCGTCGGTGATCGGCTGCGATAGGCGAGTGGTCCAGCCACCGGACTTGAAGCCCTCCGAGTAGCTCGCGTAGACCATCATGTCGTCGTTGACGTGGTACTGCATACCGATCGTGGGCGTAAAGACGTCCCACTCCTGGTCGTCCACTACCGCCGGGAAGTAGCGCAACGGATTGGTCGGGTCGGGGAACCCGAGCAGCGCCTGACAGGGTATGGGGACAGGAATGCCAAACGAGGTTGCTAGCGCAGCTGGATCAAGGCAGCCCGATATCTTGTAGGTGAAGCCATTGAGATCGGCCTGACCGCCCTCGAAGCTTTTCTGTTCGATCGAATAACGGGCACCGAAGGTAAATCCCCAATCGTCCGTGATCTTATAGTCCAGGTGCGTATAAATCGCGTACGAATCCGTGTCCACGTCGTTCTTGTAGTCGTAGATCCAAAGATACGCCGTGTTGAAAGGGACGAAGTCGTGCACGTAGCCCGACTCGGTGAAGTAATACAGGCCCAGTACATAGTCGAGGCGGTCATCAAATGCCTTGCCGGTGAGCTGTAACTCCTCCGAGAGTTGCTCTTGCTTCTGCTCGTCCGTGACCTCCTGCTGGGATTCGGGCGTACCGTCGAGGTCCGTACCCACATCCCACTTGATGCCCCGCCAGCCCGTAATCGACTTGAGCTGCATGTTGTCCATGACGTCCCAGTCCAGGGTGAGTGAGCCGCCGTAGGCGTTATACCGCGCAAAGCTCGCGCCGTTCGCATAAGTTGTGTCGATGCTACCGGTCTGGGTGTTTGCGAAATCCCAATACAGGCGCGGCACTCGGCCCGGGTATATTACGTTGCCGCCGTAAGGAGAGTTTGCGGCACCCAAGGTCACGACACCGCCGCTCGGGAGCAGGAAGGAGCCGTTGGGCTGCACGACACCCCCATAAGTGGTCACGATATCTTGCAGGACAGTGTTCGGGACGCCTACCGCCCCAGCGCCGGCCAGCATGGGTACGCCGCCGGTAAACCCGTTGCCGCGGAAGGAGTTCGTGGTCGAGTTCCACGTGCCCACCCCCAGCGGACCGCAGAGCCCGTTGGTAGAGTTAAACAGGAAATTGAAAGGTCCGGTGTCGATCGCTGACTGGGGCGTCGTGATGCACATGTTGTACATGTTGCCCATCAGCGGACCGGCGAAAATCCCCGGCGTTGGCGCCAGATAGTCGACCTGGTTGGTGGTAAACACGCCCATCATGGTATTCGCCAGGCCTGACTGGTCCTGATGGGTAAAGTCGCCAGCCAGCGTCACATCGAGATTGTCCGTCGCGTGGAAGAGAATCTTGCCGCGTACCGCCTGGACGTCCTTGCCGCCGTTGTCGCCCGACGTATGGGATCCCGGCGCCTTTGGCATGTCCGCCTGGCCCATCACCATGTAGGCGTTCTGACCGATCGAAGAGTCGGCCGGGTAAGGCACCACGTCCTGCCAGCCATCCCGCGTCTGCGACGAAAAGCTCAGGGTCGACAGGATGCTATCGGTGAACGGCATGTCCACCATCAACTGGATGTCTTGGCGGTTGTAGTTGCCGACCGATGCCTGCCCGGTGACACTATACTCAGTGCCCGGTGTATGCGATACGATGTTGATCGCACCACCGATGGTGTTACGGCCGAACAGCGTACCCTGCGGCCCCTTCAGAATTTCGATGCGGTCGACATCGAGCAGGCTCTGGTTCGCGCCGATAGTGCGCGCCAGGTACACGCCGTCGAGGTATACGCCAACGCCGGGGTCGAGATTGAATGCGAAATCGTCCTGACCGATGCCGCGGATTGAGGCCGACAGCACCGAGCTGTCGCCCGAAAACGGCGAGCCGCCGTCCAGGTTTACGTTCGGCGTGAGAGCCGACAGACGCGTCACGTCTGTGAGGTTCTTCTTCTGCAGCGTATCGGACGTGTAAGCCGTGATTGCAATCGGCACATCCTGGACATTTTCCGCGCGCTTCTGGGCAGTAACGATGACTTCCTCGATCTCGCCCTGGGCCTGAACAACCGAGGCACCCGCAACCAAAGCTGCGGTGGCAGCGGCTGCGATCAATGATCGGTAATTAAATATATTCATGAAACTCTCCCTCTAGTCATTGATAAACAGCTACATACATTCTGTTGCATAGGTAATACAGTTAGAAAAAATTTGAGGTCAAGCGCTTTACCCTTTGACGGGATTCATCTGCATCGCTCCCCCAACTTGGGCCTAAGTATATATAAGACTGGGGAATATTCAATACTCAATACAGGGTATGTTGCTGCTGGTGTTCCGGACAGTCAGTAGTTTCCGAGGTCGGAGAAGGTGTGATAGAGATCCATCATGAGCAGTTGTTGCAGAAATATAACACTCCGGAGATAAATCGCTGAAGGGAAACAATCTCTTACCCCACCGGGACATCACGCCCGGTGGGCAGGGGAAACCAACCAATCAGCCGGCCATGGCCTTGCGCACGGCCTTTTCTATGCTATCCACGGAGGGTACATAGAGCGCCTCAAGTACCGGCGAGGCGGGTACCGGGGTATGTGGCGCGGTGAGCTTGACCGGAGCGGTCTTCAGGGCCTTCAGAGCCTTTTCCGCGACGATGCTGATGACCTCGGAGGCGGTGCTGCAGAGCGGAGTGGCCTCGTCCACCACCACCAGCCGGCCGGTATGCTTGACGCTCTCAATGATGGTCTCGGTGTCCATGGGTGAGGTGGTGCGGGGATCGATGACATCCATGGAGATCTTCCCGGCCAGTTTGTCCGCCACTTGGTTGGCAAGCTGCACCATCCGGCCAAAGGCCACCACGGTCACATCGTCCCCCTCCCGCGTGACCTTGGCCTCGCCGAATGGAATCGTATAGGGTTCATCCGGGACCTCGGCCATATCGTCGTACATCACCTT
>MGYR01000142.1:2270-3938 GCA_001801825.1 Gammaproteobacteria bacterium RIFCSPLOWO2_02_FULL_56_15 | reverse complement strand
AGATGACCGGGTCATCGTCGCGGATGGCCTGGATCAGGAGGCCCTTGGCGTCATAGGGATTGGAGGGCAGCACGACCTTCAGCCCGGGGATATGGGTGAAGATGGGCCACAGCGCCTGGGAATGCTGGGCCGCGGCGCCGAAACCGGCGCCGGTCATCATTCGGATCACCATCGGCGTCTTGGCGTTGCCGCCGAACATGTAGCGGAACTTCGCCGCCTGGTTGAAGATCTGATCGAAACACACACCGAGGAAATCCGCGAACATGAGTTCCGCGATGGGCCGCAGGCCGGTCAAAGCGGCGCCTGCCGCGGCGCCCATGATGGCGCTCTCGGAGATGGGGGTATCGAAGATGCGTTTCTCACCGAACTGCTCGTAGAGACCAACGGTCGTGCCCATGATGCCGCCGCTGGCGCCGCGTTTGTTGGCCGATCCGCCGAAACCGCCGACGATGTCCTCGCCGAAAAAGATTACCGTAGGGTCGCGTTCCATCTCATGCCGGATGGCCTCAGTTATGGCGGTACGAAAACTCTTCTTGCTCATCGCGTGCCCCTCAATCAGTAGGAAATATAAACATCGGTGGTCAGATCTGCCGGCACTGGCGCCGGCGCGGCCTTGGCTTCCTTGACTGCCACTTCGATCAGGTCCAGCACTTCCTTGTCGATGGCTTCCAGTTGTGCATCCTGCAATTTGCCTTCACCAACCACTCGTTGCCGGAATTTCTTCAGGCAATCCTGGTTTTCCCGCAGGTTCTTGATCTCGGAGAGATCGCGATAGGTCTGGGGGTCTCCTTCAAAATGACCGCGCCAACGGGCCGCCACGGAGACCACGGTGGATGGCCCTGCGCCGGCCCGGGCCCGGGCCACCGCCCGGCCCATGGCCTCGTATACGGCAAAGAAATCGGTGCCGTCCACTTCCTCGGCCGGCATGCCGAAGGCCGCTGCGCGGGTGACCAGGTCCTTCGCCCCAAGATGATAGGCGATACCTGTGTGTTCCCCATAACCGTTGTTTTCCACGGCGAAGATGAGAGGCAGTTTCAGCACCACAGCGAAATTCATGGATTCAAATACCGTCCCTTGGTTGCTGGAACCGTCACCACCGAAAGCCACGGCGACATTGGGCTTGCCCAGTGTCTTTGCAGTCAGTGCGGCGCCCGCGGCCAGTGGCGCCCCGGCGCCCACGATAGCGTTGGCGCCCAGCATGCCCTTACTGATGTCAGCGATGTGCATGGACCCTCCCTTGCCCTTGCACAGGCCATCCCGCTTACAATAGAGTTCCAGCATCATCCCTTTCACATCACAACCCTTGGCAATGCAGTGCCCGTGCCCGCGATGGGTGGAGGAGATGGCATCCGCATCGCTGAGATGCATGCAGACACCAGTGGCTATGGCCTCCTGGCCGAGATAGAGGTGAGTGAAACCGGGTACGGTGCCGGCCTCGAACTCCACCGCGACACGGCTCTCGAACTCACGGATCGTGCGCATCATTCGATACGCCCTGAGTAGTTCTGTTTGACTAAGATCCACTGGCAACCTCCTCGGTGTCCGGTCAGGTTAAACGATTAATGGCAATGCTTAAGAATGAAGACTCCAACCCGTTGATGCATCCGTAAGAACTGTGGCGGGAATATTAAATGTGTCGGTTCAGCACTTCCGGTGTTCTAATTATTT
>MGYR01000142.1:0-2222 GCA_001801825.1 Gammaproteobacteria bacterium RIFCSPLOWO2_02_FULL_56_15 | reverse complement strand
GATGATCCAGTGACAGCGACAAGGCAATGACCGTGGCCACGACCGGGACCCCGTCCCGTGCCACCACCGCCGGCTGTGCGGCGCCGACGGCCAGGATCGCACACTGGGGCTGATTGATGATGGCATCGAACTGACGTATCCCGTACATCCCCAGGTTGGATATGGTAAAGCTGCCGCCTTCGTAGTCTTCCTTGGCCAGGGTGCCGGCTCTGGCCCGCTCTACCAGCGCTCTGGCTTCGCCGGCGATCTGCGTTAGCGTCTTGTCCTCCACCCGGCGCAACACGGGCGTGATCAGGCCTTCTTCCAGAGCCACGGCGAGGGCAATATCGGCATGGCGGAACCGGCGAATGGTATCCCCCACGAACTGGACATTGCATGCCGGCGCCTGCATCAGCGCCAGGGCGCAGGCCTTGAGGAGCATATCATTGACAGACACCTTGCCTGCCCCGGAGTCAGGTCCCTTATTGATCTCCTGCCGCAACGCCAGCAGGGCATCCACTTCGACGTCGATGGAGAGCCGGAAATGCGGCGCTGTCTGTTTGGATTCCTGCAGCCGTTTGGCGATGGTCTGGCGCATTCCGGCAAAGGGGATTTCGTCATAGACAGGTCCATCTCCGATATCCGGAGCGTCCACCACCCCCAGTGAACCACCGGCAGCGATTATTGCCTGTTCGATATCCTCCACGGAAATGCGGCCCCGGCGGCCGCTGCCGGTGATGTTATTGAGGTTGATACCCAACTCCTCGGCCAGGCGCCGTGCATGGGGCGAGGCATTCACTGCGCTGTCATCACCACCCTGCTTCAGGCGATCTGGCACCACCGTGGTTCCACCGGTGGCGGGAACAGCGGGCGAAGCAGTAAGCTGCGGTGTCGTCTCCGGCGCAGGCGCCGCGACCGAATCGACAATCTCATCCGCGATCCGGAATTCAGCGATAAAAGCATCAATCGCGGCATCGGGCACTGCGGCATCGGCAATCACCGCCACCAGCGCGCCTACCGGCCGGGTCTCGTCAACCTCCAGCAAGCAGCGCCGCACCACACCCGGGTATTGCGTCTCCAGTACGTTGACGATCTTGCTGGATTCGATCTCCGCGATCGGATCTCCGGCGGAGACCATATCCCCTGTATTGACTAGCCAGTTGACCAGGGTGCCTTCTTCCATCGCCATTCCCCATTTGGGAACAGTCAGCGCTCTGATTTCACTCATCGGATTATTTCCTGGATTATCAGAAAGAACAGCAAGTCTATCATACTGAACTTAGAGGGTCCGTAGCCTGTTGATCTCGATGGCAGGGTGTAAAAAAGGATGTACTATGTCTCCGATACGCAAGTCTTCGATGAGGCGTCTATACTGGTTAATCCTGGTCGCCAACGGAAATCCTGACCCGGTCCAGATATTTTTTCCCTTCTTTCGATTGTCTTTCCACGGTGGCCACCGTCCGGCATACCTTGGTCTTGAATCGACTGCCTGTCTGGGTTTCCATAGCACACACGACTTTCGCTCCGTCTCTGGTCTGTTTATCGTTATATTGATCTGCAATTCGTTCGAGCTCCTGGTCGGTTTCCTCGCCTGCATATAAAGACGCTGGCATTCCCGTGCAAAAAACGGCGAGACTGATTATCGATATGGGCAGTAAATTTTGAAATTTCATCGGGGGATTCATTTCCTGTAGCGGGTGGGTGGATAGGTCAGTGAAAAATCCTGGCTCGTTTGCTTCACTATTCATGATAGGAAGTATAGGAAAGAGCAAGCTTCCCTGCCATCACGCCGGCAGAGTCGCCAACGCCCGTCCGCGTCCACGCTCGATATCCACGCCTCGCAGCAGCAGCAGTCCCACGACGAAATAGCTGCCGACCGCCAGCATCGCCAGGCGATGGTTGCCCGGCAGGGCCCAAGTCACAAGGCCATAGGTCAACGGCCCGAAGATCGAAGCCCCCTTGACCGCCAGACCCCACAGACCGAAGAACTCGCCGAGGCGCTCCGGCGGCGAGAGATAACCGACCACCGCACGGCCGGCGGCCTGCGAGGATCCCATGCACAGACCGGCGATATTGGCGGCGATCCAGAAACCCTCGGTGCTGCGGGTGGTGGCCGCGATCAGCACCATCAGGATCCAGCCTAGCAGCGTGACGGAGATCGCCCGGACGTGCCCCAGGTAGTCCTGCGCATAACCGAAAGCGAATGCGCCGATCGATGCAGTGAGGTTGACCACCAGGATTAA
>MGYR01000141.1:17654-18325 GCA_001801825.1 Gammaproteobacteria bacterium RIFCSPLOWO2_02_FULL_56_15 | reverse complement strand
CGCAAGCGGCTGGAGCGTCCTCCCGCGGGTTCCAATCCCGACCACTGGGCGACCCTGTTGGAACCGTATAGCATGGCGGAATGGGGGATGCGCTGGATCTTGAACCATCCAGAGGTCACGAGTGTGTTCAGTGATTCCAGCACCAGCAAACAATTTGAGCTCGATCTGAAAATCGCCGAAACCACGACTCCGGGCAGTTTGGCCATCCGGGAGCTACTGCTGATCAACCAGTTGCGCGATGCCTATCGTAAATTGAAACCCATCCCCTGCAACACCTGCCGGGTCTGCATGCCCTGCCCGCAGGATATCGATGTACCACGTATCCTCGAGTTATATAACGACGCCATGGTCTACCATGATGCCGCTACTGCGCGGGAAATCTATCAGGAGGAACTGCATCAACTGGATGATTGCAACCAGTGCGGTGCTTGCGCCAGGCATTGCGGCAGAATGATCAAGATTCTCGACTGGCTGGAAGAAGCCCGACGAATCTTTGAGGATTAAACTAAACTACCCTCGCCTGTAAGGCGAGGGGGTTCCACCATCCTCGATGGGGACACTAACAAACCCAAGAATTCTTGCGGTGAGTATCCGGTATCATTCCTCAGCCGGATATCGATTGATGAAATGGTGAAAACTTTAATGGTGAAAACTTTGCAGAATCGGCGGGG
>MGYR01000141.1:16994-17632 GCA_001801825.1 Gammaproteobacteria bacterium RIFCSPLOWO2_02_FULL_56_15 | reverse complement strand
CGTGAAATGGAAACCCGCCGATCCTATATGCAGAAAATAACCGGTCTAGACTTTCTTGGTCCAGCTCATGCACCAACCCTTGGCAGCGACTGCCTTACCCGGGAACAGCATACACGGGCGCCAATCACCGGCGTCCGCCTGGATGAACTGACAGTTGGTGCAGTCCTGATCCGCGCCGACGACGCCGCTCTTGTCCGGACGTTCGGCCTTGGTGGCGTCATGCAGATACTTCAAGGCCACTGCCGTTGCATCCGATTCCTCCACATGAGGCAGATCCTGAGCAAAGGCCACAGGGATCTTGACCATGGTGGCAACCGAAGACAGGGCTACGGCTTTCAGGATCAATCCGGTGGTACGGCGACGACCAGCGTCGAATTTATTACCCATTATTGTTCTCCTTTAACTTTATGATTGCTAACGAAACGAAAATCTATTCATAAATTCTGCAACTGAAGGGACATGCTTTACCGGTAATAGTTCGGAAAAATATTGAAAAAATAGCAGTCAAAGATACGAGAATATTATCATCGATGTAATGCCAAGGTGTCTAGTGATGTGGATACGCGATGAAGGTAAATCCATTCGAATAATTAACCTCAGAATATCGGTTAGACATCAAGTAGACTGGTGGGCCGTGT
>MGYR01000141.1:14730-16985 GCA_001801825.1 Gammaproteobacteria bacterium RIFCSPLOWO2_02_FULL_56_15 | reverse complement strand
ACCTACGACCTTGGGATTAAGAGTCCCCTGCTCTACCAACTGAGCTAACGGCCCTGATGACGCTACCGCGAAGAACCATTACGAAGCGATATGCGATTACACACTATGCGGGCGTCCTTTTCGCAAGATAAAATGGGGTGAGCGATGGGGCTCGAACCCACGACCACAGGATCCACAATCCTGAGCTCTGCCAACTGAGCTACGCTCACCATAATCATCATACAAGTGGGGATCGCTGGATCCCTCTGGGAATCCCCGAAGTGTACACCGCTGTTCGTATATCGCCACCTCGCGTCCCCGCAGTTTGGCACGCCTGGCAGGACTCGAACCTGCTACCCTCGGCTTAGAAGGCCGATGCTCTATCCAAATGAGCTACAGGCGCATATCCGGAGACATATAGTATAACGCAGAGATTGCACTGCATACCCTACCCCGGTTTGGCCGCGGCGCCATCCGCTGGTTTACGAGACCTAGCCCATATCGATATTGGTCGGGGCAGAGGGATTTGAACCCCCGACCCTCTGCTCCCAAAGCAGATGCGCTACCAGGCTGCGCTATGCCCCGATGAACCTGAATTTCACAGGGTTCGCGATGATACGCGGAGGGACCTGCATGGTCAATTTAAAACTGGAAAAACCTTGCCTAATCAATGGAAAAGGGGCATTTTCCACCGGCTTGATGCACCATCCGTACAGACCTTGTACTCTGGCGTAAAGTATCTATCATGTGCCCATGGTGAAAACACGTGCGGCATCTCGTGCCCGTGTAGCGCTCGCATCCTGCCTCTGGGCAATTGCCGAACTGGGTGTGTACCGATTTTTTCTGAGGAGCATAGTATGAATGTGCATATAACGACCAGCATGGGAGATATTCTTCTAGAATTGAACCCGGTACAGGCGCCGAAAACGGTGGGAAATTTTATCTCCTATGTCGAGAGTGGCCACTATGTGGGCACTATATTTCATCGTGTGATCAAGGATTTTATGATCCAGGGCGGTGGCCTGGACGCGGAGATGCACACCAAGTCCACCAATACCCAGGTCCAAAACGAAGCCAATAATGGTCTCCGTAACGAACTGGGCACCATCGCCATGGCGCGTACCGGCGATCCTCACTCAGCAAGTGCCCAGTTTTTTATCAATACCAATGACAATACCTTTCTTGATCACCGTGCGGAAACGCGCGACGGATGGGGTTATTGTGTTTTTGGCAAGGTCATTGAAGGCATGGAGACCGTGGAAAAGATCGAGAAATCCATAACCACCAAACGTAAAGGACACCAGGACGTACCGGAAGAGATTATAGAAATTACTGGCGTGGTGGTCATCTGAAGCAATGCCCTTTCCCGTCCCCGTGGCTTACCTCTGCCCTGGAAGATGATTGGAAGTGGATACACTGTTCATTTCCGACGTTCATCTTTGTCAGGAACGACCTGAAAAACTTGCTCTCCTCCAAGCCCTGTTACGGGGACCGGCTCGAGAGGCCCATGCCTTGTATATCCTGGGCGACCTCTTCGAGCATTTCTGGCTCGGTAACGATGAACGGACCCCGCCAGCCCCCCAAGTATTGTCTGAACTGAAGGATTTCACCGCCAGTGGAGGGCAATTGTTTATCCTCCGCGGAAACCGGGAACTGGTGCTTGATCGGGGTATAACAGAATTGACGGGTGGCAAACTCCTGCCAGATTTGTCCATAGTGGAGATCGCAGGCAAGCAGATACTGTTATGTCATGGGGATATCCTCTGCAGCCGCGATATCGGATACCAGACCTATCGTCAGTTTATGGAACACTCCGCCACCCGATCCTTATTCCTGGCCCTGCCCTATGGCGTCCGCTCTTTCCTGGCCAGAGGCCTGCGCCCCCTGATGCGTCGCTCGCTGCAATACAAGCGCCCGGAGATCGTCGATGCAGATCAGAATACCATTGAGCAGGTTATACGATCTCATGGCGTTGCAGAATTGATTCACGGACATACCCACCGACCGGGTATTCATCACTTTGCCATTAACGGCCGGGAAATACGCAGAATCGTCCTGGGTGATTGGTACGAAGACGATAGTGTGCTGGTATGCCGGGGGGACCAGCGTCACCTGTTAAGAGTGCAGGATTATCTCAATCAAATGACGTGATCAAGGCCGGGACATCTGAACAGCCTGCTGGCTTGACATCCGCAATGGACAACCTAAACAAAAGGGGTGATCTAGACCGGGCTTCAGGACAGCCAGTTGGCTATTGTCATTATACCCAGCACGGT
>MGYR01000141.1:0-14712 GCA_001801825.1 Gammaproteobacteria bacterium RIFCSPLOWO2_02_FULL_56_15 | reverse complement strand
TCTGTTGATGATTGCCTGAAGGCCCTGCAGCAGGCTGCTGGACAGCATCCCGTGGTGCTCTCCATCGTGTTCGGGCTCCGGCTGGAATTGCATCGCCCCAAGCCCGCTCCTGCAAATGACGTCCTCACTGCATTCCAAGCTTTCTCCTCTTGCCGAGCGCCAACCTTCGAGGGCATCCACGAGGCTGCCGCCAAGCGCGAATCCCAGCGCCAGCAAACGGGCCGATGGCCACATCATGATCCGGTGCAGATCACCCACAGAACGGGCAAAGCCTCCATGGATATCAGAGTATCGGCGATACATGGTCTCCGCCAAGGCATAGAGCAGCGCTCCCGTTATCCCCAGTACGATAAACCAGAAGATTACTCCGAACAGATTCTCGTGGGTTTTCAGCAGCAACGCCCGGAGAATACCAGCCTGATCAATATTTTCAGGTTCAAGCCCCAAGTCCCGCAACATATCCTTCAGGCTCTCCTCATCCTGATCCGCCAGGATCGAGATGAGGCTGTCAAAATACCGGTTGGGGTCGGCCCCGAGGCTGTAGACAAAAACCCCAATGGAGATAATAAATGGGAATATCAAAGAAAGACTTCCCAACCAGCTGGTCACGATGAGCAGGAGGCATAAGGGCAGCGCCAGTGTCAGCACAACACCCGTCGGACCATCCCAGAGCTTAATACGATTACAACGCGATTCCAGCCACTGGCTGTACTGTTCAAACCACGAAAAATCCCTGAACCGGTCCAGAGGCCCGAGAAAATACACCAGGGCCAGTCCCAGCAAAATGCTGATTAAGGTCATACAAACCCCCTGTTGGTGTCCTGATGGACACCTCTCCGTGCCTTGCAGCTTTGATCCGCCTTCATACGGGCTATTCTTCCAACAATTTATACAAGTGCTGCCAGTCAAACGCTGGTCCGGGATCGGTCTTACGTCCCTGAGCGATATCAGCATGTCCTACGACCCGCTCCCGGCGTATCGCCGGCCAGCAATTCATGATCTTTTTGATCACACCGGCAACACAATCATACTGGCAATTTTGATATGGGTCATCATCAGAACCTTCCAGCTCGATTCCGATGGAGAAATCGTTGCACATACGCCGACCCTGGAACTCGGATTCACCCGCATGCCAGGCGCGCATGGTCAGGGGGACATATTGCGTGAGATCTCCGCGCCTGCTGATAAACAGGTGTGAAGAAACCCGTAACTGACAGATGCCGGAAAAATACGGATGCGCACCCGCCTCCAGGCAATTGGTAAACAACCTGTCGATATAATCCCCGCCGTAACAGCCGGGAGGTAAACTGATCCCGTGTATTACCACCAGATCAATACCAGCGCCTTGCGGACGGGCATCGCAGTTGGGCGAAGGCAGGTACCGTACCGGGTCCAGTAACCCGGTCTCCGGGTCCAGGTAGAGTGACATAATATAGATGCGTAGTATTACAGATTTGGCCGCTGGATGTTACCTTACCATAAATGATTCCCTGTCAGCGCCAGGAAGATTAAGAAGCATCTACGTCTCATTCGTGTACACTGTCACGGGATCTTAAATCCAACAGTAGCATACAGTACCTGACAGGATTACCGGAGAACATCGATAGCCTCCTCATCACCCTCCTCCAGGTAATTTTTCTCCTAGCCGGGTAATACTAATGAGTGGTATGCAATAGCACAAGAGTAGTGACCATGAAGGACATAAAATTACCAGATGACATCGCTATCACTGTAGGTAGCGCCATAAAGGAAGATCTGGGTGGCGGGGATATCACAGCTAGCCTGATACCGGAGGATCAAACAGCGTGCGCAACGGTTATCAGTCGCGAAGCAGCCGTGCTTTGCGGGACCGCCTGGTTTGATGAGGTGTTCAAACAGATCGATCCAACAGTGGCAATTGCCTGGCATCAATCGGACGGTGACACTCTTGTGCCGGATCATCCGGTCTGCAGGCTCAAGGGAACCGCAAGGAGCTTGCTCAGTGGGGAACGGACCGCCCTGAATTTTCTACAACTATTGTCTGGCACAGCCACCACCACCCGACGTTATGCAGGCTTGCTGCAAGGGACGCAGACCCGTCTCCTGGATACGCGAAAAACCATCCCGGGTCTGCGCAGCGCACAGAAGTATGCCGTGACTTGCGGCGGCGGTTGTAATCATCGCATGGGCCTCTTTGACGCCATATTGATCAAGGAAAATCACGTCGAGGCTGCCGGCAGCATCACCCAGGCGATTCGCCTGGCCAGGTCACTGCATGATCATGTCGAGGTGGAAGTTGAAGACCTGGATCAGCTGCAACTGGCGCTGGCAGCCGGGGCGGATCGCATCATGCTGGATAATTTCTCCCTGGAAGGGATTGCAGCAGCCGTGCGCCTGACCGATGGCAGAGCGCAGCTGGAAGTATCCGGTGGTATTGAAGCCGATCTTCTCCAGTCCCTGGGAGCCACAGGTGTCGATTTCATCTCCGTCGGAGCCCTGACCAAAAATGTCCATGCCATCGACTTTACCATGCGGATAGTGAAGAACGGCTCCTAAATAACTGAGCAGTAATCCGCTACAGTGCCCTACCTCAGGCCCCTATTTTCCACCCTGTTTCCGGTACGCAGACCGAAGCTTAGCGTGTGCGCGCCCGCTTAGATCGAATTTCCTCTCTAATAGCCGGGTGTCAGTGACACCGTTTTATTACCTTAGCTCTGCGGTTCAGGGATATAATATTCTTAGAAGTGAATCTATCGGAAACCTGATGATTGTGAGAGATTTCAATTATCTGCGGCAGCTTTGCGGAGCCATTACAGTGCTTATCGGCATGGTTCTGGCAGCTACTGGAACCGCCTTCGGCCAATCTTATGAAGAAGGCAGGGGCGCCTATGTACGGGGCGAATATGACCGTGCCTATGGGATCCTGCTACCGCTGGCCGGGCAGGGTAACGCGGATGCCCAGACCATTCTGGGGATAATGTACGACTATGGCCAGGGCGTCCCTCAGGACGAGGTCCAGGCGCTGGACTGGTACCTGCGCGCCGCAATCCAGGGTGAACCTGCCGTGCAATACAAGGTCGGGGATCGCTACTTCAGGGGTATAGGAACCGAGCAGAACTACCATGAGGCGCTCGAATGGTGGGAACTCGCCGCCAGCGGCGGACATTCAGACGCCCAGTTCAACCTGGGACTCATGTACTACCGGGGACTGGTGACCGAACCTGATTTCATACGGGCAGCAGACTTGTTCCGGAGTGCGGCAGAGCAGGAGAATAGTTACGCCCAGTACAGTCTGGCGGTTATGTACTCCTTCGGTGAGGGAGTGACTAAAGACTACACGGAAGCCCGTAAATGGCTGGAAAAATCAGCAAAACACGGTCTGGCTCAGGCTCAGTTCAACCTCGGCGTTTTTTTTGAAAACGGCTATGGGGTCACAAAGGATATGGAAACCGCACGTACCTGGTTCGAGCGTGCGGCCGCCCAGGACCTGGCAGAAGCCAAATCCAAACTCGCCGGACTGGATACATCCACGGACACCATGTCCCTTGGGCAGAAAGCTGTGGAATCATCAGAGACGTACACTGTGGAGGATATCAGGACCCACTTCATCCGACAGGAAGACTGGGTTCTGCAACAACCGCCTGAATACTATACCTTGCAACTGGTGAGTGTCCTCAAGGAACAGGATATCATCGACTTTATCCGAGTTGCCGGCATAGAAGCGGAATCCGCGTATATCCGCGTGATGGTCAATGGCGTAACCCATTATAATGCCCTCTACGGTGTCTATAATAGCTATGACAGCGCCTTGCAGGCAGCCAATGAATTGCCCACATCACTGCGCGGTATCAAACCATGGGCCAGGAATTTCAGAGTATTGCACAGCATGGTTGACCAGCCTTAACAGCGACAGGAATGTTAAGACCGGGCATCCATAAATACAGTAAACTACAAACAGATTCCGGAAGCGGTTTCAATGTCAAAATTCAATCTGATCCTGCATGCTAAAGAAGAAGAGCTGCTGCAGATCTTCCATGAGTTCGGGAAACTCAAGGCGCCTTTGGAACAACGTCTGGACATCGTCGCACGAGAAATGCAAACCAGAAAAGCACAGATAATATGTGCGGTTGGCTTCAACTCCAATGCCTCTCGTATGCCGGAAATTTGTCCGCTGCTCGGCTTCGAAAGCTTTGAAGAGTTGGTCAAACAACGTAACGATATCTTCACCACGGACATCTACAAGTATGTCACTCTGGAAAATGTTCTCACTATCTTTGGTACAGTAAGGGAACATCCGGAAAACCTGCAGGTCATGCAGTATCTGCTCAAGCGTAGACTCATTAATATTGAACGTCAGATCGAGGCAACTGTGAATTCGCTTATTATCGAGAAATACAAGGCGGAGATGCGCGCCGTGTACAATGATGGTATCGCCGATATAGAATTCGCAGAAGAACGCCTGAACACTCAGGACAGCGGATTTCGGGCACTGCTAAATGAGGTTTGCATTATCATTGAAAGCAAACTTATCCCTGCTGGCGATATTTTCTTCCGTGACACCATACTGCCCCAGGAAAAACACAAGATACTCAGTAAGGGGCTGATGCCGAGGGATCTAATCCAGACCAGGCTTGAGGATGAAAATATATCCCAGGAGGAGAAGCAGATCCTGTATGATTATCTCAGGCAAACCCGGATATAAGTCACGCAGGCAGGCACATGATAACCTTCACTGAACTGCTGACCGCATCCGATGATGATCTGGTAAGACTGTTCTATAAGATCAACACCGATACCGCTGATGATTTTATTCTCCGGATCAACAAGGTAGCCACACAACTGGGCATGAATCATTCACAATTGGTGTGTGCCTTGGGCTTCAACAGGCATATACGGGATTTGTCCGACATCTTTTCCACACTGGGTTTCCGATCCTACAAGCTACTCTCGTACCGCCGTAACGAACTCTTTAGAACCGATACATACAACCAGCTCCCTATCGATAATATCCTGGATATCTTTTCTGAACGCCTGGAAGACCAGCAGATCCTGGAATCGCTCCGAGAGATGCTGCATCCACGACTTCAACACATCGAGGAAGATATCGACAGAAACGGGGACCCCGCACACATCATCAGCTATCGTATGGAGGTTCACTCGATATACGGCGCCGGCATTGTCGATAAAACCTTCGCAGAGGCAAGAATCAGCAAGGATATCGGCAGATTCAGGGTAATCGCCAACGAGGTACAGGTAATCATTGAGGCTAAGTTTCTACCACCCAGCAACCTATTCTTTATGGACAGCCTGGTCCCTGAGGAGAAAAAAGACCTTATTGAGCATGACCATATCACACCTGCCATGATTACCAATCGACTGCAGAACAAGCTGATCAGCCCCGAGGAGCGCGATATGCTCGAAGGCTATCTCTAAAATATCCGAAAGATCGCCGGTTTTCCGATTCGTACTATGCCTAACAACTCGCAATTGAAGCTAAGGAGTCACCATCATGGCTGATACAGCTAAATTGATTTTACCCGATGGACAGACACTGGAACTGCCGGTCGTGACCGGATCCGAAGGTGAAAAAGCCATCGATATCGGCAAACTTCGATCCAGTACCGGGTACATCACCATGGATCCGGGATTAATCAACACCGGCGCCTGTCGCAGCAACATCACTTTCCTCGACGGTGAGAGAGGGATACTGCGATACCGGGGTATACCCATCGAGCAACTGGCGGGAAAAGCTACTTTCGTGGAAGTCTGCTATCTCCTGATCTACGGTCACCTGCCGGACAAGAATGAACTCTCGGGATTTTCCACGAACTTGACCACGCATGCCCTGATTCACGAGGATATGCGGATTTTTTTTGAAAATTTCTCCCACACCGCCCATCCCATGGCGATTCTTTCCGCCATGGTGACATCCCTCTCCGCCTACTATACGGACGGTACCGGCGAAGCAAACCTGGAGATGCTGGATCTGAATGCAACCCGCCTGATTTCCAAGGTCAGGACCATCGCTGCCTTCTCCTACAAGAAATCCATCGGACAACCCATCATCTACCCTACTGATAAACTATCCTACTGCGCCAATTTCCTGAAAATGATGTTTGCTCTGCCCACGGAAGAGTATGAAATAGATCAGGAATTGGTGGACATCATGAATCTGCTGCTGATCCTGCATGCGGATCACGAACAGAATTGCAGCACCGCCACGGTCAGGCAGGTCGGCAGCAGCGATGCCAATCTCTATGCCTCGGTTGCTGCAGGGATCCTGGCCCTGTGGGGCCCACTGCATGGGGGGGCCAACCAGCAGGTCATCGAAATGCTGGAGAAAATCCACGCAGATGGCGGCGATGTCGATAAATTCATTGCGCGGGTCAAGGACCGGAATTCCGGGGTTCGATTGATGGGATTCGGGCACCGCGTGTACAAGAATTTCGACCCCCGGGCCACGATCATCAAGAAGGCCTGTGACCGGGTACTAAATAAGTCCGGCAAACCTGATGTGCTGCTGGATCTGGCCAAACAACTGGAAGCACACGCTCTGGCTGATGATTATTTCATCGAGAGAAAACTGTATCCCAATGTCGATTTCTACAGTGGCATTATTTACCGAGCCCTCGGTATCCCAACCAACATGTTCACCGTAATGTTCGCACTCGGACGCCTGCCTGGCTGGATTGCGCAATGGAAGGAAATGATGGAAGACCCCGATAAAAAGATATCGCGGCCCAGGCAGATCTATACCGGACTTGGGATCAATCCCTATGTTCCTCGTGAAAACCGTTAGTTTTACAGGTAGGATTCACACCTGCGATCGCTGCGTGGTGGTTACTGGTCGCGGAATCTACCGCCTGCTGTTCAAGGCAGCACTATAATGATTATAATTTCGATGAACGCTTGCGATATCCGGCGGATTCAGAATATTTGAAACTGATTTTCAACCTGGGGTAGCTCCATATGAGTAAGGATTTTAGTGCGGAATTACAGCAGGCAAAGCAAATTGCCGATGAGCTTCGGCAACAGTTGCGCCTTTACCAGGAAAGCATCCGGGATCCGGATGCTACGATATCACTACCGGATATGAATCGCATGTGTCAACTCGCCGATGCGCTGATCAAAAAGCTGGATGTCCTGCAGTAACCTGTCCATTCAGGGCTTGGTCCGAATACAAGCCCCCACAGCATCGTAGATTACCAACGGGTTATGCCGGAGGTTCCGGCATAACCCGTTGCAAACTCCGTTATCTGCCTGATCCGACTGTCCACCCATCCCCTAACCCATAAGGGAAGGTGATGAATGGGAAGGCTTCAACGTGCATGATTTTCCCCGAACGGATGGCAAATGACTCCATCGTGACCATATTGAGCATCATCGCCAACCGGCTTTGGTTGGGCATGTCGGGCAAACCCTCGGTCTCATTGGTGCGTCGGGTCCCATCGTGTATGAACAACGGAAAAGCGGCGACCACACCTTTCTGCTCATCCACGATCAGGACACGGCGTGGCCAGATCTTTTTGATTCCACTGAAAATCTTGGTACTGACCTGTTCCTCACAAGTCATGGTACTCATCTTCATAAAAGTCCTGCCCATGGGAGTTTCCGGGTTTGGCAGTGCCGGAGACGGGGCTGCCCGGCCCGGCTTGTCATTGTTAACCGTCTGATATCCATTCTCATGCCGCACACAATCCTCATGAAAGGGCGCGATCTTGCCGTTATCGCCGGTCAATGCCGCAAAATAGGCATTGGCAGCCGCAATCATCACTTCGCGCGGTGTCCGCTCGGAGGCACTGACGTCAGAACTCAGGTAGGCCACCGGTGTCTGTAAGAGCTCCATCGCCTCCGGTGCAACATTTCGATCCACCATGTGTTCAATTTCCATGATCTGGCCTCGCTCAATCCTGAGACGAAC
Source organism: Gammaproteobacteria bacterium RIFCSPLOWO2_02_FULL_56_15 (assembly GCA_001801825.1). Taxonomy (GTDB): domain Bacteria; phylum Pseudomonadota; class Gammaproteobacteria; order Eutrophobiales; family Eutrophobiaceae; genus 2-02-FULL-56-15. Next base: position 6,812 of record MGYR01000141.1, on the reverse strand, counting down.
GGCCACCAGGGCCGGACGTCCGTCGATATTGAGCACCATCCCATTGGCGACCTGTCCGACCATGGGGTCGGCAACCTGATACTTGAAGGTGGTCTCCTGAAGCTCAGCCCTCCAGAGGAACCCCTCGCCGACATCGAGCTGGGCCGTATTTTCAGTAAAACGGACCGCCAAGGCGAATGGCAGACCTGAATAATCGTGCGCCAGGATAGCTTTTGTATAGTTGTCGATATGCGTGATGAGACAGGTACGGTCACAAGCTCGGTTATCCAGCTTGTCCCATTCCGGATCCTGTCCCAACACCTGCAAGCTCATCGACACCAAGGCCAGCAATGCCATCAGTCGTCCCGAGTTCATATTACCCCCTAATCGTTTTCATGAATAAGCCGTAAATTCCAGAGGTGCGAAGCCAAGCCATGCCACCCCATCCAAGTGTAAGTCAAGCTAAGGGATATAGTCACGATTTTTATACCCTGCCACACACCCTGCGTACATTGCTTGAGAAGCCGATCCCTGCTATGTTCGCTCCATCAGGATTTACACTGCAACCCAAATACTAAATGGAGGATTTGACTATGAACTGTTGCCTTTCCCAAGCGAGACTGAAGGTGATTCGAAGGTTCCTCGTCTCCTGCCTCAGCCTGCTGCTGATTTTTCCGATTTCATCGAGCGCAGCGGACAAACTGCATGAGTTGCGTATCTATACCACCAACCCCGGTAAGCTCGATGCCCTGAATACCCGTTTCCGTGACCATACTCTTGCATTATTTGAGAAACATGGCATGGAAAATCTCTATTACTGGACTGTTACCGAAGGGGCTGAGGGGGAAGAGCCAGGCAATATGCTGGTTTATATTGTCGCGCACAAGGACAAGGCATCGGCAGATGCTTCCTGGCAGGCATTCATGGCGGATCCGGAATGGCAGGAGGTGTCGCGTAAATCGGAAGAAGGCGGTCAGATCCTGGCGGGTCCACCGGTATCCATTTATATGGAAGCTGTCGATATATCTACGGGAGAGGGTACGAACCTTCAGGATACAGGCTCGGGAAGGGTATTCGAATTGCGCAAGTACAACACCGGTCCCGAAGGACTGCCTGGCACCATCGATCGCTTTCTGGCCGGGGAGGCAGAACTCTTCAGAAAACACGGCATGCAGACCTTGCATTTCTGGTCCGCACTGGACAAGAGTTCTTTTATCTATCTTTTAGCGCATAAGGACAGGGAGAGTTCGAAAAATTCCTGGGAGGGATTCTTCGGTGAGTTCCGTGAATTCATGGCCAAATACAATGCCGGCAAGCCGGCGCCTGCGGGTGCTGCCGGCGGACCGCCACCACGCATGAGCAGCGAAGTGCGTTTCCTGACAGCCACGTATTATTCCCCCGGTAAATAGCTACAAACACAGCCGGGAATTTCATAGGTAATTGGTGCCGGAGAAGGGACTCGAACCCCCGACCCACGCATTACGAATGCGTTGCTCTACCACCTGAGCTACTCCGGCCGGTAACGTGGAATGCCCCGATCAGGGCATTGCTGGGATAACCACAACAGCGGCGATCAGATCCCTTCAGTTCAAAACTGAACGGTTCCGGTTATGCACGCGGACGATAACATCGATCCCCGTTTCAACCGTGTTCGCCGGCAGATCCGGGATACCCGTTACTTCCAGCTGATCCGCCTCGAGATCGATAAGTTCACCGGTATCTTCATTATAGATATGATAGTGCGGACTGGTATTGGAGTCATAGAAGACCTTACTGGGGTCAACGAATACCTCGCGTACAAGTTTCCGCTTCGCAAACAGATTCAACGTGTTATAAACAGTTGCTTTGGATACGAAATGTTTGTCTTCATTGACGGCTTTTAGCACTTGGTCCGCAGAAAGATGTCGGTACGCAGAGAGGATAATGCGACCGATGGTAACCCGCTGTGTCGTCGGGTTGATTCCGTGACTCCGCAGGAGCACCACAATCTCGTCCTGCCATCCGGGTGTTTTTGTGACCTGATCCATGGCAGGATTATATCTCAATTTTATTCCCGTTTATATTAGCTAAGAGTCTCATTCTTGGTACGGTCTTTAAGAAACCCAGTGCAGGGTTACACAGTAACGCGCAACATCCAGTATATTCAGTGGCCCGGCGTTCACAGCGAACATTTCCAGACAAAGCTTAACTAGCCATGGACAACTTACCGTTTGTCAGAATATAGCTACCGTCTATACTGAACCCTATATACAATCCTAACCAAACCCACTATACAAAGGCCTATTATGAAGAAGAATTCCGGTATGACTTTAATCGAACTCATGATCGTGGTGGCGGTGATCGGCATACTGGCTGCGGTCGCCTATCCTTCGTATGTGAACTATATAACCAAGGCAAGGCGTTCTGACGTCCAACAGTTGCTACTGGATATGGTGAACCGGGAGGAACAATACATGCTGGATGTCCGAAGCTATACAGATAATCCATCACTCCTGAATCTCCAAAAGGATGGCTGGACGTGTAGTTCAACGGGTTGTGTCAACAATTTCTATACCGTAACCGTATCTATTTCATCCGGTCCTTCCGCCTTTACTCTTACTGCCACGGAAACCAACAACAGCGGTGACGGTGATCTCACTCTAAATAATCTCGGGGTAAAGACTCCGGGTGATAAATGGTAATTCCCGGTTCAATATCTGCACCCATGAACCAAGTATTCAGACAATCTGGATTTACCCTCATCGAACTGATGGTAGCCGTCGCCGTAGCTGGCGCCATAGTCGCCTACGGACTTCCCATGTTGCAGGATGTGGTTCTCAATCAGCGGGTCAGGACTTCCGCATCCGATTTCCATACGGCACTGCTACTTGCCAGAAGCGAGGCCATCAAGCGAGGTTCATCCGTGGATATTGACATCAATACCGATGGTTGGGAAGTCGCGTCGGGAGCAACCGTACTGCTCACCAAAGACGATCTCCATGCAACCGTTGACTTCGCATGCAGTACGGATGCAGATACCAGTCCTGAAACCTGCCCATCATCTATCAGTTACACCAGAACCGGGCGCTTGGATGTGGGTGACAACCCGTTCGAGATAAGATTTTTCATCACCGGCAACAGCAATACTCTTAGCCGTTGCGTCGGCATTACACTGAGCGGCATTGCCAATGTAACTCTGGACAGCGACGGAAATCCCGCGAATGGATGTTAGTATGAACTACAGCTACAGATTATCTGCCGCCAAGGGTTTTTCCATGATGGAGATATTGATCACCATGATTATCATCATGGTCGGACTGCTGGGCATCGTGGCGCTTCAGGCAAAGGCGGTCCAAGCGGAACTGGAATCCTACCAACGTTCCCAGGCATTGATCATGCTGGATGATATCGTTGACCGGATGAACGTCAACCGGCAAACCGTTCGCAACTGTTTCGCCTTCACCACCGATACCACCGAGGGAACTCCATTCATCGGAGCAGCGGGGACGGATCATCTCGGAACCCCGTCCTGCGCCGCCAGCACCTCGAATTACAACACCCTCGCCGACAACGCGCTCACCGAACTGGATAATCTACTCAAGGGTACCCAGGAGGCTATCGATGTGGATGGTGAGACGCAGAATGCGGGGGGGATCGTCGATGCCCGGGCCTGCATTTCCTACGATTCCAGCACCGAACTGGGTGGAATATCAGGCACCGGTCTCTACACGGTCGTCTTGTCGTGGCAGGCCATGAGTGAACTGATCGCACCGGTCGCCAGCTGCGGCAATGGCCTGTACGGCACCGAAGCCCGGCGCCGTGCCGTTTCCACAACACTGCGGTTTGCCGTTCTGCGCGGGTCCTGATGATGAAAACGAACTACCGATACGATATACACCGTAATGGCATGTCGCTTGTCGAACTCATGGTTGCCCTGGCGATAGGCTCATTTCTGATGCTTGGCCTGGTATCCACCTTCAGAAACTCCAGTGAGGCCCAGCGAGAACTGGAAAAATCCAACCAGCTCATCGAAAACGGCCGTTATGCACTCGACCTCATCTTCCAGGATCTGCGACTGGCCGGCTACTATGGCTTTTATTACAGTGCATCCACCGCACCCAGTGCCTTACCGGATCCCTGCGCCACCAGTGCTGCCAGCCTCGAGGCTGCTTTGAACGTTCCGGTACAAGGATATGCGGCTGCGAATATTTCAACGATTGCCGATATTTCCCATACGAATACCTGTGAAACCGCCCTCCTGACAAACGCCAATCTCAAACCGGGTTCCGATATCCTGGTGATCCGCAGGCTGGATACTGCAGTATTGCAGGGCGCTGCACCAGTCGCGAATGAGGTCTACCTGCAGGCCAATGTGAATACCTTTGCCATCCAGGTCGGCAACAGCTCCGCCGGGACCATCGATGCCAACGTAGTCAGTTCAAAAACCGCGGACAACCAGAACCAGAGCCTGTACAAATACCCCCCGGCGCCGACGCCCGCAAGCCAGGGGGATGTCCCGGAAGACGTGGGCTACGATGACTGGGCGGATATACGCAAGTTTCATGTCCATGTCTATTTCGTTGCGCCATGCCGCTATGGCAGCGGTACAAACGGCGTATGTCAGAACGGTGATGATGATGTCCCAACCCTGAAACGGCTGGAGCTTGGGCCTGGCCCGGCAATGTCTATCATGCCGATTGTGGACGGCATCGAATTCCTGAAGTTCCGCTACGGAATCGATGACACACCGAGTGCCGTCAACCTGGCTACCGGTGCGCCAGGCGACGGTATCACGGACGGGTATGTGACTGCGCCCACGCTCGCCCAGACCCCGAATATCACCACGGTGTCGGCCACGCTGCTGGCGCGCACCCTGGATGAAAGCAGGGGTTACGAAGACGCCAAGGTCTATGACATCGCGGGCATGGCCTACGATCCTGACCCCACTGATTCAGTCGCTGATGATGCCTACAAACGCCATGTCTATACCACCGTGATCCACCTGATGAATGTGGCCGGCAGGAGGGAAATCCCCTGATGAAACACGAACTGCGAAATCAAACCGGCGCAACTCTGCTCGTCGCCCTGATCTTTCTGGTCATGATGACCATGTTTGCCGTGACCGCCATCAACATGAGCACTGTCAACCTGCGTATCGTAGGCAACACGCAGATCAGCAAGGCGCTGGATGCGGCAGCCCAGGCGGCGATCGAGCAGGCCATCAGCAGCATGTCGCAGTTCAGCCTCACACCCACCAGCCTGATCGTGGGTGATGTCACGGTCCAACCGCCGGTCTGTATCGAGAGTCGGGTCGCCACCGGTTACAGTGCGGTCGTCACCAACATCATTCCGGAAGACAACACCTGGGAGGTTATCGCCACCGCCGCGGACCCGGACTCCGGGGCCACCAGCACCCTCCACCAGGGCGTCCAGATCCGCATGCTGGCAGGCAACTGCCCCGTGCCCGAATAACCCAGGAATATCGCTATGAAGATGATTTTCAAATCCACCTTGATGTTGCGGTTCCTCCGGATCACGCAGACCTGCCTGGTATATCTCCTGGCCGGCGGCATCCCCGGCTTGCATGCAGAATTCGACCCGGTAAACGATGATACCGACATCTTCCTGGCAAACCCGGAAAATGATACCACCCGGCCGAATGTCCTGTTGTACATCGATAACACCGCCAACTGGAGCCGCAATGTCGGCGGCCAAGCCATCTTTATCAATGAACAAAGCTCTCTGGTCAACGTCATCGACAACCTGGGCGATGAATTCAATGTCGGCACCATGCTGTTCCCTGAGACCGGCAGTCCCAATGACAACGTGGACGGAGGCAACGTCCGTTTCGGCATCCGCCGCATGACGGCTACCAACAAGGCAAAACTTTCAGGAATCTATGGTGCATTAGATGAAAACGCTGACAAGGGCAACAACGCCACCACCTCCTTAGGGATGATCGAGGTCTATCGTTACTTCAGCGCCGGTAAATCCCGGGCCAGCCACGGGAAAGTAAAATCGGATTATGCCGCTAACGCCACTCATGAAACCGTTACCCCGACGGATATCGGCGAACACCCCCTGCCGGCCAACCCGACCTCCAATTCCAACTATGTTTCACCCATTGCCGACGGTTGCCAGAAAAATTTCCTGATCTACCTCAGCAACGGCCCGGCCAATGAAAACGCCAGTGCGCTGAGCGACTCGGAAGACGAGTTGAGTTCACTCGGCTACGATACCAGCACGACCATCGCCGTGAGTCCCAACGGCCAGCAGGGTAACTGGTTCGACGAATGGGCGAAGTTCCTGGCGACCAAGGACCTGAACGACGATGGCGCCGGTGCACCCCATGTCTATACCTACGTGGTGGAAGTCGATCCGGGCACTACCGGCCAGGGCCCGGCCTGGACGGCGCTGCTGAAAAGCGTCGCCAATCAGGGCAACGGCGAGTATTTTGCCGTATCCAGCGCCGACAGCGGCGCCGGCATCACCGAGGCCCTGAACAAGATCTTCAACGAGATCCAGGCAGTCAACAGCGTCTTCGCCTCCACCACCCTGCCGGTGAGCGTCAACGTACGCGGCACAAACCTGAACCAGGTCTATGTCGGTGTCTTCCGCCCGGATGCCGTCAAGTCCCCGCGCTGGTTCGGCAACCTGAAGATGTACCAACTGGGCTTCAACACTACCACGAATACCCTGTTCCTTGCCGATGCCGAGGGGAATTCGGCGGAGAATCCCTCCACCGGCTTCATCAATCCCTCCTCCCCCAGTTACTGGACCGAGGATGAGTCCGTCGATTTCTGGGGTTACCGGACCGACGAGGAAAATGGCGTGGGCGCGGCCTCCGATTATCC
>MGYR01000140.1:4686-7655 GCA_001801825.1 Gammaproteobacteria bacterium RIFCSPLOWO2_02_FULL_56_15 | reverse complement strand
AAAGGCGAGAGGCAACTCGATTTCATCACTGGAACGAATGTGAGCGGCGAGGACATTCGAAACCAGGACTTGGCCGCCCTCTTTCAGGACACAGGCAGTCTTTTGCCCTTCGGGTTTGATCTGCAACACTTGCCGACGGAGTGTTGCGGCTGTCTCCGGTGGGGCCTGGAGTCCCGCTTTCATAACAGAAGGCAGCTTAAGCACTCCGGTTACGATAGTCAAATGAACACGAACTGGCCGCTAACACCATGTTTTACCAGGAGATAGTGCGGCAGCTCGATCACTTGGGCAAAGGGAATTTTCCACCAGCTATCCAGAGTGCTGAAGTGCTTTCAAGAAGCGAGTACGACGTCGAGCATCCAGTAGCCGTCGTGTAGTTGATGGCCGATATCGCTGATGTTTAGGCGTGCCGTGAACAGGGGAGATGAGGTGACCAAAGTATGATATTCGCCGTATTCCCCGCAGGGGTCAATCCCGCGCTTCTCGAATTCCTTTAGCAGATCAGGACCCAAAGGGCGTCCCAGCCAGCTCTCGCCTAACACTGCTGCCTTGATTGCCACAATGCGTGCCTCGCCGCCGAGATTGAGAAATTCCAGCAGCAGTTGTGACGTCGGCTGCTCCCATAGCGGTTCAACGGCGATCAGGCCGCTCTCACTGCATACGCGCTCGACCCAGTGCTTGTGGTCGTCGAGGAAAATATCTCCGAACACAACATGAGAAAACCGCCGGTCGCGGAGTTCGCACAGCAGCGTCTTGAACGCTGTTTCATACGACTGCCATGATCCACATCCCTGGAGCAATTCCATATCGAGCAGAGCGGCTTGGCGCTGTAGCACTTCCGGGCGCAACCCGTGAGAGCGGCTCCGTGTACCGTCCTGGGTAAACATGGTGATCAGAGCTGCTACATCGAACTGTTGGCGAGCTCGATTGAGCGCAAGATAACTGTCCTTGCCGCCGCTCCAGGAGACGGCTGCACGCGGTTTACCCATGCTTCGTATCTCCTATCGAATCCTGCCGCACTCGACTGAACAACGACTCGCTCTGCCGTCGAACCAATTGTCTGGAACCGAATCCGGGTGGAAGATGCTCGCGAGCACCTCGACGCCTTCGGCGAGGCGTGGTCCAGGCCGCGAGAAATGGCTCGTGGCGTCCACCGCAAATACTCGGTCATTCCAAACGGCGGGCACAGTGGTCCAGTCGTTCGGACCATCCCAGGTGGCATATTCATCAACCGTTTCCTGCAGATCGTAGCCGCAAGGCATCAGAATAATGACCTCGGGCTGAGCAGCAAGGACGGCCTTCCAGTCGGTGCGGAAGCTGGGCTCGGCGATGTGGCCCAAGACATCCAGTCCGCCCGCTACCTCAACCATATCTGGCACCCAGTGCCCGGCGATGTAGGGCGGGTCCAGCCATTCAAGGCAGACCACACGCGGACGCGGCCGCCCAGTCACTAGCCGGCTCACTTCGCGAACGCGCTCCTCCAAGAGGCTCGCCAGCGCGTTCGCCTCCTCATCATGACCCGTTGCGCGACCCACCTCGCGGATGTTATTCCATACATCGCTGAGGGTGTGCGGATTGAGGGTCAACAGCTTTGGAGTGTTCGGCAGAGTTTCTAGAGCGCTGGCGATGTCGTCAGGCGAGGCGGCGCAGACGTGGCACAGTTCCTGCGTAAGAATCAGGTCCGGCTGAATCCGTTGCAGTGCCTCGGTATCGATCCGGTACAGGCTCTCGCCTCGCTCAACGAATTCGTGAACCTGTTGGTCAATTTCCGAAGCGGATAATTTCCGCGGCAGCTTACTGTGAACGATAACGGGTTTCTGACGCGCGTCCAACGGGTAGTCGCAACCGTAAGTCACGCCGGCAACCTCGTCTCCTAAGCCCACAGCGTATGCGATTTCAGTGGCAGATGGCAGCAGGCAACAAATCTTCACGGGATCCTCCTTAAATGGGGTAAGCGCCGCAAATCCGGCAGAAGCTCATATCGAGCCGAGGCACTGGACCGTAGCATTGAGCGCAGGTTTTCGTGCCTTCTGGCTGTTCGCCAGGCGGTGGAAATATCTGACGGTACATGCGGTAGTAGAGCAAATGTTCCTTATCTCGAATTGTAACGTTGTCATTTTCAGAAGCCGACTTGCACTCCTCGTCGAAGTGCTCGTCGCCAATCGTTTCGGCAGCAAACCTCGGCAGCGCGGTGCTGCCGGAACCAAACTCGATCGGCGTCTTGGCGCGCCACGTTATCTCGTTGGGCAAGACATCGGCGAATGCCTCTCGGAGAATCTTCTTCCCAAATCGCTTCCCGTCGCGTTCGCCCACTAGATCCTCAGTTGTAAGGGTGAGAGCGAGCGACCTGATTTCTTCCCGAATATAGGGAAGCTCGACAGCGATAGACAGGCAAGGCGCCATCACACGAGAGCTGAAATACATCACTTCGTTCAAATGCTGAATGTACTTCGGCAGGTCAGTCGACGGCATGTTGAACATATAGCTGTAACCCGCGAACAGTTCATCAGCACCGTCTCCCGTGAGCACCGTGCGGATACCGATATCCCGCGCCTTCTCCAGCGCGACGTAGGAAGCAATGCTGTTGCGCAACTCCATTGGATCAAACGTGCCCAGAATGCGGATCAAGGCAGGCATTTTCTCGACCAGATCCGACAACTTCGGGCGAATCACATGCAGATCCAGACCAAGCCGTTTCGCCACAAGCTCGGCATAGGGCTCATCCAAAGCGGGCCCGTCAGCAACCGACACACAGATACCTGTCAGCCGCCTGCCTTGCTGTGCGGCAACGGTAGCGAGAATGCTCGTATCCAAGCCGGCTGAGAGTTGAATCCCGTCCGCTGCTGTTCCGGCGACCGCAGCTTCCAGAAGCCGCCTGAGCTGCGCACGCTTCAACATCGGATCAGCCAAGTCGTGCTGCTGCTGTAACATTGACGTGTCCTCTCCCCGTCTTGCTTACGTAGTATTCG
>MGYR01000140.1:635-4607 GCA_001801825.1 Gammaproteobacteria bacterium RIFCSPLOWO2_02_FULL_56_15 | reverse complement strand
AGGCGACGAGACCCTCCCAGGTAGGCGGATAGGTGCGAAAGCCAAGCCATACACTGAAGTTGCTGATCAGGTAAAAGGCCGTCGGACCGGCGAATGCCGCTGCCGTGAATCGGCGAACCGTCACCTCCCGGCACAACCAGCGACCAATCAGGGCCACAGCGGCAAACGCTAGCGAGCCCAAGCCATATGTCCAGTGCATCTGTAATCCGTAAACCTGGGTTGTAAGCAAAACATCACTCACGGCGAGCACTGCGAGGGGAAACCAAAGAAAATCGCGCTTCGGTAGCTGCGCACCTCCGAACAGCAGCGCGCCAAACACGGGCGAGAAATTCCACGGATGGGGAATGAAGCGGGTCAGGACCGCTAGCACAAACATCAGGTGTGCCATTGATATTCTCCTTTTTTAGAATTCGAGCCGGACGCCGGACCGGTATGTGAATCTCAGCGCCGGGAAACCGAGAGCCTCCATGTAGTGCTGGTTCAGGATGTTTTCAAAGACGCCGAAGACGGTCAGCCCCTGTGGCAACCGGTACATCCAGGCCAGATCCCATTTGGAGGAACCGTCGTTTGAGGTAAGCGGGGGCTGCAAGGAGGAAAAATCGCTATCCGTCCGCGCGCCGACGAACACGGCGCTCGAAGTAACATTCATCCTCTGCCATTGCCACGTTACCAAGAGAGACCCCGAGTGCCGGGGCCTTCGAATCAGGCTCTGGCCTGCGGGATTTGATGGGCTGGGACTCCGGACGATCTCGGAGTCGAGGAAGGTGTACGTAGCGCGAGTGCGAAGAGCACGAACCGGATTCAATTCCAGCACAACCTCCGCCCCGGACACCTTGTTTCTTTGGATATTGAAATACGAGCCGCGCGTCGGATTGAAGCCTGTAATCAGGAACGAGACCAAATCGCGATAGGTGTTGTCGAACCAGTTCAGTTCCAACTTCGCTGTGTCTTGCCAGAGTCGCTGCTCCACACCGAAATCAATGCTGCGTGCTCGTTCCGGACGAAGCTCCGGGTTACCCGGGAATGACGGCGAGGGACTGAAGGATTCTACGAGGGTCGGCTCTTTGATGCCTAAGCCGAAATTGAACTTCAGCTTGGTGGCTCCCAAGGCATCCTGTCCCGTGCGCAGAAAGAGGGCCATCGAGCTGCGCGGCACAACGGCACTGCCAAAGCCGTCGTTGTCCTCGATGCGGACACCGTTCGTCACCACCAAACGTTCCCAGATCGCCTGGTGCTGAAAGACCCAGCCGAAATTGTTCCGCTTTGCATCTGTTGCCAGCGATCCCGACTGCCGATCTTGCAAGAAGCCCTGCTCGTGGTCCCAATCAAACGCAAAGGTCAACAAATGCGAGCCGACGATTCGACCGAAGGACCCGATGCTAATGTCGCTCTGATAACTGACGTGCTGGCGGCGGGTATCGTTCAGGAAGTCAGAAAGAAAGTCCGAAAACTGAAACGGAGCGGAACGGCCTTCGAAGCCCGGAGTGTAAGGAGGGTCGATAACCGTGTCGCGCGAGACCTGGCGCGAGCGTGCATAGGTATAGAGGGCTCGCTGCTCCCAGCGCGAGGTCGTCTGGTTTCGCAGACTTAATCCTGCGTAGCCATCTGCCCTTCGGAAAAATGCGCCGCCATCTGGCCGGCCAAACGCCGTCTGGCCTGGGGTTCCGGCGCGACTCGATGTGCCGCGGAGGATCAGGCGGAACTCGGTGCTGGCATTCGGCGAGACGCCGAAGTTGCCGGATGCATTGCTGCTTCGAAACTCGTTGTTTGGTTCCTGATTGGCTGTGTTCAGCCGCGCGAAACTCGTTGCGTAATCAAAAATGCCCAGTTCGCCGGAGACTCCTGCGCGGCCGCGCCACGTGGAGTACTTCCCGCCCTCCACGCTGACGAACGTGTGCGGCCGAGGCGTTTCAGAGCTACCGCGCTGCGTAAAGAGCTGGACCACACTCGACATCGCATCCGAGCCGAAGAGGGCGGATTGAGGCCCCCGCACAACTTCGATGCGCTCCAGGTTCTCAGTGCTCAAGCTGTCGAACTGAAAGGTACCTCCCGGCTCGTTCAGCGGTATGCCATCGAGGAGCACCTTGTTGTAATCGCCCTCGCCGCCGCGCACGAATAATGAAGTGATATTGCCCAAGCCACCACTGCGAACAACGGTAAGGCCGGGAACCGATTGGAGCAATTCACTTACCAGCAACTCTTGTCTATTAACGATCTCGTCCTTAGCAATAACGGTCACAGCGGCGCCGATCTGACCGGTCGGCACATCCGTGCGAGTTGCGCTGACGACTACGCTCTCTCGCACCGGGGCCAGAGGGAGCAGCAGTTCAATGTCCTCGCCCGGACGAGCGATGATCGCGACCGTTTGAAAACCGGTAAGAGACGCCTCAATTGTGTAGCTGCCTTCGCCTAGACCAGCAAAACGAAAGCGCCCATGAGAATCGGTTAGCGATCGGGAAAACTCGTTCCCTCCCCAAGTTAATATCCTGACTGTAGCGCGCGGCAGCAATGCGTTAGAGGCATCCCGCACCGTGCCGGAAACTGTATCGGATTGTGACCAGAGTGAAAGCGAAAAAAAGCAAACGACAATACAAATACCCGCAGTCCGAAGCATCGGCTCCTCCTATCCCGCGACGGGGAGTTATCGAATTTGCAGACGGGTACTTGCGGGCAGAGGAACTGGAGCCTGATTTTCAGGAGAACTTATAGAATGGAGACAGTCCTGAAGTCGGGTCATTGTTCACCTTCCCGCGAAGGTAACACCCATCCGACCTCTGGCAGGTCTCCTGACTCTCGCTTCCTCGGACTGGCCGCCTTCCCAACCTCATCGGTCAGTGGCATAGTGGCCAGCCCTCCACGATTACAGTGGCGGGGCCGTGCCGGATTCTCACCGGCTTCCCAATTAAGCTCTCAAAAACAGCGCCAGAAGTTACGAACTGATGCTACTGCTGTCAAACGCAGAAGTCAAGGGGCTCTGAATCTATCGATCTGCATGCCCGGGGGCCAGAGGGAGGGTTGGTAGCCCCTTCCTTATATGAGAGGCCATTTTTCTGTTTTGTGGCACGCCTACGAGACACGTTCGACCGCAGGCGTGCGCGCGAACCAGCCCGTGGAAGCATAGGAGTAGCAGCTACCGCCACATTATCATTCACGGCACAAGGTTGTTCAAAGAAAGGAGACGTTTATGCGGTCCGCGGGCCGTATTCGCATGGGCTTTTTTCCGCTTCCGTTATCTGAAGCGCAGCGCATTCGCCACTTGGTCTCATTTCCGGATCTCGTCTCCGCCGCGGTCGATCCGTGCGTCGGGGATGGCGTGGCGTTCGAGGCCATCACGAAGGATGCAGAGGTTTTCCGCTATGGCATCGAGCTTGATGCCTAGCGCACCGAGCAGGCCAGGAAGCGAATTCCGAATGTTGTCCAAGGCAATACGCTGGAAGTGCATTGCGCGGTGGAGAGCTTTTCGCTGCTGTACTTGAATCCGCCCTACGACTGGGCACTGGGATCGGGGGAAGGCAGCTCCAGCAATCGCACGGAGCAGGTCTTCCTGAGCCACACCTATCGTTGGCTGAAGCCCGGCGGCGTCCTGCTGTTAGTGATCCCCGGGGACAGGCTTGCCGAATGTAGTCAGACTCTCGCAACGCACTTTCGCGACGTCCGGATTTACCGTCTCGAGGCACCGGAGTGTGTGCGCTACAGGCAGGTGATTGTTCTCGGAGTCCGACGAAATCGGCGAGAGAGGGAACGGCTACAGGATGGAGACATCACCCGAGCGCGGCTGCAGTACGCCAGCTTGGCGAGAACCACCAACGAGATCCCCGTCTTACCTTCGGAACCCGACGCTCAATACAGCATACCAGCGAGCGGGCCGGTCCAACTGATCTATCGCGGACTGCCGCTAGATGAAATCGAAAATATGCTTCCCCAGTCAGCCGCTTACCGACAGGCGGGACGCATCCTCTTCGCGGAGCCCTC
>MGYR01000140.1:0-607 GCA_001801825.1 Gammaproteobacteria bacterium RIFCSPLOWO2_02_FULL_56_15 | reverse complement strand
TTGCACGCCGGTCACGTGGGTCTCTTGGCGTGTTCGGGGCTATTGAATGGGGTCTTCGGAACGGGTAGTCAGCGACATATCGCATTTTGGCAAGCTGTGAAGGCGATTGACAAAACCGAGGAAGAAGACGAAGAGGGCGTCATCACGGTCAGGGAAAAGGAAAGGTTTTCGAACGAGCTGACGCTCGTGTTCGCCACGGGGCAGGTGGCGACGCTGAAGTAAAGCTTCCGCCGCTCCGTGCCCAGATTCGCAGCACAACCAGACTAGGAACTAGCGACGAGAGAAGTTGACAGGAGCCTCGACCACTTCCGGCGGTGGTCGGGGCTCAATTTGTTTATGGAGTTACGTTTGGGAAGGAGGCAGACCAAAATGGCGGATCGATGCTTTTCAACTCTCATCTGCGCCAAAGCAGACCAAAACATCTTCGAGATAATGGGCTACAAGACTGATGAGTCGCAGGCTCTGACCGTGGACGGAGACGAGATATCAGACGTTCACGTGATGGTCGATGAGGAAGCGCCTGGAGGAAATTACGACGAGCTGACTGCCCTAAAGGGCGTGCCATTTCTCGTTTCGAATACTGGTTGCAGAGGTGCTTTTGGCGACC
>MGYR01000139.1:22233-23705 GCA_001801825.1 Gammaproteobacteria bacterium RIFCSPLOWO2_02_FULL_56_15 | reverse complement strand
GGTTACCTGGCTGTATGACCGCTCAGTCGATCCAATCAAACGATACATAGACAAACGCTATTCCGGGACACGGCCGGAGATGGCCGAGGCCAATAAACTGGCCTTGCAGGCCGGTTATAATTTTGCTGATACCGTGGAACTCTTTACTGGTAAATATCATATCAGTGCGGCGAAATTACCCCCGGGAACCTACCGCAGAATCACCGGTAATGAGGCGGCCACCCTGGGTGTGCTTACAGCAGCGGAATTGAGCGGGCGGCCTTTATTCTACGCCTCCTATCCGATTACACCGGCGAGCGAGATCCTGCACGAATTGTCCAGGCTGCGCCACTTCGGGGTGATTACGATGCAGGCAGAGGACGAAATTGCGGCCATCGGAATGGCCATCGGTGCGGCCTATGGAGGCTCACTGGGACTCACAGGCACCAGTGGACCGGGGATGGCGCTGAAAAGCGAGGCCATCGGGCTTGCCGTCATGACAGAGCTGCCGGTGGTGATAATCAACGTGCAGCGAGGCGGTCCTTCCACAGGGTTGCCGACCAAGACCGAGCAGGCGGATCTCCTGCAGGCCATGTTCGGACGCAATGGGGAAAGCCCGGTAGCAATTGTGGCTCCGGCGACGCCTGCGGACTGCTACCACATGGCAATCGAAGCCTTTCGCATTGCGGTTCGTTACATGACCCCGGTAATCTACCTGTCCGACGGTTATCTGGCCAATGGTTCAGAGCCCTGGCGGATCCCGGCGCCGGAGGAACTGCCGGAAATTCACGTCGATTTCCATCAGGACCGGGAAGCACCGATGCCCTATGCTCGTGATCCGGAAACCCTGAGCAGGCCCTGGATTATTCCAGGTACCCCGGGTCTCGAACACCGCATCGGGGGTCTGGAGAAGCAGGATATCAGTGGCGACGTCAGTTACAATTCTAAGAATCACGAGACCATGGTCCAATTGCGGGCCGGCAAGATCCAGCGAATCGCCCAGGACATACCGGCGCTCTCGGTTACCGGGCCCGCCAAGGGCGATCTCCTGGTGCTGGGATGGGGCAGTACCTATGGCGCCATCCGGCATGCCACAGAAAATGCCAGGAAACAGGGCCTGAGCGTGGCCTCCGCCCACCTCCGGTATCTCAACCCGTGGCCGTCCAATCTCGGGGAAATCCTGCGCTGCTACCAACGGGTGCTTCTGCCTGAACTGAATACCGGTCAGTTGCGAATGTTGCTGCGGGCGGAATTTCTGGTGGATATCATTGGCCTGAACAAGATTATGGGCAAACCTTTCCTGACCCTCGAGATCGAGGAAAAAATCAACGAAATCCTCGGCTGCAGAACGCCGCGGCTAACCGCACAGGCAGGGCACTGATGAACAGCAAGCAACCGGAGTCGGGCAACACCAATCCTTCCAATAGTTACAGCCGCAAGGACTTTATCTCAAACGAGGATGTCCGTTGGTGTCCTGGTTGTGGTGATTATTC
>MGYR01000139.1:5843-22149 GCA_001801825.1 Gammaproteobacteria bacterium RIFCSPLOWO2_02_FULL_56_15 | reverse complement strand
GATCGGCTGTTCCAGTCGTTTTCCCTATTACATGAATACCTACGGATTCCACACCATCCATGGCAGGGCGCCGACGATTGCCACCGGTCTTGCTGTCAGCCGTCCGGATCTGCAGGTCTGGGTCATCACCGGGGATGGCGACGGGCTGTCTATCGGCGCCAATCATCTGATTCATTGCCTGCGCCGCAATATCGATATCAAGATCCTGTTGTTCAATAACCGCATTTACGGATTGACCAAAGGCCAGTATTCACCGACCTCTGAACTCGGCAAGAAAACCAAATCCAGCCCGATGGGTTCTATGGAGTCGCCCATCAATCCGCTGTATACCGCGATGGTTTCAGAGGCCACGTTCGTGGCCCGCGCTATCGCCACGGATTCCGAACGCCTGCAGGAGATCCTGCTCCGCGCAGCCCGGCATCGCGGCGCAGCCTTTGTCGAGATACTGCAGAATTGCAATGTATTCAATGACGGGGCATTCGCGTCCTTTGCAGAAAAATCCGTCATGGAGGAAAGAACCCTGATCCTCAAGGATGGATGCCCCCTGGTCTTCGGCAAGAAGCGTGACAAAGTGCTCAAATTGCGGGGCGGTACCCATGGGCTGGAATTCGAGATCGCCCGACTGGACGACGTGCCGCCGCACAAACGGGTTATGCACAATGAAATATCTGGTAACAACTACCTTGCCCGCCTGCTGGCCACGCTCGACGAGACGAGTCTCCCGGTGCCATTGGGGGTGTTCCAATCCATCGACCGACCGCATTATGGCCAGAAACTCAGGGAGCAGATACAAGTGGCGCGCGAGCAGTCCGGGTCGGGCAACCTGGATAAACACCTGCACAGCGCAGATACTTGGACGGTCAGCTGATGCCATGCTGCTTGCACGGGAATGGGCTCGCTGTCCCTGGGCTAACTTGATAGAATTGCCATCGGTGGCCTGTACTGGCCTCCCCGCGGCGCGAAATTGTGAACCCCGTCAGGCCCGGAAGGGAGCAGCGGCAGCAGTGGATGCGGGTGCCGGGTACAGGACAGTGCGGGCCGCCTTCAATACCTTACCCCGCGATATACGGCAGAATCGATCTTGACCCAAACACTATCCTTGGCTGAAAGCAGCAACCATACGGAAATCCGCTCCTAATGAGTTATCAGGTCCTGGCGCGCAAATGGCGCCCACAAAGATTTGCCGAGCTGGTCGGGCAGACTCATGTGGTAAGAACCCTGAGCAATGCGCTGGATTCAGGTCGCTTGCATCATGCCTATCTGTTTACTGGAACCAGGGGGGTAGGAAAGACCACCTTGGCCAGGATTGTGGCCAGATGCCTGAATTGTGAAAAGGGGGTCAGTTCCAGTCCTTGCGGCGAGTGCCATGCATGCAAGGGTATAGCGGAGGGCAGATTCGCAGATCTGATTGAAGTGGATGCCGCATCCAGAGCGAGAGTGGAAGAGACCCGGGAACTTATGGATAACGTCCAGTACTCACCTGTTTCCGGACGCTACAAGGTGTATCTAATCGATGAAGTCCATATGTTTTCCAACCACAGTTTCAACGCCTTGTTAAAGACACTCGAAGAACCGCCACCGCACGTGAAATTTCTGCTGGCTACCACCGAACCAAAGAAATTACCTATCACTATCCTGTCCCGCTGCCTGCAATTCAACCTGATGCACCTGACGCCGGAGCAGATAGCGGAACAACTCCGCAATATCCTGGCGGCTGAAGGCATAGAGGCTGACCCTGGCTCAGTCGCGCTGCTGGCCGGAGCCGCAAACGGCAGCATGCGAGATGCATTAAGCCTGCTGGATCAGGCCATTGCCTACAATGGCGGCAGGCTTGAAGAGGCATCCGTACGCGCCATGCTGGGCAGTCTCGATCCTGCGGACATAGACAAATTGATTGCCGCCCTGATCGATAACGATGCCGGGGCCTTGTTCGAGCATATCGATCATATCGCTTCCTATAATCCGGATTACGATGGCGTGCTCGCCGGTCTGTTGACACGTCTGCACCAGGCCGCCGTGGCGCGGGTACTATCAGGGACTCCCGACAAAAAGGACCCATTCATTCACTGGTTGCTGGAGCATACTGCGCCTGAGGATGTCCAGCTCTTCTACCAGATAGCCCTTAATGGGAGACGCGATCTGGGTATCACCCCCGATCCCAGATCCGGCTTCGAGATGACCCTGGTCAGAATGCTGGCGTTCCGGCCGGCCGACGCGCCTGCCGGTACCCGTCCAGGAACCAGGCAGACAGTGTCACCGGCGGATGCGGCCCGCTCCCCCGCAGCATCAGCCACAGCATTGAGCAGGAAGGCGGAGCCAGACCTGCCGCGCACCTCTGCGACCCCTCTCGACACGGGTAACTGGCAGATGATTATCGATGAAATGGCGCTGGCTGGACTGGTGCGGGAACTGGCCGGGCATTGCGTACTGAAGGAGCATAGCGCGAACCGGGTCCATCTGGTCCTGTCACCTGTACAGGAGCATCTGCTAAAGACATCCCAGAAAGACCGGTTACAGAAAGCCATCAGGACGCGTTTTGGAGAACACGTGAAGCTGGAGATTAGCGTGGAAGATATTCAAGAAGAAACCCCGGCTGAGCGCCGGGAACGTGAGGAAAAACAACGCCAGGAGGAGACGGTTACGCTGTTCATTCAGGATCCTGGTGTGAAAATGATCGTGGATAATTTTGATGCAACCATGAAATTGGATTCGATCAGGGCAAAAGGATCTGCATCCTGATGTGGGGGGATTGGGTTTTATGAAGCTTGGTTTGGAAAACATTATGAAACAAGCCCAGGAGATGCAGGAGAAGATGCAGCGGGTCCAGCAAGAGATCGCGAACAACGAGGTCACTGGCGAGGCCGGTGCAGGACTGGTGAAAGTGAGAATGAACGGCAGACATGAGGTTTTAAAGATGGAGATCGATTCAAGTCTGGTCAGCGAAGATCGCGATATGCTTGAAGACCTGGTTGCGGCTGCGGTCAATAACGCCGTGCGACGTGTTGATACCATGTCAAAGGAGAAGCTGTCCGGCCTCACAGCCGGTATGAATCTTCCCGCCGGTTTCAAACTTCCTTTCCAGGATTGAATGCCGAATTACGATGACCATGCAGCCAATCTGCATAGAATGGAACCCCGGGACAGGCGAGGGGAGCAGATGACTCCCGAATCCCCATTACTCGATACGCTGGTCAGCTCGCTGCGGTGTCTTCCGGGTATCGGTCGCAAGTCGGCGCAACGTATTGCGTATCATCTGCTGCAACGGAACCGGCCGGGCGCCTTGAAACTGGCCGAGGCCCTTAGCAGGGCCATGCACGGCATCGCTCACTGTAGTCGTTGTCGAAATTTCAGTGAGGAGGAGTTATGCGGTATGTGCCGGAATACCGCCCGGGAGAGATCACTCCTGTGTATCGTTGAGAGCCCCGCGGACGTCAAGGCTGTCGAAGAGGCTGGTTTCCGTGGACTCTATTTCGTTCTGATGGGACACCTTTCCCCACTGGATGGTATCGGTCCGGAAGACCTCGGGATGGACCTGCTGGGCAAACTCCTGGACGAGGGAGAAACCAGGGAGGTCATCCTGGCAACGAATTCAACTGTGGAGGGTGAGGCAACGGCTCACTTTATCAGCGAGATGGTGAAAAACCGATCGCTGCAGGTGACCAGAATAGCGCATGGGGTACCCATGGGAGGGGAACTTGAATATGTGGACGCCAGCACCTTGTCACATGCGCTTGCCGGGCGGAGGGCATTTCGATAGGGGGGTCGTTTACATAGGCCGGGTAAGCAGACGCCCGGCGCTTCACTTGTGATTGTTCAGACCCGGATGATAAATTCCGTTAACGGCATGCGAACCTTCTGCTGTCTCGCATAGGGGTCATCCTGGGCCCGGAAACCCAGGGTAGCGATGACCGTGGCGGTCAGCCCGAGTTGATCCAGTTGCAGGATCCGGTCATAGGCGGCAGGAACAAAACCCTCCATGGGGCAGGCGTCCACTTGTAACAAGGCACATACCGTCAGCAGGTTTCCCAACGCCAGATATGCCTGCCTCGCAGCCCAGTTGCGGTAGGACTCCTGGCTCATTGCTCCTATAAACTGGTGCAGTATCTGCTCCAGACCGGCCAGATTCCCGCGCGGTGTATTCCTGGTTTCGGAAATCAGTCGCAAGTGGTTTTCGATATCCGTATCGTCGACGAAGAGGCGGATGGCGAACACCAGTAGATGCGAGGAATGCAGTACCTTATCCTGGTTCATTGAATGTTCAACCAGCGATTCACGGACCTGCACTTCATCCACGACCACGAGTCGATAGGGTTGCAGTCCGAACGCAGAGGCCGACAGACGTACCGATTCCAGGATGGTCTCCAGTTGTTCTGCTGTGAGCTTGCGATCCGGGTCAAATTTCTTTACTGCATAACGCCATCCGAGTTGTCGTATTGGATCCATATTCTGCTCCTTTGGCCTTTCGCGCCGTGCTGAGAATTCCCATCTAGCGTAGCAAATCCAGCCCGGAGATGTCATGCTACTTAATGGCGGGTTCTTACGGTGACGAATTCATCCTTAGGTTTTTGTCGCGAAAAGGATTCAAACGGTATAATTACCTGAGGATGTATATGCATACACCACTGCGCGAAAACTTCTCCCTGCGGTTAATCATACTGGCAGTCACGCTGCTACCAGTACATCAGTTACATGCCGAGGTGGGACTCGAAGGTGAATGGATCATCAATTACGAACTGAGTGATGATACGGATGCAGGGGTCGAAAAGGCAATCAGGGATGCAGGAGGTCGGCCATCGGGAGGAAACCGCGGCAGCAAGGAAAGATATCGCGGAGGGCCGGAGGATCAACAACTTTATGATCATATTTCCTACGACACCAAGCTTCAGTTCGACTATGAAGAACCCCGGTTCCGTCTGGTTTATAACGATGGTTTTGAACGAATATTCTACTCGGATGGCAGAGGCAGGGTGGCCAGCGCCAGCGGGTCATCCAGTGGCGACCGGAACAATTATTCCTTTGCCTCATGGGACGGCGACCGGTTACTGGTGGAGTCCAGACCGCTGGACGGTGGGCGCATCACCGAAACCTTCATGCTGGAGGAAGGCGGTAACCGGTTGCGGGTGGAACTGGAATTGCAGCCGCTCAGCTTCAGGGTGCCGATATACCTGATCCGGATCTATGACCGCGTGAATATAGCTCCCCAACCACAGGAAGGTTCACTTGAAGGGTCAACAGGCCGACCTTAGCCGTGCAGACGGCTGTAATGCACCCTTTGGGGTTGGTAATCCGGCCCCATGCGGCGTATATAATCCGCATGATAGTCACTGAAATTGCCCTCATAAAATATCACTTCTGAGTTCCCTTCAAAAGCCAGGATATGGGTCGAGATGCGATCCAGAAACCAGCGGTCATGGGATATGACCATGGCGCTCCCAGGGAAGGCCAGTAAGGCCTCTTCCAGGGCGCGCAGGGTTTCAATATCCAGATCGTTGGATGGCTCATCAAGTAATAATACATTCGCCCCTTGCCGGAGGGTGATGGCAAGGTGCAGTCGCCCGCGCTCCCCCCCGGAAAGTGCGGCAACCGGTTTCTGTTGCTCGGTACCCCGGAAATTGAATCTTCCAAGGTAGGCCCGGGAACTGACCTGATAATTACCGATGGTCAAAGTGTCCTGTCCATCCGAGATGGCTTCCCACACTGTTTTTTTAGTATTCAGCTTTTCCCTCTCCTGCTCGACACAGGCGCACTGCACGGTATCCCCGATCCGGATATTCCCGCTGTCTGCTTGAAGCTGACCCGTGATCAGCCGGAAGAGTGTGGATTTACCCGCCCCGTTGCCGCCTATAACCCCCACAATGGCCCCCGGCGGAACGCGGAATTCCAGATCCTCGAAGAGGTTCTTCTCTCCAAAACACTTACTGACCCGGTTGAATTCAATAACCAGATCTCCCAACCGCGGTCCCGGTGGTATATAGATCTCATTGGTTTCATTACGTTGCTGGAAATCCTGCGCATTCAGTTCCTGAAAACGGGACAGGCGCGCCTTGCTCTTGCTATGCCGGCCCTGGGGATTGCTGCGCACCCACTCCAGTTCATGCTGTATGGCTTTTTGCCGCGCGGTCTCCGTGCGTTCCTCATGCGCCAGGCGCTGCTCCTTGTATCCCAGCCAGGCGGAATAATTTCCTTCAAAGGGAATACCCCTGCCCCGATCCAGCTCCAGGATCCATCCTGCCACATTATCCAGGAAATACCGGTCATGGGTTACGGCAACCACGGTACCGCTGAAGTCCGCCAGAAATCGTTCCAGCCAGTAAACGGATTCTGCATCCAGATGATTGGTAGGCTCGTCCAGCAGCAGCATGTCTGGACGTGAAAGCAGCAAACGGCACAGTGCGACACGCCGTTTTTCTCCTCCCGAGAGGTGTTCCACCGATGCTTCCCAAGGCGGCAAGCGCAGGGCATCGGCGGCGCGTTCGAGTTTATGCTCAAGGGTATGCGCGTCCCATGCCTCGATGATTGCCTCATACTTCTCCTGCAAGCGGGCGAGCTCATCAAAATGGGTGACTTCCCGGCCATAGGCCAGGAAGACTTCCTGCAGGCCTGCCAATGCATCGAGGGGTTCACGGAGGCCGTCTTCCACGTTCTCGCGCACACTCTTCGAAGGATCCAGTTGCGGTTCCTGGGGCAGGTAGCCGATCCTGATATTCGGCATCGGCCTAGCTTCGCCGTGGATCTCGGTATCCACACCCGCCATGATCCTGAGTAATGTGGATTTACCGGCCCCGTTAAGCCCCAGTACGCCGATTTTGGCGCCGGGAAAGAAGGACAGAGAGATATCTTTCAGGATCTCTCGTTTTGGCGGCACCACTTTGCCGACCCCAATCATCGTGTATACATACTGGGCCACTGGGTGTAACTCCGTTCAGGTTATGAGGGAATGTACTATGGATACCGGCTAAACCGGCATGGTACGCCTTGGATATTCCGGACAGGGATTATAAAACCGGCAATACAATTCCGTTATACTTGCGACGCTCGAATTATATACAATTTCCTGCGGGAGTGGCAGATGGGATGATTTGGATTCTGGTGATCTCCTGTGAGTCCTGATGCCTTTGGTCCCGATTCATTTAGAGTAAAGTAAGGAGGAGTTTGTAATGAGTAGGTTATACGATAAGTATCTGCGAGTCCTGGCAGGCCTCAGTCTCTTATTTGTAGTTGGTGTTGCAACTGCCGCTGACCAGCAAAAACTTGTGATCGAGACCAAGTTCGGACAGATAATTATAGAAATGTTACCCGATATAGCACCAGGTCATGTCGAGAATTTTCTCAAACTGGCTGAATCCGGTTTTTATGACGGCACCTTATTCCATCGTGTCATTCCCGGTTTCATGATTCAGGGAGGAGATCCCAACACCAAGGAAGGAGACAAAACCAAGTATGGGAGCGGTGGACCTGGGTATACGATAGCCGCAGAATTCAGTGATCAACCACATATCCGCGGCGCCGTATCCATGGCCAGGGCTGCACACCCCGACAGTGCTGGTTCGCAGTTTTTTATCGTGGTGAAAGATTCCCGGTTCCTTGATGGACAGTACACGGTTTTCGGCCGCGTGGTCTCCGGTATGGAAGTGGCAGACACGATTGTTGCGCTGGATCGGGATGCAATGGATAATCCGGTTGAGCGTGTCGAGATGAAAATCAGCCTGCTTTCCCCACCCGCGGAAGAATAAATCATACCCTATATAACTAGGCAGAAATTCGCTACAGTGCCCTACCTCAGGCTGGCTTCTCTGACCGGGAATTGTGCTCACTTATATAGAGAATCCAGGAGTAATCACATGAAGATCACACGTACACGGAGAACAGAGGTAATCCCTGGAATCCTTATACTCGCACTTTCAATCCTGTTGCCTGCCGGCTCTGTGTCTGCGGATACCGTACTCGTAACCGGCTCCAACCGGGGTATCGGCCTGAATTTTGTGACCCGCTACGCGGAGCAGGGTTGGACTGTCATCGCCACGCATCGCCGGGACCAGGTGCCGGAAAGTCTTGCTGCATTGGTGGGGAAATACCCTAATGTGAAGATCGAAACCGTGGATATCGGCAGTCTTGAGTCCATTGACGCTCTCGCCGGGCGACTCAAGGGAGTGCCGATCGATGTGCTCATCAACAATGCCGCGATGCTCTCGGAAGGCGGATTTGACGACCCGGAGGTTTTCAACAAGCAGGTGGTGGGTACACTGGATTACACGCTTTTCGATGACTACATACGGATCAATACCCGCGGCACTATCCGCATGAGCGAGGCCTTTATCCCGAACCTCAAGGCAAGTACACAGAAAAAGCTTATCGTCATGAGCTCTGATGCCGCGAGCATATCCATACCGGATAAAAGACCCGGCCTGTACTGGTATCATGCCAGCAAGGTCGCCACGAATATGGTGATGAGAAAATTTGCCAGGGATCTGAAAGATCAGGGCATCATCGTTGCCATGTTGCACCCTGGATTTGTGCGGACCGACAAGTCCGTGCCTAAACAGAAAATTATCAACATGGCCTACATGATTGACCTCGAAGAGAGCGTCCCCGATATGATGGATGTGATTGCCAGGCTGACGATTGCGGATACTGATTCTTTCCTGCGTCACACGGGAGAGCATGTCCCCTGGTAAGAGGTGGGGGTACATTCTGTCCTCCATCGTCCTGATCTCCGGGCTATTCCTCCTGTTCATACCCCTGGATGTCCAGGGGTTGGGACGTTCACTGGCTGCCTTGTGGAATCTCGGGCATCTGCTGTTCTTCTTTTGCCTGACGTGGATGTTGCTCCCCCGAATAAAATGGAAAGGTATACAAGCTCCGGCAGGGGTGGGGATTGGACTGGCCATGGTCTGTGGTCTTGTGCTCGGCGGGTTGATCGAGTTTCTGCAACACGGCATAGATGGCCGCAGCGCCGGAGTTGGAGATATCTACCTGGATATTACCGGCGCCATGCTGGCGTCCGTATGGACGGAATGGCGCCCTGGGATGACGCTATTCCCTTATGCAGCAACGCTGCGAGTAGTTTCCATTATGGTGGCTGCCCCACTGTTTTTTCCACTGTTGGCGGCGCTGGCGGACGAATGGCGGGCAAGGCGTGATTTCCCTGTGCTCGTGGATTCCACAAGCTGCATGGCATTATCACGGTTCAGTGATCAGAAAAATCTGCAGTGGCTGGGTGACAGTATCCGGATTGATTTCACTACTACCAGATACTCCGGTTTTGGTCTGCGATTTTTTCCGCGGGGATGGACAGGTTATGCACGTCTGGAAATGTCATTAAGCAACCCGTCTGACCGGACCATAACACTGACCTGCAGAATTCATGACCGATCACATAATCAGGCCTATGAAGATCGTTTCAATGCGATGTATGCTATTGTCCCAGGTGAAAATACGATTGTGATGAACCTGGCTGAAGTATCCGCACTACCGACGGGCAGGTTGATGGATATGACGAACATAGCTGGTATCGGTTGTTTTACGACCTCTCTGGAGCGTCCTGTTGCACTGTTGTTGCATAGGATCGGTCTTGCGGCAAATCCGGTGCGGCCCTGAACAGGGTTGATGGTGGAAAAAATCCGTAAACGTAATTTGAATTGATAGCTGGCGAATGCGAACTGAAACTCTGAATGAACACCGGAAACTGATCCGTTTCCCTGTCAACGTAAAGGTCATCGATGAAGCTGCCGGTGAAACACTGGGCTACACTTCAAACATGCACGTCGAGGGAATGATGTTGAAAAGTTTCTCGGGAATCAGGGCCGACACGGAATACCGGATTATTCTGGAGTATCTCAGGCCGGATGATGAGATAGTTGAAATCAGACTGATTGCCAGGTGTCTTTGGTGCAAACCCGCTGAGCATCCGGATTTCCATCACAGCGGTTTCTACTTTACGGACCTGTCCGAGGAGCAGAAGGACATGATCGTGACACTCATCCGTATGATGACGATGAAAACCTGAAGGCTGCTTCCGCGTAACATCACGATGAAGCCGTCTGTATATCTATCTTCCACAGGGATCAGGCCCTGGACATATATTTACCCGTCACTGTGTTGACCCGGATGACTTCGCCTCTTTCCAGGTACTCGGGGACCTGAACCTCGATACCGGTTGCGAGTTGTGCCGGTTTTGTTCTACCGGTAGCGGTGGCGCCCTTAATCCCTGGTGCGGTTTCGGTGATCTCCAGATCGACCGATTGCGGCAATTCTATTCCCCGCAACCTGTCTTCCACCAGTAATGCGGTGATCCCCTCCAGTCCCTCGATCAGGTATCCGGTCTGATCCCCCAGTTCAACAGAGGCAATGCTGTACTGGTTGAAATCCCCCATGTTCATGAATACATGGTTGCCATCGTCGATATAACTGAATTGTACCCGCGCTCGGATGCAGTCGGATTCCCTCAGGATATCGTCCCCCTTATAGGTTTCCTCCAGTTTCTGGTACGTCTGCAGATTCAGATACCGGATCCGGTAGATTGTTGCGGCGCCTCTGGAAGAGGGGCTCTTACATTCAACCTGTCTGACGATGTGTGGTATACCGTCGATATCAATGATTATACCTTTTTTGATTTCACTGGCCCTTGGCATTCATTTGTCTCCTGAGAAAATCCGTGGATCCGAAACACGCACAGTCGGCAATCGGTGGCGAATGACTGCATACCAGTTCTTGGAATTCGGAAAGAAGCGTGATTTTACCTGTTTGGCGGTGGGGTCTACAAATGTCATGTGGCCATCGTCTATAATACTTTTGACCTCTGATAATAATCGTGATCGTTGTAAGGGAACCGAAATGAATCTCTGCCCGGAGCGGGTTCTTCACGCACACCTCCATTCCTTGACCGGATGCCATGGTGTCGCCCGGGTCATCATTCTCCTTTTACTTTGCCAGATGTGGCTGCCAGCCTGTAGCACCTTGACCATAGCCAGCTTGGTGGCTTCCACGGTCGCCAACAGCGTGGAGAGGCAACAGTCAGAACCGAAACTCGACAAAACAGAGATTGCTGCAACGAACATCAGTCTCGGTATTGAATACATGCGTAAGGAGGAATACGAAAAAGCCCTGGAGAAATTATCGATGGCGCGCAAGGCCGAACCTCGCAATCCCATGGTGTACAGTGTGATGGGATTGGTCTATCAGCGGATGGGAGAATCGGATGAGGCGGAGAAATATTTCAGACAATCGGTCCGGATGGATCGCTCCAATTCCGATATTCTTAGTAATTTCGGCCAGTTTCTATGCACTCAGGGCGCCAGTGAGGAGGCTGAGAAATATTTTGTCGAAGCTGCGGGCAATCCCCTGTACGAATCACCGGAAGTCCCCTATGCGAATGCCGGCACCTGCGCGTATAAATACGGCAGGACGGAACAGGCAATTGAATATTTTCAGAAGGCTTTGCAGGCGCAACCCTATCTGCCGAGTGTGCTGTTACAGATGACTGAAATCAGCCATGACCGTGGAGAATTCCTGGTTGCCCGGGATTATCTGACAGCGTATCTCCATACCTCGAGTCACAATGAGAAAAGCCTGTGGCTTGGTATCCGGATAGAGAAGCAACTGAATAACAAGGATGCGGTTTCCAGTTATGCCCTGTTACTCAAAAACAATTTTTCCGGGAGCGAGGAGGCATTAATGCTCGAAAAATCAGGCATCCGATAAGCAAACCGTATGCATTCCTCCGACCCATCCCGCTCTATCTTCCACAAGGTGATAGATTACATCCGATGATAATTACTATTGCTATCAGTAACCGCCAAACTCAATTATGATCTATCGGTAGAAGTCCGGTAATTGCCGGCTGGTATCACGGGAAAGGATGAGACGCACAAAGATCATTGCCACGGTCGGGCCGGCTACCGATGAGCCGGGCATGCTGGAAAAACTTCTCGAAGCCGGTGTGGACTTGTTTCGGCTGAACTACTCCCATCAGAATGGCGACCGCCATGAACAGCGCGTGGCGCGCATTCGTGAAATCTCAACACATCTGGGGGTCGAGACGGGAATTATCGCCGATCTCCAGGGGCCCAAGATCCGTCTGGAGAAATTCAACAAAGGTCGGATCCAGCTGAGGGAAGGGCAAGCCTTTTCCCTTGAGGTGTCCATGGACGGCAAGACCGGGGATGAGAACCGGGTAGGAGTCACCTACAAGCAACTGCATGTGGATGTGAAACCCGGAAACACCTTGCTGCTGGACGATGGCCGGATTGTACTGGAGGTCCAGGGTGTCTCCGGTACCGAGATCGTATGCAAGGTGTTGGTCGGAGGTGAGCTTTCTGACAGCAAGGGGATCAACCTGTTGGGCGGGGGATTATCGGCGCGGACCCTGACGCAAAAGGATATCGGTGATTTACAGCATGGAGTGAAGATCGGGGCTGATTATTTCGCCGTATCTTTCATACGCAGCGCCAGCGACGTAAACGAGACACGGAGGTATCTGGAGGAGGCCGGCAGCATCGCCGGCGTGATTTCCAAGATTGAACGCGCCGAGGCGGTCGAGAATGCCGGGGAGATCATCGATGCCTCGGCGGCGATTATGATAGCCAGGGGCGATCTGGGCGTGGAGATGGGCGATGCGGTCCTGCCGGCGATACAGAAGAACCTGATCACCCTTGCCCGCACGAAGAATCGTCCGGTGATCACGGCCACGCAGATGATGCAATCCATGATAGACAGCCAGATACCCCTGCGCGCCGAGGTTTTTGACGTGGCCAACGCAGTCCTGGACGGTACTGACGCGGTGATGCTGTCGGCGGAAACCAGCATCGGAAAATACCCGGCCAAGGTCGTACAGGCGATGGCCAGGATCTGTGAGGAAACGGAGAAACAGGCGCTTACCAGGATCTCGGATCATCGTATCAACCAGCATTTCGATCGCATCGATGAGGCCGTTGCCATGGCTACCATGTATACGGCGAATCATATAGGCGCGAGGGCGATCGCCTCACTGACGGAAACCGGTATAACCTGCCGCTGGATGTCCCGGATCAGTTCTTCCATACCTGTTTTCGGGTTTACCCGCAATCTCGAAACCATGCGTAGAATGCGTTTGTACCGGGGGGTCTATCCTATCCGTTACGATATCACTCATTCCAATCCTCTGGAGGCAAACCGGGAAATCATCAGTATCCTGCTGGAGAGGGGGTACGTGACTGAAGGCGATCGGGTTATCATCACCAAAGGTGACTTGCAGGGTATGCGCGGGGGAACCAATAATATGAAAATCATCCAGGTTGGCAAGTCACTGGAAACAGTTGCATGAGCCCGTACGCCAATGACCATTCCTGTTCTTATTGCGGATTTCCGCGGGGTTTTGGCCGGCCTTCTGCACACACCCTGCCGGGCTTCTATACTTGATTTTGCCGGTTTTTCATAATGACCGGATCCGAAACAACACCCACACTGTAATGGAGTAATGACATGAACGATTCATTAACCGGACTTTCAGTTACTGCTGGCGCAATGGTTGCGAAGGGAAAAGGAATACTGGCGATTGACGAGAGTTTTCCTTCCATCAAGAAACGTTTTGACAGCATTGGGATCGAATCGAACGAGGAAAACCGGCGCGCGTACCGGGAATTGCTGATTGCCAATCCCGGCGCTGGGGATTATATCAGCGGCATGATCCTCTTTGATGAAACCATACGCCAGGCCACGCTTGACGGGGTGTCTTTCCCGGAAATCCTGTCGCGCCAGGGGATCCTGACGGGAATCAAGGTGGATGCCGGCACCAGCGATCATGCGGGACATCCTGGAGAAAAGGTGACGGAAGGACTGGATGGTCTGCGCAAACGTCTTCTGGAATACCGGCAACTCGGTGCGCGTTTTGCCAAGTGGCGGGCCGTGATTACCATCGGTGCGGATATCCCGACGAATGCCTGTATCGAGGCGAATATGCACGCGCTGGCCCGGTATGCGGCGCTCTGCCAGGAATCCGGGTTGGTGCCTATGGTGGAACCGGAGGTGCTGATGGATGGCGACAATACCATTGACAGGTGCTACTCGGTAACCAGGATCACGCTGCATACCCTGTTCGACATGCTCTACCGACAGGATGTCCGTTGTGAACACACCATCCTGAAGGTAAACATGGTGGTTCCCGGCAAACTGTGTCCACAACAGGCTGGCATCGATGAGGTTGCCGCGCAGACCGTACAATGCCTGCTGGATGCCGTACCTGCATCGATCCCGGGTGTCGTATTCCTCTCCGGGGGGCAGAGTGCGGAACTTGCCACTGCCCATCTGAATGCCATGAATGCATCCTGTCCGAGCTTGCCCTGGCCACTCAGCTTTTCCTATGGACGAGCCCTGCAGGCGCCTTGCCTCAAGGACTGGGGTGGTAAGAAAGAAAATGTCGCCAAGGCGCAGGCGCGCTTGCTGCATCGGGAGAAGTGTAACAGCCTTGCCTGTCTCGGACGGTATACACCGGAAATGGAGCAGGCTGCATGAATGTGGCTGAACTTTTTTTGCAGGGGGACAAATCTGGCAACGCTTGCTTGATTTGCCATGGGTAATCGCCTTAGCAGAATTTATACCCGTACGGGTGATGACGGCACCAGCGGCCTTGCGGACGGCGCCCGGATCGCCAAGTCATCCCCGCGACTGGACGCCATGGGGGAGATTGATGAACTCAACAGCTGGCTGGGGTTGTTGATCAGCGAAGGAATTCCAGAGCAGGCCACGGAACAGTTGCGGCATATTCAACATATCCTGTTCAACCTGGGTGGCGTCTTATCGCTCACTGAACCGGGAAAGGCAGAATTGAAGGATTACACAGGTCTATTGGAAACATGGATTGATGATTACAATTCTCATCTCCCGCCACTCCGGGAATTTATCCTGCCCGGTGGTAACCGGGCCGCCGCCACTTGCCATATTGCGCGGACCGTTTGCCGCAGAGCGGAGCGAAAACTGGCAGGATTGGCCGATACCCTGGTACTACCCCCGGCCATGACGGTATTTATAAACCGGCTCTCGGACCTGCTCTTTGTACTGGCGCGAATCCTGGCCAGAAGTGAAGGCGATGATGAGATCTACTGGAACCGGGATGTTTGAGTTGCGGGTTTCGAACAGTGGATGGAAGCCCACAGGACATGCTTAACAAGACTCAGGAACTGGTGTATCCCTATCCCGGGATCCCCGCGCCGGGTGCAGCAACCGAGTTGGAGAACGGGATCTTCTGGATGAGTCTGCCGTTGCCTTTTGCCATGGGACAGATCAATGTCTGGCTCCTGGAGGACGGTGATGGTTGGACGCTGGTGGATACCGGACCTGCGATACCTGAATGCCAATCCATCTGGAATACGCTGCTCAATGCCCACCTGCGGGGCAGGCCGATACAGCGGATATTCGTAACCCATCACCATCCTGATCATGTCGGACTCGCCCGGTGGTTGTCTGACCGTTTTTCCTGTGATGTGTACCTGTCCAGGGAAACTGCTGACAAAGTGACTTTTCTATTGCAGGACGATATTAGCTACTATGAGGCTGCCGTGTCTCAATTCTACCGTGCCCATGGTATTTGCGAACCTGCAGCTTTCGTGGAGTTTGAAACCGGCAGGAAATACCGGAGGATCGTTTCCGGCTCACCGGAGCGGATGCGGTATTTGGAGGATGGCGATACCCTCGAAGTTGGGGGCAGGGCCTGGCGGGTCCTCCTGTGCAACGGACATGCCCGGGGACATGCTGCATTGTATTGCGATACCGCCGGTGTATTGATCTCCGGTGACCAGATCCTGCCAAAAATCACCAGCAACATCAGTCTGTTTTCAATGGAATCCGAAACGAATCCCCTGGCTGAATATTTTGCGTCCCTGCAGCGGTTGCGGACGCTGCCGGGAACAACGCTGGTCCTGCCCTCGCATGGCAGGGTTTTCAGCGGGCTGCATCTGCGGATTGACCAGATCGAGCAGGACCATCACGCACGCCTGACCCAGGTGGAATCCTTCTGTGATAGACCCAGGGATGCCGCCGAGATCAGCTCCCTGCTCTTTCCACGACAGCTTAACGAATTGAACCGCTTGCTGGCACTCGGCGAGACCCTGGCCCATCTGCGTTTTCTGGAAAGCGAGAGACGCGTGCAGGGATCAACCAGCAACGAGCGGATAGTGTATTCCCGGCTTCCGGGATAATGGTTTATATTTCGTCATACCGGAAACGCCGCAGGCGTTATCTGGTATCCAGCCAATGTAGAACAACTCAAGTCTGGTCGGGCATTCGCCGTGATCTCGCCAAGGCGCAAAGCCCGCCAAGAATTAAACTTGTTTTC
>MGYR01000139.1:0-5804 GCA_001801825.1 Gammaproteobacteria bacterium RIFCSPLOWO2_02_FULL_56_15 | reverse complement strand
TCCTTAACGGTTCTGAGTGTGCCCGCAGGCCATACCGGCGATGATCATCTTCTGCACATTCGAGGTTCCTTCGACCACCTGTAAAGATTTTGCGTCTCGATATAAACGTTCCGCCGGGAATTCCGTGGAGAATCCGTAGGATCCAAATATCTTCATGCATTCATTGGCGGCATGCACTGCGGCCTCTGAGGCGGCGTATTTCGCGATGGAGGTCTCGTATTGGTTGGGCATGCCCTTATCCTTGAGATAGGCCGCCCGGTAGACCAGCAGTTGAGCCGCATGGTGTTCTACGACCATCTCCGCAATCTGGGCCTGAATCATCTGATGTTGTGAAATAGGTTTGCCAAACTGCGTGCGTTCATTGGCGTAGTTGACCGAGAGATCCAGTGCCGATCCCGCCACACCCAAGGCGCCTGCAGCACATCCCAGACGGGTATTATTCAGCTGCCACATGCAGATCCCGAAGCCGTCACCAGGTTTGCCCAGGATGGCATCCTTGGGGATTTTCACCCCATCGAAGGCGAACTCGCCTGTCGGAGCGCAGTGCAGCCCGAGCTTGGTTTCTATGGCGCGCACTGTACAGCCTTTCAGGTTCTTCGGTTCAAGGATGAAAGCCGACATGCCCTTGTGTTTTTTTTCACGATCTGTATAGGCATAGAGAAGCCCTGCGTCTCCGACATGGGCCTGGGAGATCCAGGTCTTGGTTCCGTTGATCTCCCAGTGGTCGCCCATATCCCTGGCCGTGGTTTTCATGCTGGAGACATCCGAACCGGTGTTGGGCTCGGTCATTGCGAAGAAACCCAGTTGGGTGCCGGCGATCCAGCCCGGTATGTAGCGTTGTTTTTGCGCCTCGGTGCCGAATTTCTCCACCGTGAGCGAGGGCCCAAGATTCTGCATATTGAATGGCAGGCGCCATGAGGCGGAAACCTTGGCAATCTGCTCAGCTATCAGGACGGATTCCATGAAGCCCATGCCGTTGCCACCGAGTTCTTCATTGATGATGCAGGAAAAGAAACCCAGCTCGCCCATAGCGGCGACGCGGTCGGGACGGAAAATGTGTTTTGCCTCCTCCACGACCTGGGTTGGGGCGATCTCTTCCTGGGCGAAACGTTTTGCGGTTTCCTGAACCAGTTTCTGCTCTTCTGTAAGCTCAAAAATCATGACTACTCTCTATGCGGTTGGTTATTCAAGAATCATGAGGACGGCGTCCTCCTGCACCTGCTCCCCCTTGCTCACCTTGATCTCCTTGATGACGCCGTCACAGGGGGAGTAGACAGGGTTTTCCATCTTCAGTGCTTCAATAATGACCAGTTCGTCGTCTTCTTGCACCTTGTCCCCGACCTTGACGAGGATTTCCCAGATATTACCGGCCAACGGGGCCAGAACTTTTTCTGCCATTCGATTTCTCCCGGTTATGTTTATATTACTGAAGCATGGTTAGAAAGATGCCTGCAGCGATGACAGTGCCTATCACTCCCGCTATATTAGGTCCCATCGCAAACATGAGTAAATAATTCTTTTTGTCCACACGGGAACCTTCCTTCTGCACCACCCTGGCCGACATGGGTACCGCGGATACTCCGGCTGCGCCGATCAGAGGATTGATCTTGTTTTTGGTAAACAGGTTCATGAATTTCGCGAGCAGCACGCCGCTTGCCGTACTGGCCATAAATGCGACGAGTCCGAGCAGGAAGATGTATATTACTTGCTTCTGCAGGAAATGATCACCATCCATGGTCGCCCCGATGCTGACGCCGAGAAAGATGGTCACAATATTCATCAGGGCGTTCTGGGCCGTATCGCTCAGACGGCCGACCACACCGGACTCCCGGAAGAGGTTGCCTAGCATGAACATGGAGATGAGTGGTGCGGATGCCGGGACCAGCAGGACGATTACAATCGTCGCAGTGATTGGAAAGATGATCTTCTCCCTTTGAGTGACCTTACGGCTCTTTTTCATCCTGATTCGGCGTTCGGCATCGGTTGTCAGCAGCCTCATGATGGGGGGTTGTATGAAGGGAACCATGGCCATGTAGGAATAACCCGCCACGGCCACTGCGCCGAGCAGATGTGGCGCAAGCTTGGAGGCCAGGAATATGGTTGTCGGGCCGTCCGCACCGCCGATAATCCCGATGCTTGCGGCTTCTTTCAGTGAAAATCCCATGAACGCATAGGCAACGAAGAAGGTGACATAGACACCGACCTGTGCGCCCGCCCCGAGGAATATCAGACGGGGTTGCGCCAGCATGGGTCCAAAATCGGTCATCGCACCAAGCCCGAGGAAGATCAGGGGGGGTATCACTTCCCACTCGATGCCGAAGTGATAAAAGAGCCAGATCAGACCCGTGTCCGGTTTCATCAGGCCGGCTTCCGGCAGGTTGGCGATGATGATCCCAAAACCGATGGGCAGCAGCAGCAAGGGCTCATATTGCTTTTTGACCGCCAGATAAATGAGTAAGAGGCCGATCAACCACATCGTAATCATGTTGGGGGTCAGGTACAGAATCCCCATGGCCTCCAGGAAGGGCATAGTCTTTATTCCCCGCTTTTTTCTGCCTTGCCGGCAGCAAAGGAGAGGAGTTTGATAACCAGATACAGGATTGCCATTCCGCAAAAAACGCCGGCGAACCCGTTCACGAACACTTTGAATGCTTCTTCCATAGAGGAACTCGCTAAGTTTGTAGTCGGATGATGGTCAGATCCCTGGGAGTATTCCCGGTTTATCCTTTAATGATGCGGGGCAGCAGCAACTGATGCCGCGGGCAGATGGAACGGGGGTTCTGATAGGCCGCGCCGGCAAAGGCCTTGAGGTAGCTGCGCAACTCTGCCAGCTTGACCACTTCATCCACAAAACCATAGTGGGCGCAATAATCCGGTTGCGAGGTGTCACGGTATTTCTGTGCCAACTGGTTCATTTTGTTGACCACGTCATCCAGCGGACGACCGGCATCCTTTTCCTTCATGGCTCTACGCGCGTAGGTGGCAACAGCGGCAGTCTCCCCGTGCATTACCGCGATCTCGGTGGCTGCCGTTCCCAGAGTAAAGGCATTGTGCCGGTTTGCTGTCGGGCCCCCCATGACGTAATGAGCGGCGGCGCTACCCTTACGCAGCACCACGAGCATCATCGGCACATCGGTTTGCTGGATGGAATAAATCAATGATTGGCCGAGTCCCAGCAACTCCGCTTCTTCCGCGAGATCGCCCACGTCGATCCCGGAGGTATCCTGAAACCAGATCACGGGGATTCTGTCCCGGCCGCAATGGGTCACGAATTCATTCATCTTGATGAGACCCTGACGGTAGAGTTTTCCGCCAATACCGGGATAATCGGCATATTCCGGATAACCCTTGCCCAGAAAACCCTGGCGGTTCCCGATGCAGCCAATCAGCACACCGTCGATCTTGCATAGGCCGGTATAGACCTCCGGACCGTAACCCGGTCTGAATTCCATCTGTTCACTGCCGTCAACCAGCCTGGCAAGCAACTCATCAAAGGAATAGACCTCTTTCTGGTTATGCGGAAGGATGGAATACAAATCCTCCGCAGGAAAGGCCGGTTCCGCCGGCTCGGCGACTTGGAAGACCATTGCGCCGTAGGCGGGCATGTTTTCCATGTATTCCCGAATACCATCGAGGACACCGGTTTCCTCCTCGTAAACGCGTGAGAAAAAGCCGGTTTTGTTGTAATGGGTTTCCACGCGGCCCGGCGGAGTGGCCCTGAAATCCCTGGTTTTTTCGACCAGCTCTTCGATCAATTCAGCCGTGAAGCCACCCCTGGGAGCCATTCCGGAGACGATTCCCACCCCGCCCACCGCGATGTTGGCATCCTTGTGGGCGATGAGAATCGTCGGGCTGATACCCTGATAACCGCCGCCGGCGGGGTTAGTGCCGTAGATACCTGCCAGGATGGGTATGCCTGCCTGTTCCAGCTCTGCATGACGGTAGAACGGGGCGCCTGCACCACGGCGATTGGCGTAGAACTTTTCCTGGTCGGGCAGTTTTGCGCCACTGCAGTTTACCAGCCATACCAACGGGATATTCAGCCGTTTCGCAAGATCCGTAACTCGCAGAATATTTTCCGATTGGCCGGGGAGCCAGGCGCCCGCCATTACTTTGTTATCAAAACCGATGATGACCGCCCACCTCCCGGCAATCTTGCCCAGGCCATCGATGACATTGGTGGTTCCTTCCTCGTTATCCAGCGGGTTGTAGAGAGAATGCAATGGATGCCAGGTGCCCGGTTCGACCAGGTATTCAAGCCTCTGGTTGATAGTCATCCAGCCTCTTTTATTGATTTCTTCCGTAGAGAACCCGGCATTCAGAATTTCACTCTTCTTCTTTTCAATATCTGCTTCAACCGCACAGAGTCGTTCATGGCTATCGGCGGCACGGTTTTTCTTGTTTTGCTTCAACTCCTTGCCGAAGTTGTCCATCTTTTCAAAATAGGGTCTCATGCAAAATCCTCATCCGCGGGTCGCGGGGGTTGCTCACAGGACACCGGATTCTATGGAGAATTTCGCGCTTTCTCAAGTTTTAAGCACATGAGATCGTTGAAAAAGTCTTTTTACAACCTGTAAACCTATTGTAATCACATTCAGAGAGTGAATAATCCGTTATCATTAAATTCCATTTCTGGGTATCGGATGGTCTTTGCGAAGATAAGCCGGAGAAAAAATGCCGCGACACCATCCTCGGGTGGCCGGCAGACGGGCCGTTGGGCTACATCCTACTGACTTCATCAGCTTGGGAGGGACATGCGAGAAATCCTGATACTGGGCCGGGGAGGCCAGGGCGCGCAGACTGCGGGTCAGCTGCTGGCAAAGGCTTTTTTCGCCGAAGGATGCTATGTACAGTCCTACGCGACTTATGGTGGAGCGCGTCGCGGCACGCCCGTGAGTGCGGTGATCCGGATCGATGAGAAACCAATCCGATTGCGTTGCGATATCAGCAAGGCGGATGCCATTCTCTGTTTTGATGCCAGTCTGCTGGATCAACGGCTGCTGGATCGGACCGGGCCGGACAGTCTTGTCGTGGTGAACACCGCGCGTAGCGTGAAAGATTTCCAGCATCAGGGGAATCACCGGATTTTCACGATTGATGGCATGAAGGTATCCGAGGAAAACGGCATGGGCAGATTGATCAATTCGGCGCTGCTTGGGGCACTCAGCTCAGTCCTCAATGCGCCGACAATGGAAGGAATGAGCCGTACCATCGTGGCAGCGGCTCCCAATCGGAAGCAGGAAAACCTGAACGCATTCCAGGCGGGCTACCGTTTGATGCGGGAGGCGGCATGAACGATCCGGAGTCCGGCAATCCAGACTCACCGGTCTGGACTTCAGGCAAAACCGACATCTATCATACCGGTACCTGGCGCAGTGCAGTGCCGGATTATGTGAACCCGCCGGCCCCCTGCCATAGCGCCTGTCCAGTGGACGGCAACATTGCCCTGTGGATTCAGCAAATCAAGGAAGGGGATTACCATGGGGCATGGCATACCCTCACAGGCAACAACCCGTTTCCCGCCATTGCGGGACGGATCTGTCATCATCCATGTGAGTCTGTTTGTAATCGGGGCCGCTACGATGAACCGGTATCCATCTGCGCGCTGGAGCGATTTGTCGGGGACCTGGCCATCCGCGAAAAGTGGTCCTTGCCACCTGTACCATGCAGCAAAAAAGAGAGTATTGCCGTCATCGGGGCAGGTCCTGCCGGTTTGTCTGCGGCCTACCACCTGCGGCGCAGGGGTTATGCAGTGGTGTTGCTGGAGGCCAAAGCGGAACTTGGCGGCTTGATGCGTTATGGTA